>JAJDNV010000206.1 GCA_022340545.1 Acidobacteriota bacterium | reverse complement strand
CTGACCCGGGGGTTCGTGGGAGGGGGTCTCAAGCGCGCCCTCGTGGTCGGGGCCCTCCTGGGCCTGGTCTCCCAGGTGGTGATCTTCCTCTCCACCGTGGTCTCCTACGGGCTGGGAATCGACTCGTTCTTCAACAACCCGCGGGCCCTGAACGTCGAGGAGGTCATCCCGTTCGGCCAGGCCATGGGTGTCCGCGTGTTCGGCCTCGTGGTCAACGTGATCACCAACGTGATCACCGCCGCCCTGGGCTACGCGATCGCCGGGGTCGGCCCGAAGGCCGCAGAGGTGTCGGCCGCACCGCGGTAGCGCTTCAATCGCCGGCGAGGTCGGCGAGCATGCCGTCGTAGTCGTCAGAGGAGGCATCGGGCGGGCCCCCGACCCGCTCGACCGCGTTGAAGTCGCGAAGCGCCTGGGCACGGTTGGTGTCCGTGGGATCGTTCTTCCAGACCCGATAGGACTCCTCGGCACGTTCGTACCAGCCGTCGACCAGGGCGTCGAAACCCTCGTTCTGGAGCGCCTCACCGGCGTCATCACCGTCGAGCCCGAGGGCCTCGGCTTCGCGGAGCGCCTCGAGGAGCTCACGCAGGGCCTCCGGGGAGTGATCACCGTTGCGCACGCGCTCAATGGCGTTCTGGAGCCGCTCGCGGGCACGCTGGAGGGCCCGCTCGAGACGCTTCTCGCGCGACTCGAGGCTCGGGCCCCGCGGGGATTGCCCCGGGTCCTGTCCGGCCACCCCGAGGCTCTGGTCCTCATCCTCGCCCGCCCTGGGCCGAAGGAGGGCCCCGGTCAACGTCACCGTCACGGGGTCGCCCGTCCGGTTCGAGAGGACCAGGTCGGTGGCCGTGAAACCGTCTTGAATGGTGGCGGTCAGGTCGATCGTTCCTTCCGCGACGGCATCCGCCAAGCCCTTCGACCGGGTCGACGGGACGGCGACCGCGGAGGCCGCGCCCGGGCCCCCGGCGCTCTTGGGGCCGCCCCCGGGTCTGGCCGGCATCCCGCTCCAGATCGTCTCCTGGACATCGGCCAGGGATGAGGGGTTGGCCGCCGCCGCGCGGAGAAGATCGAGGACCCCGGGGCTGACGGGCTCCGGGGCGAGCTCGTACACCTCGCCGTCGCCCGGACGGGAGAGCGAGGCGTCGAGGCACACTGTCGCGGCCACGAGGACCACGGTCGCGCCCGGGGCAACCTCGACTTCCGTCGTCAGGGGCCGGAGACCACGCGAGCAGGCGAACGCGCGGATCGCCGCCGCCCTGACCTCGGCCACGGCGTCGACCTCGGCGGGGGCGAGATGACCGACACCGAGGTCATCGAAGGCACCGCGGTAGCAGCTCTCGAGCTCGTCCGTGATCTCGAGCCGGCGGAGCGCTCGCTCGTGGCGCACCTCGCAGGTCTCGAACCGGATGTCCTCCGAGCTCGGGAACATCGAGTCGATCTCCCGGCCAAGCTCTTCCAGCAGCCCGGCGGCCCCGCCTTGCGGGTCCCTCGCGAGCTGCTCGATGACCTCGTTGGCCCGCGCCGCGGCCTCCGCCGTCTGGCGTTCACGGATCCCCGCACGTCGCGAGGATTCCGCCGCCTCCCAGGCCTCCTCCTTCTCTTCGGCCGCTTCGAGGCATGCATCGAGGCGGTCCGAGAGCCCCCAGGCCGGGATGTCTCCTTCGACGAGCGCTTCGAACGACAGCGGGGGCGCCTGGGCGGGCGCCCGCGGGACGACGAGCAGGAGCAGCGCCGCACCCCACGCCGCCGTCACCCCTCGCCGCCGGTTCGGGCTCATCGGCCTCCGCCTCGCACCATCGACGTGACGGCGGGGAGGGTAGCACGCGAGGAGAGCCTTGACAGGTCTTCATGCCGGCGCGATAATGAATGGGGGTTCATTCATTCTGATGGCACGTTCACGGACTCCCGAGAAACGGAGCCGGATCCTCGACGCGGCGGTGAAGGTGTTCGCCCGCAAGGGGTACTTCGGGGCGCGGGTCTCGGACATCGCCAAGTCCGCCCGGGTGGCCGACGGGACCATCTACCTCTACTTCCGGAACAAAGAGGACATCCTGGTCTCGCTCTTCGACGAGGTCATGGCCGAGCACGTCGCGAAGGGGCGCGAGGAGCTCCGCGGGGTCGAGGGCGCGGAGGCGCGCCTGCTCGTGATCGCTCGGCACCATCTCCGGCTCCTGGGAGGCAATCGGGACCTGGCCGTCGTTTTCCAGGTGGAGCTCCGGCAGTCGACGAAGTTCATGGAGCGCTTCACCGCCGGATGGCTCCAGGACTACCTGGCCGTCATCTCCGAGGTCATCGAGGAAGGCCAGGGCGACGGCACGTTCCGGCCCGACCTGTCGCGGAAGCTCGCCACCAAGGCCTTCTTCGGGGCCCTGGACGAGATGGTGACCTCCTGGATCCTGAGCCCCAAGCACTACAACCTCGTCAGCCAGGCCGCCCCCGTCGTGAATCTCTTCCTCCGCGGGGCGGCCGCCTCGGAGAAAGAAGAACGCACCCAGCGGGCCCTGGCCGCCGTGGGGCGCGGGCGGAGGTGACCCAGGGGGCGTCGCCGGCCGCAACCAGACTCGAGGTGGAGCCGTGAAGCAAGACATCCGGAAGGCAGTGGTCCTGGGGGCGGGGACGATGGGTGCGCAGGTGGCGGCTCACCTCGTCACCGCGGGGATCGACGTCGTCCTCCTCGACATCGTCCCGAAGGGACTCGACGAGGGCGCCGACCGCAGCCTCCTGGCTCACAAGGCGATCGCCGGCCTGAGGAAGCTCAAGCCCTCCCCCCTGCACCTCCCCGAGCACATGAGCCTGATCCGGCCCGGGAACTTCGAGGACACCTGGTCCGAGCTGGAGGATGCTGACTGGGTGTTCGAGGCGGTGATCGAGGACCTCGAGATCAAGAAGCAGCTCTTCTCGAAGGTCGCCGAGGCCGCCCCCTCGCATGCGATCGTCTCCACCAACACCTCGGGTCTCGGGATCGCGGCAATGAGCGGCCACCTTCCGGTGGAGTTCCGGCGGCGCTTCTTCGGCACGCACTTCTTCAACCCCCCGCGGTACCTGAAGCTCCTCGAAACCATCCCCGGCCCCGACACCGATCTCGAGCTGATGGCGAGCATGGAGCGTTTCCTCGACGAGGTGGTCGGCAAGGGGGTCGTGCGCTGCAAGGACACCCCAAACTTCATCGGCAACCGCATCGGACTCTACGCGATGGCCCTCACGCTCCGGACGATGGTCGACCTCGACATGACCATCGAGGAGGTCGACACCCTCACCGGACCCGCCACCGGCCGTCCCAAGAGCGCAACCTTCCGCACCGCCGACATCGCCGGCGTCGACGTCGTGGCCAAGGTGGCCCAGAACCTGTACGACGGCGCCCCCGACGACCCGGAACGCGAGACGTTCGTCCTCCCCGATTTCGTGGGCGAGATGCTCGAGCGGAAGTGGCTGGGCGCCAAGACCGGCGGCGGCTTCTACAAGAAGGAAGGGAAGGAGATCCGGACCCTCGACTGGAAGACCCTCGAGTACCGCGACCGCATCAAGCCGAGGCTCCCCGCCGTCGACGCGGGCCGCAGCCTCGAGGACGTGAGCGAGCGGGTCCAGATGATCCTCAAGGGCAAGGACAAGGCCGCCGACTTCCTCTGGCGCGTCCTGTCGTCCTCCTGCCTCTATGCGGCCTCGCTGGTGCC
>JAJDNV010000196.1 GCA_022340545.1 Acidobacteriota bacterium | reverse complement strand
GGCTCCGTGCCCTCGCGCGGGAGGAGGCGGCATGAGGGAAGAGGGCGTCGTCCGCCTGGGCAAGCCGGTCGACAACTCGCGGGTGGTCCGCCAGGTCGATCTCCAGACGCGACGCGAGATCTGGTGGCTGATCCTCCTCGTGGCGGTCATCGCGCTCGCGGCCGGGCTCTACGCGTGGCCGGCCCTCGAGATCCGCCGCGCGGGCCAGGCCGCGGTCGACCTCGACCACGAGCGGGAGCGCCTGCTCGAGGTGAACCGCAAGCTGAACCTGGAGAAGTCGGCGCTCGAGAACCTGAACCGCGTGGAGACGATCGCGACCCGCGACCTCGGTCTCGAGGCGCCGGCGGCCGAGCGCTCGATCGTGGTGGAGGTGCCTCCACCGCTTCCGCCCGGAGCGCTGATCGCCGACGAGGACGCTCCCGCGCGTCAGGCCCGGGCGAACGAGAACGGGGAGGAGCGCCGCTGAGCATGCCCCACTCCCCGCTGATGCCCCCGGCGATGACGGGCGACGGTCCCCCGCGGAACGAGCGCGGCACCCGCCTGCGCCTGATGCTGCTCGCGCTCAGCATCTCGCTGTGGTCGCTCGTCATCGGCATCCGCCTGGTGCACCTGCAGGTCCTGGGGCAGGACTTCTTCGAGAAGCAGGGGACGCGTCAGAGCGAGCGGACCATCAAGCTGGACCCGCGCCGCGGGCCGATCCTCGACCGGGAGGGCCGGGCGCTCGCGGTCTCGGTGGACGTCGACAGCCTGTACGCGGTGCCCCAGGACATCGATGACCCCCAGTCGACGGCCGGAACCCTGGCGCGGGCCCTCGGACTCGACGCCGCCGGCCGCCGCGAGCTCGTCGCCAAGCTTCAGAAGGACCGCGCCTTCGTCTGGATCGAGCGCAAGGTCGACCCCGGCACCGCCCGCCGGGTGCGCGACCTGGAGCTGGACGGGGTGGGTTTCCTCACCGAGCACCGCCGCTACTACCCGCAGCGCGAGCTGGCCGCGCACGTGCTCGGCTGGGCCGGGCTCGACAACACCGGGATGAGCGGCATCGAGTACGCCTACGAGAAGGAGATCGCGGGGCGGGCGGCGAAGGTGGTCGTCCACACCGACGCCCGGCGGCGGCCGGTGGGACACACCGAGCGTCCCTCGACCGAGGGCCACACCGTGGTGCTCGCGATCGACGAGAGGATCCAGCACATCGCGGAGCGGGAGCTCGAGCGCGCGGTGAAGGAGACGCGGGCGGCGGCGGGCAGCGTGATCGTGGTCGAGCCCTTCTCCGGGGACATCCTGGCGATGGCGGGCTGGCCCACCTTCAACCCGAACCGCTACTCCGCCTACCCGGCCTCGCGCTGGCGCAACCGCATGGTCTCCGACGTCTTCGAGCCCGGGAGCACCTTCAAGATCGTCACCGCCGCCGCCGCCATCCAGGAGGGGGTGGTCGGGCTGGACGAGGTGCTCGACTGCGGCAATGGACAGATCCTGATCGCGAACACGGTCATCAACGATCACAAGGCGTTCGACCACCTGACGTTCCGCGAGGCCGTGGTCCACTCGAGCGACATCGGGATGATCCGCGTCGCCCAACGGCTCGGCCGCGAGAACTTCTACCGCTACGTGCGCGCGTTCGGGTTCGGCGAGCCGACCGGGGTGGACCTGCCCGGCGAGTCGGGAGGGCTTCTCAGGCCCACCGCCCGCTGGAGCGCGCTGTCGCTCCCGTCGATGTCGTTCGGCCAGGAGATCGGCGTCACCCCGCTGCAGATGGCGATGGCGGGAGCCGCGGTGGCGAACGGCGGCTACCTGATGCGGCCGCTCCTCGTGAAGCGCGTCGAGGCTGCGGACGGGCAGGTGGTGAAGGAGGTCAAGCCCGTCATCGTGCGCCGTGTCCTCGAGCCCGACACCGTGGACACGCTCACCGCCCTGCTGGAGCGGGTGGTGCGGAACGGGACCGGACACCGCGCCGCCGTGCCCGGCTACGTCGTGGCTGGGAAGACGGGCACCGCGCAGAAGGTGGACCCCGCGACCGGGCGCTACTCCATGGTGGACCACGTGGCCTCCTTCGTGGGGTTCGTCCCCGCCTCGCGACCCGCCTTCGTGGTCCTGGCCTCTCTGGACACGCCCCGGGGATTCCCGAACCAGGGGGGTGACGTCGCCGCGCCACTCTTCGCGCGTGTGGCCCGCCACGCCCTGCGCGCCCTCGCCGTGCCCCCCGACGACGCCGACCGCGTGCTGCGGGCGGTGGCGGTCGCGCCGGAGACGCTGGTCCCCGCCGCCTACCGGCCCGCCGCGGGGAGTGAACGCGTGTCCCCTCCGAGCACGGAGCCGGGGATCATGCCCGATCTGCAGGGCCGCTCCGCGCGCGAGGCCGCGATCGCGGCCGCGCGACAGGGTCTCGTGGTCGAGCTGGAGGGCTCGGGCCACGTCGTGGGCCAGACCCCGGCCCCGGGGACCGTCGTCGAGGCCGGCCTCACGTGCCGACTGACGCTCAGCCGCACCGGAGGGCCGCGTTGAGGCTGGGCGAGCTGGCCGCACACCTGGCCGGGGCGGAGCTCCACGGAGATCCGTCGGTCGAGATCACCAGGGTGACCCACGACTCGCGGGCCTGCGACGAAGGGTCCCTCTTCGTCGCCATCCGCGGTCTGGCCGCCGACGGCAACGACTTCATCGATGCGGCCCGGGGCAAGGGGGCGGCGGCGGTGGTGTCGGAGGAGCCGCCTCGGGGGGACGTGCCGTGGGTGCGCGTGCCCGACGCCCGCGAGGCACTGGCCCTCTTCTCGGCGGACGTTCTCGACCATCCCGGCCGCAAGCTCGACCTCGTGGGCGTCACCGGGACCAACGGCAAGACCACGACCGCCTACATGATCGACTCCGCCTTGCGCGAAGCGGGGGACACCGTGGGCCTCATGGGCACGGTGGAGTACCGAATCGGGGACCGGGTGGCGGAGGCTGTGCGCACCACCCCGGAGGCCTCGGACCTGCAGACCTATCTGCGGCAGATGGTGGACGCGGGCTGCCGGCGCGCGGTCCTCGAGGTCTCGTCGCACTCCCTCGCCCTGAAGCGGGTCCACGGACTGGAGTTCGCGGTCGCGGTCTTCACGAACCTCAGCCGTGACCACCTCGATTTCCACGGCGACATGGACTCCTACTTCGCGGCCAAGCGCGTCCTCTTCGACTCTCTGCTCCGCGAGGACGGACACGCGGTGATCAACGTCGACGACGACCATGGCGCCGAGCTCGCCCGCACGACCACGCGGGCGGTCTCGACGTGCTCTCTCTCCCCGGGGGCCGATTTCACCGCCGAGGACGTCCACCTCTCCCTCGACGGGACGCGCTTCCGGGCCCGGACCCCGGCCGGCGTCTTCGAGGTGCAGACCCCGCTCCTCGGCCGCTTCAACGTCCTGAACGCCCTCGGCGCCTTCGGTTGCGCCCTCGCTCTCGGCGTGCCCCCGGACGCCGTGCAGCGGGGAATCGCCTCCCTGAAGGGCGTGCCCGGCCGCATCGAGCGCGTGGACGTGGGCCAGGACTTCACCGTCCTCGTCGACTACGCCCACACCGACGACGCCCTCAAGAACCTTCTCGAGACCGTGCGCGAGCTGAACCCGCGCCGCCTCATCACCGTCTTCGGTTGCGGCGGGGACCGCGACCGGTCCAAGCGCCCGCTCATGGGAGCGGTGGCGGCCCGCCTCAGCGACGTGGTCATCCTCACGTCCGACAACCCCCGCTCCGAGCCGCCGGAGGCGATCATCGAGGAGGTCCGTCGCGGGATCCTCCCCGGACGCGTCGAGGAGACGCAGGTGATCGTCGATCGGCGCGAGGCGATCGCCCGCGCGCTCGAGCTGGGGCGCGAGGGGGTCGTGATCGTGATCGCGGGCAAGGGTCACGAGACGTACCAGGTCCTGCGCGACCGAAAGGTCCCCTTCGACGACCGTCAGGTGGCGCGCGACATGCTCGCCCGCCCGGCCGGCGCCGGGAGGAAGAGGTGACCGCGGTGGCCCTGGCAACGACCCTGACCCTCGCCGAGGTGCTCGCCGGAACCGGGGGCGTCCTCGCCCCGGACCACGCGCGCTCGGGAGGGCAGGTGCTGAGCGGCGTCTCCATCGACTCGCGAACGATCCGCCCCGGTGAGCTGTTCGTGGCCATCCGTGGGCCGCGGTTCGACGGGCACGACTTCGTCGCCCCGGCCGCCCGAGGCGGCGCGGCGGCGGCCCTGGTTCACCGGGACGTGGACGCCCCGGCGGAGCTGCCCCTCGTCCGCGTCGAGCACACGACACGAGCCCTCGGTGCCCTCGCGCACCACGTGCGAAGGCAGGCCACGTCCCCGGTTGTCGGGATCACCGGCTCCGTCGGCAAGACCACCACGAAGGACCTGGCCGCGGGGCTGCTCGAGACCCGCGGGCCGGTCCTCCGCACCGCGGGCAACCTCAACAACGAGTACGGCCTGCCCCTGACCCTCCTCGGCCTGCGCGAGGAGCACACCGCGGCGGTGCTGGAGATGGGGATGTCCGCCCCCGGCGAGCTGCGGACGCTCTCCGCGATCGCCGAGCCCGACGTGGCGGTGATCACGCGGGTGGCCCCCGTCCACCTCGAGTTCTTCCCGTCCGTCGACGCGATCGCGGACGCGAAGGCCGAGATCCTGGAAGGGCTGCGCCCGGGGGGCACCGCGGTCCTGAACGGCGACGACCCTCGCCTGCGCCGCCTCGGCGAGGGCTGGGACGGACGGGTGGTGTGGTTCGGCCGCGACCGACGCCACGACGTCTCGGCGGAGCGGTGGCGGGGCACGGTCTTCGGCATGCGCTTCGACCTGCGCATCGAAGGACGCACCGTGGACGTGGGCCTGCCGCTCGCCGGCCCGCACTTCGTGGAGGACTTCCTGGCCGCCGCCGCCGCCGCGCACGTCCTCGGGGTGACGTCCGAGGCGATGGCGGAAGCCGCCGCCAGCCTCGCCCCCGCCCGACACCGGGGTGAGGTGCGGCAGCTCGCCGAGGGGGTCACCCTCATCGACGACAGCTACAACTCGAGCCCGGAGGCGCTCGAGGCCTCGGTGGTGGCGCTCACCCTCGCCCCCGCGCGCCGTCGGGTGGCGGTTCTCGGCGATATGCTCGAGCTCGGGGCGACGGCTCCCGAGCTCCACCGGGAGAGCGGGCGGACCCTGGCCGGGCGGGTCGACGTGGTGGCCGGGGTCGGGCCGCTGGCGAAGGAGATCGTCGCCGGGGCCCGCGAGGCGGGCCTCGACGAGAAGGCGCTCGTGCACTTCGACGACGCCACCCTCGCCGCCGCCGCGGTGGGCGAGCTCGTCCAGCCCGGCGACGCGGTGCTCGTGAAGGCCTCGCGCGGGATCCAGCTCGAGCGGGTCGTGACCGCGATCGCCGCCCGCTTCGGGGGAGGGGAGGCCTGATGCTCTACTCCCTCCTCTTCGCGCTGCGCGACCAGGTCTCGGTCCTGAACGTGACCCGCTACATCACCTTCCGCACCACGGTGGCCGCCCTGACCGCGCTCTTCCTCGTGCTCCTGCTCGGACCCTGGATGATCGAGAGGCTGCGCCGGCTCCAGATCGGCCAGCACATCCGGGAGGAGGGACCGCAGGCCCATCAGGCCAAGGCGGGCACCCCGACCATGGGGGGCGTCCTCATCCTCCTCGGCATCCTCGTCCCGACGCTGCTCTGGGCGGACCTCACCAACCGCAACGTCCAGATCGTCTTCCTCGCGACCCTCGCCTTCGGCGCCATCGGCTTCGCCGACGACTACCTCAAGGTCGTGAGGAAGCAGAACCTCGGTCTCAGCGTCCGGCAGAAGCTGGCCGCACAGTTCGCAGTCGGCCTCGCGGTGGGGCTGACCGTCTACTGGCTGGCGCAGGCCCAGCCCGACGAGTACTCGACCCGCGTCGTCTTCCCGTTCTTCAAGCAGCTCGTCCCCGACCTGGGCTGGCTCTACGTGGTCTTCGCGGTGCTCCTCCTGACGCTGTCGAGCAACGCGGTGAACCTGACCGACGGCCTCGACGGCCTGGCCATCGGGGCCACCCTCGTCGCCGCCGCGGCCTTCACCGGCCTCGCCTACGTCTCCAGCCACTTCGTCTTCTCGGAGTACCTCAACCTGATCCACCGACCCGAGGCGGGAGAGCTGACGGTGTTCTGCGGGTCGATGGTCGGCGCCTCGATGGGCTTCCTCTGGTGGAACTGCTACCCGGCCCAGGTCTTCATGGGGGACGTGGGCAGCCTGTCTCTCGGCGGGGCCCTCGGCACCGTGGCCGTTCTCATCAAGCAGGAGCTGCTGCTGTTCGTGGTCGGGGGCCTCTTCATGCTCGAGGCCCTCTCCGTGATGCTTCAGGTCGGCTCGTTCCGGCTGACCGGGAAGCGGATCTTCCGGATGGCGCCCCTCCACCACCACTTCGAGCTGGTGGGCTGGAAGGAGCCGCAGATCATCATCCGGTTCTGGATCATCGCCGTCATCTTCGCCCTCTTCAGCCTCACCACGCTGAAGCTGAGGTGATGAGGACGCCGTGGCTCTGGAGGGGATGTCCGTCGTGGTCGTCGGGCTCGCGCGCTCGGGCGTTGCCGCCGCGGAGTTCCTCGCGCGGCGGGGGGCGTCGGTGGTGGCCACGGACCTCAAGGGCGAAGGAGAGCTTCCGGAGGAGGCCCTGAGCTTGCGTCGTCTCGGAGTCCGACTCGACCTCGGGGGGCACCGGCCGGAGACGTTCGCCGGCGCCTCGATGGTCGTGGTGTCGCCCGGGGTGCCGTGGGAGCGACCCGAGCTCGCGGTCGCCCGCGAGGCCGGGGCGGAGGTGATGGCCGAGATCGAGCTCGCCTTCCGCCACCTCCGTGGCCGCCTCGCCGCGATCACCGGGACGAAGGGCAAGTCCACCACGACCGCCGCCCTGGGCGCGGTGCTGCGGGAGGCGGGCCTCGACGTCCGCGTGGGCGGCAACATCGGGGCCCCGCTCATCGGCCTCGTCGAGGGCTCGACGGAAGCGACGATCTTCGCGGTCGAGGTCTCGAGCTTCCAGCTCGAGGGCACGAGGGACTTCCATCCCGAGGTGGCAGTCTGGCTCAACCTCTCACCCGATCACCTGGACCGGCACCCGTCGCTCGACGCCTACGTCGCGGCGAAGGCGCAGGTCTTTGCGCGGCAAGAGGAGACGGACTGGGCGGTGGTGAACGCCGACGACCCGGTGGTGCTCGAGCAGGCGCGCCGGGCGCGGGCGCGGCTGCTGCCGCTGCGCCTGACCGGCCAGCCCCTGGCCGAGGGGGACGGGGCCTTCTTCCGCGACGGCGCGGCGTGGATGCGGAGGGACGACCGCGAGGAGCGCCTGTTCTCCCGAAGCGACGTGCGAGTCCCGGGCCAGCACCTCGCCGGCGACCTCCTGGCCGCCGCCGCGGCGGGGAGGCTCCTCGGCGCGAGCCGGGACGACGTGGCCCGGGGCATCGCCGCCTTCCGCGGGGTCGAGCACGTTCTCGAGCACGTGGCGACGATCGACGGGGTTGCCTTCTACAACGATTCGAAGGCGACGAACGTGGCCGCGGCGGTGCGGAGCATCGAGGCCTTCGACGGCCGCGTCCTCGTGATCCTCGGCGGCCGCTACAAGGGAGGCGACTTCGCCCTGCTGGCCCCGCGCCTTCGCGCCCGCGGCTCGCGGGTGCTGGCGATCGGCGAGGCCCGGGACCGGCTGAGGGCCGCCCTCGCCCCGGAGGTTTCGGTGGACGAGTGCGGCTCGCTCGGCGAGGCGGTCGAGCGCGCCCGGGCGCTGGCCGAGCCCGGCGACACGGTGCTCCTGGCCCCGGCGTGCTCGTCGTTCGACATGTTCCGCGACTACGCGGAGCGGGGGCGTCGTTTCAAGGAGGAGGTGCAGAAGCTGACCGATGAGCCACTGAGCGCTCAGCGAGGAAGGGGCTAGCGTGGTGCTCCTGGGTCGTGCGCTTCTCGACCACGCGATGCCCCGTGCGCGTCTCGGCGTGCACCCCGCCTGCGGCGGGGTGCTCGAATCGCGCGGAGCCGCAGGCTCCGAGTGGCGTGGCCGGACACGCCTTTGTACGCGATTCGAGCACTCCGAAACCGACAGCTTCGAAGTGGAGCAGGGTCCTCGTCGGGGCCCCTCGGGATATCGGAGTGCGGTCTTCCGCCAGCCGAACGGAGCGCACTCCGATACCCCGCCGCCGAGGCCGCCTCGGCGCGTGGTCGACGACATTCGCACGACGTCCGTCGTGAGCAGGTAGATGGCCAAGAAACTCTCCACCGATCTGACGCTGCTCGCCGTCACGATGGCGCTGCTCGGCTTCGGCCTCCTCATGGTCTGGAGCTCCAGCTCGGCCCTCGCCCAGGAGCGCTACGGCAGCCCCTACTACTTCCTCGTGAAGCAGGCGGCGTGGGCGGTCATCGGCCTCGCGGCCATGGTGGCGGCCCTGCGCCTCGACTACCGCTCGCTGCGCCGACCCGGCGTCGTCTACTCGGTGGTGGCGGCGGCGACCATCTGCCTCATCGTCGTCCTCTTCCTGAGGCCGGTGAACGACACCCACCGCTGGATCCGTCTCGGGGCCCTGAGCTTCCAGCCCGCGGAGCTCGCCAAGCTCGCGATCGTCCTCTTCCTCGCGTATCACATCGAGCGGCGCGGGAACCGGATGAACGAGTTCCAGACCCTCTTCCCCGCCCTCCTCCTCCTCGGCTGGTTCGGCTTTCTCATCTTCATCCAGCCCGACCTCGGCACCGCGTTCACCCTGGTCCTCACCGGTTGCGTCATGCTCTACGTGGCCGGCGTGCGCCTCCGCTACTTCGCCGCCCTCGCGATCCCGGCGGTGGCGGTGCTCTACCAGGCCGTCATGACCGTGGCCTGGCGCCGCGGGCGCATCCTCAGCTTCCTCGACCCCTGGTCCGACCCGCGCGGGGCCGGCTACCAGATCATCCAGAGCCTCATCGCGGTCGGGACCGGCGGGCTGACCGGGGTCGGGGTCATGCAGGGACGGCAGAAGCTCTTCTACCTCCCCTACCCTTACAGCGACTTCATCTACGCGGTCATCGGCGAAGAGCTCGGGATGATCGGGGCGCTGGCGGTGCTGCTGGCGTTCGTGATCCTCCTCTGGCGCGGGCTGCGGGCGGGGTGGAGCGCCCCCGACGACTTCGGGCGCTTCCTCGCCGCCGGGCTGACCCTGTCCATCGTGCTGCAGGCCTTCATCAACATCAGCGTGACCCTCGGCCTGCTGCCGACCAAAGGCATCCCCCTCCCGTTCATCAGCGCCGGCGGCTCGTCGCTGCTGTTCGCGCTGATCGGGATCGGGCTCGTGGCGAATGTCTCCCAGCATGCGGACTGAATGGCGCGGACCATCCTCATCGCGGCGGGCGGCACCGGCGGCCACCTCTTTCCCGGGATCGCGGTGGCGGACGAGCTCGTGCGCCGCGATCCCGCGACCCGGGTCGTCTTCGCGGGGACGCCGCGGGGACTCGAGTCGCGTCTCGTCCCCCGCGCCGGCTACGAGCTGGAGCTGCTGCCCATCTTGCCGCTCAACGCGGTCGGGCCCGGGCGGCTGCTCCTGGGCCTCCTGGTCCTCCCCTGGGCGATGCTCCGCGCCCTCGCCCTCGTCGTTCGTCTTCGGCCGGCCGCCGTTCTCGGCATCGGGGGATATGCGGGAGGACCCGTCACCCTCCTGGCCGCGTCCCTGGGAGTGCGCACGGTGATCCTCGAGCCCAATGCCCGCCCCGGGTTCACGAACCGCATGCTGAAGCCGTTCGTGCGCCGGGCGGCGTGTGCCTACGAGGAGGCGCGGTCCTGGTTCGGGAAGAAGGGTGTCGTGACCGGCAACCCGGTGCGCCGCGGCTTCACCCGGCTTCCGCGCCGCGAGCACCGTCCGCCTCTCACCCTTCTCGCCTTCGGGGGGAGCCAGGGCTCGCGGGTGCTGAACCGGGCGATGGTCGCGGCATTGCCGCACCTGCCCGGAGAGGAGCGCCTGCGCATCGTGCACCAGACCGGCGAGCGGATGCTCGCTGAGGTCACGGCCGCCTACGACGCCTCCGCCCGCGGCGCCGAGGTCGTGGCCTTCCTCGACGACATGGCGGAGCGGATGGCCGGGGCCGACCTGGTGCTGTCGCGCAGCGGGGCCACGACCTGTGCCGAGCTCACGGTGGGGGGACGGGCGGCGCTGCTGGTGCCCTTCGCCCGGGCCGCCGACGACCACCAGCGCACGAACGCGAAGGCACTCGAGGACGCGGGGGCGGCGCGGATGATCGAGGAGACGGACCTCACCGGAGAGGCGCTGGCCCGGGAGATCACCGCGCTCGTGGACGAGCCATCACGGATCGGGGCCATGGAGGAGGCGGCGCGGAGGCTGGGCCGTCCGGATGCGGCGGCCCGGGTCGCGGACCTGGTGCTCGGGGATGCCCCGACGGGAGTGGCGACGTGCTGAGGAAGATCCGGCACCTCCACTTCGTGGGGATCGGCGGCTCGGGGATGAGCGGCATCGCCGAGGTGCTCCTGAACCTGGGCTACACGGTCTCGGGCTCCGACCTGCGGCTGAGCGGCGTCACCCGTCACCTGAGCGAGCTCGGGGCGCAGGTGGCGGAGGGGCACTCCGCCGATCACGTCGAGGACGCCCAGGTCGTGGTGACGTCCACCGCGGTCCGCGACGACAACCCGGAGGTCCAGGAGGCGCGCCGGCAGGGGATCCCGGTGATCCCGCGGGCGGAGATGCTGGCCGAGCTGATGCGCCTCAAGTACGGCGTCGTCGTCGCCGGCAGCCACGGCAAGACGACGGCCACCTCGATGGTCGCCCTCGTCCTCGATCGAGGCGGGCTGGACCCGACGGTGGTGGTCGGCGGACGGCTCGGGGTCCTGGGCTCGGGGGCGCGCCTCGGGAAGGGCGACTTCATGGTGGCGGAGGCGGACGAGTCCGACCGCTCGTTCCTCAAGCTCTCGCCCACGGTCGCGGTGGTCACGAACATCGACCGCGAGCACCTCGACGCCTACCGCGACCTGGCCGACATCCAGGAGGCCTTCCTCGGCTTCATGAACAAGGTGCCGTTCTATGGGTCGGCCGTGCTGTGCCTCGACGACCCCCCGCTCCAGGACCTGCTGCCGAAGGTGGAGCGGCGTGTCGTGAGCTACGGCCTTTCGCCCCAGGCGAGCGTCTCGGCCCGCGACCTCGACGTCGCCCCCACCCGCTCGACCTACACCGCCACGCTCGACGGCCAGGCCCTCGGCCCGGTCACGGTGAGCGTGCCCGGGACCCACAACGTCACCAACTCGCTGGCCGCGGTGGCGGTGGGTCTGGACCTGGAGGTCCCGTTCGAGGCGATCCAGGCCGGGCTCGATGCGTTCACCGGTGTCGATCGCCGGTTCCAGGAGCGCGGGGAGGCGGGTGGGGTGCTCGTGATCGACGACTACGGGCACCACCCGACCGAGATCCAGGTGACCCTCGACACGCTGCGTCGGCGCGGGGGCGAGCGGCGGACGGTCGTGCTCTTCCAGCCCCACCGCTTCAGCCGGACCCAGGCGCTCTGGGACGAGTTCTGCCGCGTCTTCCATCAGGCGGACCGGCTGCTCGTCACCGACATCTACCCCGCTTCCGAGGAGCCGATCCCGGGGATCGGCGCGGAGGCGCTGGCCGCAGCGATCACGGAGCGGGGGCACCGCGACGCGGCCTACGCGGGGGATCTCGCCGCGGCCACCGAGCTGCTGGCCAAGGAGGTGCGCGAAGGAGACGTGGTCCTGACCCTGGGAGCGGGGAGCGTGTGGACCGCCGGCGAGGAGCTGCTCCGGAGGCGGAGCGCGTGAGCGAATGGACCCGAGGATGACAGAGGCGCTTCGGCAGGCCGGCATCCCGCACCGCGAGAGAGAGCCCCTCTCCCGCCACACCACCATGGGTGTGGGGGGCGAGGCCGCGGTGATGGCGCTGCCGCGCACGAGCGAGGAGCTCCGGACCGCCCTCCGGATCCGCGCCGATCTCGACGCGCCCCACCGCGTGCTCGGAGGAGGGTCGAACCTCGTGGTCGCGGACGAGGGCCTGGACGAGCTGGTGGTGAACACCGAGGCGCTACGCACGGTGACGGTGGGCGAGGACGGGACGACCACCGCGGAGGCCGGGGCCAACCTCATCCAGACCGCGCTCAAGTGCTCGCGGGCGGGCTGGCGCGGGCTCGAGAGCGCGGTCGGCATCCCCGGCTCGGTGGGCGGGGCCGCGGTCATGAACGCCGGGGCCTACGGCTTCTCGATCAGCGACGCGATGAAGGAGATCGTCGTCTTCGACGAGGACGGGGAGCGGACGGAGCCGCCCGAGGGGTGGCGTTTTCACTATCGCGGGTCGTCGATCCCCGAGGGGGCGGCGGTGGCCTCCGTGACCCTGGGGCTCGAACGCGACGACCCCGCCGCCCTCGAGGAGGAGACCCGGGCGATTGCGGAGAAGCGGCGGACGAGCCAGCCCGGCGGCCGCAACGCGGGGTGCGTCTTCAAGAACCCCGCCGAGGGTCACGCCGGGCAGATGATCGATGCCCTGGGTCTCAAGGGGCTGCGTCGGGGGCAGGCGGTGGTGAGCCCGCGCCACGCGAACTTCGTGGTGAACGAAGGCGGGGCGAGCGCCGCCGACGTGCTCGGGCTGATCGACGAGCTGCGTGAGCGGGT
>JAJDNV010000185.1 GCA_022340545.1 Acidobacteriota bacterium | reverse complement strand
CTACGACCGGCCGCACAACTTCGTGGTCAACTTCATCTACCGCACGCCCAAGGTCGCCGACGGGGCCGCGGGCATCCTCCTGAACGACTGGCAGCTCTCGGGCGTCTACCAGTGGCTGAGCGGCACGCCGTACGGCATCGGCTACTCGATCCCGGGCGTCAGCAACACGAACATCACCGGCTCGGACGAAGGGGCTCGCGTGTACGTCAACTGCGACCCGGGCAAGGGCTCGAGCAGCGACCCCTACAACCAGATCGACGGGACCTGCTTCGGCCCGCCCCAGCCCGGAAGCGTGGGCGGCGAGTCAGCCCGGTACTTCCTGCACAACCCGGCGTTCAACAACCTCAACCTGTCGATCTCCAAGAGCGTCCCGTTCGGTGACCGGGTCCGGATGGAGGTCCGTCTCGACATGTTCAACGCCCTCAACCACACCCAGTGGTCGGGCGTCAACAGCAGCGTCAGCTTCGCCAGCGTGTCTGACCCGACGGTCACGAACCTGCCGTACGACGCGAACGGCAACCTCGTGAATCGGGGCGGCATTGGCACCATCAGCGGGGTCCGCGACGCCCGGACGATCCAGCTGGTCACCCGGCTCACGTTCTAGGAACGTCGGCTGATTGACCGTCGTCGCGGGGGTCGGTGCCCATCCCGGGCGCCGGCCCCCGTTTTCTATTGTCGGTGGAGAGGAGAGGCATCCAGGGCAAGACCCCGCCGCTGGCTCCGGGCATGGCGGCCGCGCGTCGACAGCCTTGGCGCGCGCTGAGGGTGACCTGAACGAACTCTATTCGGCGTTCGGGCCACTAGGTCAGTAAAAGACCGCGCCTTCTCCGCGCTCGGCGACGAGGCCCTCGACGTGCTCGATGAGCAGATCGCGACGCTTCGCGAGGGCGCTCACCTGCGCATGGTCGAGAAAGTCGCCCAGCAGGCCCTCGAGGTCGTCCTCGCTCATCGCCACCAGGCGGTTCCACACGCTCCGCTTGATCCGGGCCAGGGTCTCGGGGTTGAGCAGCTGGCGCTCCGGCTGGAACGCCCGCGTGTGGTCGATGAGCCAGAGCCGGTAGTCCTGACCGACCAGGACGTTGCCGGAGTTGCGGTCGGTGTTGAGGATCAGGTTGTCGAACAGGTCCTTCTCCCACCACTGGCGGATCCACGCCTGGACGTCGGGCGGCTTGGAGTCCAGCTCGTCCGAGTTGCGGGCGTTCTCGACCCAGATCTGGACGCTTCCGTCCTTCCCGTCCAGCGTGCGCAGCACCGCGGGGGGGACGCTGTCGAGGCCCAGCCACCGGGCCAGCTCGTAGGCGGCGGGCTCGTGGCGGTAGGAGTCCCGGAAGTCGAAGTAGTACCGCTCACCGATCCGGACGTTCTTCTTTTTGAGGTCGGCGGTGCGGAAGATCGCGTGCAGGCGGGTGCCGTCCTTCTCCAGCACCACCTGCTGGGGCTTGTTGACCCCGACCGGGATGGTCTCCTTGCTCACGACCGGGGCGGTCCGGAGAACCTCCAGGATCTCGGCGTCGCTCTGGAAAGGGAGCGGCTCGCCCTCGACGTCGAGCCAGACGTGTCGGGTTGTCTCGGGTGGGGACGCCGCACCCTGGGCCGCTCCCCTCTGGGGCGCCAGCGCCGCCCCAAGGAAGACGAAAACGAGCGCCAGCCCCCGCGCTCGGAAATGCCGGTCCCGCCCGAAAGGACCCGACGGCCGCCCTTCAACACCGCTCGTCATGTCCACCTCCCGGCTCTGACGGCCAGGCTCGGGGGCGGCCCCGCCGCAGGCCCGTCCGGCCGGGCGGCCCTCGACGTGTTCGCGTCGGATCGTGGTGTTCGTGGCTCGAGGCGGGCATAAGCTACCGATCCGCGTGGTGGCTGTCAACCATCACCGCTCAGCCCTCGTCATGACGTGGACGCGGACCCCTGCCGCCGAGGCTGTCTCGGCCGGCCCAACCTGCGCCACCGTCGCTTGATATACTGGTTTCAAGGAGTCCCGCGTGTCGTTCGCCAAGCCCTCATCATTACCCGTTCTCGGCACGGCCGCCGTTTTCCTGGTCGGCTGCGCCACCGCCCCGAAGCGCTTCTACACCGCAGACGAGATGCGGTCGGAGCTCGAGGCCCGGGTCTCGACGCAGATGCGGGACGAGATCGTCATCCCCTTCGAGATCGACGACGAGATCCGCCAGCTCGCCCAAGACGTCACCCGCGACCACTCGAGCGACGACGAGAAGGCGCGGGCCCTCGTCGACACGATCCTCGGCCTGGCCGGCTTCTCCATCTCCTACGACTGGCTCTCGAACAAGACGGCCCGGGAGGTCTTCCGCGAGGGGAAAGGCAACTGCCTCGCCTACAGCAACCTGTTCGTAGGCATGGCGCGCGCGGTCGGTCTGGACGCGCGCTATGCAGACGTCGAGTTCAAGGACCGCATTACGAGGGAAGCGGAGATCATCGTCCACAGCGAACACATCACCGCCGCGGTGAGGCGGGCCACCGGGACCGTCCTCATCGACTTCACCACCACCCCAGGACGCCAATACATCGGCTTCAGGGTGATCGATGATCTCGAGGCCATCGCCAACTTCTACAACAATCAGGGCTTCCTCTACGGCTACTTCACCGAGACCGAGGACGTCGACTTCGATCCGTTGGAGAAGGAGCTCGAGATGTACCGGCTGGCTCTGGAGATCCTTCCGACCTTTCACCGTGCGAGGAACAACCTCGGGGTCGCCCTCCGCCGCCGGGGCCGGATCGATGAGGCCATCGAGCAGTACAAGCTCGCCATCCAGGACCACCCCAGGTACGCCGAGGCTCACTCGAATCTGGGAACGGCCTACCTGCACCAGGGCCGCACCGAGGACGCCCTCAAGGAGTTTCGCCTCGCAGCCAGGAACGCCGGCCGCGACGGCTACATCCATCACCGCCTGGGAGTCGTGTACCTTCGACTTGGCCGGTACCAGGATGCGATCGAGCAGTTCCGGAAAGCCCTATCCAAGGAGCCGAAGCTGGCCGACGCCCGCTTCCACCTCGGTGAATGCTACCGCCGTCTGGGGGACGAGAAGAAGGCGATCGAGGAGTACCAGGCCGCCCTCGAGATCGATCCCAACTACACCGCGGCTCGAGCCAGGCTGGAGGATCTGTCCGCATCCGCGGAGCCGCCCGAGTAGCTCTCTCAGGGCTCGGCCGAAAGCTGAAACCTCACCTCGACCTGGAGGACGACCTCCACCGTCTTCCCGCTGCGCATGGCGGGCGCGAACTTCCACTCCCTCACCGTGCGCAGGGCGCTGTCGTCGAGGGAGGCCTCGAGTCCCTTGGAGACGCTGGCCGCTCCCACCGAGCCGTCGCGTCGCACCAGCACCATGAGAACGACGCTGCCCTCGATCCCCTCGGCCCGCGCGCTCTCCGTATAGGGCGCGGGCGTGGACTCGACGATCCGGGGCGGCAGCGCCTGCTCGGGTGACTCGAGCATCGACAGGGACAAGACACCCTTCGCCTTCGCCAGCGCGGCCGCCTGGAGCATCTCGATGATCTCCGCGCGCCGGGCCTCGATGGCTCGATAGAGCGGAGTGCGCCCGGCCGAGTCCTTGAGCTCGAAGTCGGCTCCGGCCCGCAGGAGGAGATCCGCCGAAGCGGTCCGACCGTGTCGGGCGGCCAGGTGGAGGGCCGTCTCCCCGGCCTGGTTCTTCTGGTTGACACTCGCGCCGGCCTCCAGGAGCATCTCGACGATCTCGTCATGGCCGCCCTCGACCGCGCGCATGAGGGCCGTTCGGCCGAGCTCGTCCGCCGCATCGAGGTCCGCGGTGCCCTCGGACAGAAGGTTCCGAACCGCTTCGACCTCTCCCGCCAGGGCCAGGTCGCGGAGATTCCGATCGACGTGCTGAAGGCCCGTGGTCGCCATCCACACCAGGACGAAGGGGGTCAGGGACAGCCTCTTCGAATCGAAGCGCATCAGGGTGCCGGCTGGGTATTGCTGTAGTAGCCGAGACGGCTGCGCACGACCAGATCCTTCCGGCGTGTCAGCTCCACCCGGATCTCTCGCCACTGGCGCGGTCCCTCCTCGCCCCCCGCAGGAACATAGCCCATTCGATACTGGTGGTGAAGCTCGGTGCGGATTCGGTCGAAGGCCTTCGACATCTCCTTGTCGTTCCCGGGGAAGAAGGCGCGTCCCCCCGTGAACCGGGCAATCTGCTCGAGGATCTCCTGATTCGTGTGCATGCCGTCGTCCGCGCTCCACCCTATGAGCCCGACGGTATAGACCGACGCATCGGACTGCCGGGCGGCCTCGAGAACGTCCCGCATCGAGTTTCGGCTGCCCTGGTCCGCTCCATCGCTGAAGACCAGAAGCGCCTTGCGATTCGGAACCGGCTCGAGCGCCTCGAACGACTCGACCAGCGCGTCATACAGGTGCGTGCTCCGCTGGGGCCGCATCTGGTTGATCATCGCCGAGTGCTCCTTCATGTCGCTCGTGAAGCGAGGACCGAATATGACCCGCTCGTGAAAGAAGCCGATCCGAGCCCGATCATCGCGGGCCAGCTTCTCGATGAACCGGTTGGCGGCCTTCTGAACCGGCCGCATGTTCGAGCGCACGCTCGCCGAGCTGTCGAGGAGAACGATGACCGTCACCGGGGTACGGTCGGCGGTGAAGAAGCTCAGCTTCTGTGGAACCCCGAGCTCCAGGACCCTGAAATCCTCCTCCTTCAACCCCGACACGAGATGCCCCTTCTGGTCGGTCACCACCACATCGAGGGCGACGCCCCTCACGTCGACCGGGTACCGGGGGACCGTCGTCTGCGGGTGCGCACCTGGTGCGGCCAGCGGCGTCGAGACGAAGGGCCCGAGGAGAAACGTGAGGACGATGGAAAAGCCCAGCGCCGCGCGGCGGCACACGCCCCAAGGAGCGGCCGCCACCCTGCGGGGTCCGGAATCGTCCACTCGAGAGCAACCCGGCTGTGTCCGGCCCTGTGTCCTACCGGGCGTCCTCACCTCCTCCGATCACTGCGATGAGGACTCCGCCGCCTGGATCTTCGAGAGCAGCTCGCTCGCGGTGGCCCGGTACTGGGCGTCTTCGGGCGCCTTGTCCAGGTAGGACTGGAAGAAGTCCACCGCCTTCTGGGTCTCACCCAGGTTGAGGGACAGCGTGCCGAGCAGGTAGAGCACGTCCAGGTTGTCGGGATCGAGGGTCCGGACCTTGTCGAACGACTCGAAGGCGTCCTCGTAGCGCTGTGCGTTCAGGTAGAAGACGCCGAGGTTGTAGTAGAGCTCCGGGTCATCGGGGTTCTCCGCGATGAGCTGCTCGACCTCGGCCACGGCCTCGTCGGCTCGGCCCATGTTCCTGTGCGTCTGCGCGAGCAACACCCTGGCCATCGAGTTGTCGGGCTGGAGCTCGATCACCTTCTGGTACTCCGCCTCGGCCTCCGGCCACTTCTCCTGCCGCGCGTAGAGCGACCCGAGGTTGAAATAGGCTTCGACGATGTTCGGATGCTGGGCTTTCACGTCCTCGTAGACCGCGATCGCCTCGTCCATCTTCCCAGCCTGCGCAAGCTCATCCGCCTTCTTGAACTGCTCCAGGATCGGCGCCATGGCCTCCCGAGCCGCGACCTCGCGATCGACGATCT
>JAJDNV010000181.1 GCA_022340545.1 Acidobacteriota bacterium | reverse complement strand
CGTCGGGTCCCTCGGTTCCGCCGGGGCGCTTCGACGACGGAGACTCCGCCGAACCTCTCGAAGGACTTCGCCGCTACGTCCGGCTCGAGACCGAGAGGCTGCGGATGCGGCACAGGCTCGGGCTCGGCGGGTCCGAGATCGCCACCGCACGAAGCTATCAGGTGGACCTCGTCGTGCAGCGAGCTTGCCGGGCGGCCGCCGAGTCGGCGGGGCCCGGCGCCCAGCCCGAGCTCTCGGCCTGCGCGGTGGTGGCCCTGGGGGGATACGGGCGGGCCGAGCTCGCGCCGTACTCCGACGTGGACCTCCTGTTCCTCCGTCCCGAGCGTTCCTCGACCGCGGTCACGGCCTTTGTCGAGCGTGCGCTGCAGCTCCTGTGGGATGCGGGGCTGGCCGTGGGGCACAGCTTCCGCTCGCCCGCGGAGTGCGTGGAGGAGGCCCGGGCCGACCTGCACTCGCGAACGGCGCTGACCGAGGCCCGGCTCGTCGGGGGAAGCACCGCGCTGTTCGACTCTTTGCTGCACGCCCTGGACGAGGGTCTGCTGCGCAACCAGAAGGCGACCGACCGGTTTCTGGAGGCCCTGCGCCTCGAGACAGACGAGCGCCATGAGAGCCAGGGCAGCGCCGTCTGCGTCCAGGAGCCGAACGTGAAGGAGGGGGTTGGGGGCCTGCGCGACCTCCACACCGTTCTCTGGGCCGGGCACGCGCGCTTTGGCAGCGGGCGCCTCTCGACCCTGCTCGCCGAGGGGTGGGTCTCCGCCGCCGAGTACCGCACGGCGCGCCGGGCGAGCGACTTCCTGTGGCGGGTGCGCAACGAGGCCCACTTCTCCACCGGTCGGAGGACTGACTTCCTGAGCCTCGACCTCCAGGGCGAGCTCGGCCCCCGCCTCGGGTACCGGGCGAAGGGCGGGCTGCTCGACTCCGAGCTGTTCATGCGCGACTACTACCGGAGGGCCTCGGAGCTTCACGAGCTGTGTCGCGGCTTCCTGATGCGGCACGGCGGGGCCCGCCCCCGGCGCCTCTTCCCGGCGCTGCGTCGCCCGCGGCGCACGCGGCGGGGCTTCGAGGTGCGCGACGGCCGCCTCTTCGCACGCGAGTCGGCGGGCGAGTTCCCGAAGAACGCCCTGGCCCTGTTGGAGGCCGTCGAGGTCGCCCAGCTGGAGGGGGTGGCTCCCTCGGAACCGCTGAAGGCGCAGCTGCGGACCCACTCGAACCTCGTGAACCGGGCCTTCCGGTCATCGCCCGAGGCGCGCGGCGCCCTTCTGAGGATGCTGGGTCGTCGGGGCCACGTCGGTCCCGCGCTTCGTACTCTCCACGAGACGGGGATCCTGGGGCGGTTGCTGCCGGAGTGGGCGCGGATCAGCCTCCTCGTCCAGCACGACCTCTATCACCGCTACACCGTCGACGAGCACACGCTCCGGGCCTTCGAGGCCCTCGACGAGGTCGCCGCCGGCGAGAAGCCCGAGCTCTCACGCCTCGGCAGCGTGCTCGACGAGATCGAGGATGTGACGCCCCTCTACGTGGGGATGCTCCTCCACGACATCGGCAAGGGACGTGGGGGCGGGCACGTGGAGAAGGGCGTTCGGATCGCCACCCGGACCCTCGCCCACCTCGGCCTCGACCCGGAGGCGACGGCGAAGGTCCTCTTCCTGGTCGAGGCCCATCTCGAGATGTCGCAGCTCTCGCAGCAGCGAGACCTCAGCGAGCCGGCCCTCATCGAGGCGTTCGCGAAGCGCGTGGGTAGCCTCGAGCGGCTCACCCTGCTGCTGCTCCTCACCTACGCCGACCACCGGGCGGTGGGTCCGGGAATCTGGACCGACTGGAAGGGTACGCTCCTCTGGGAGCTCTACGACCGCACGCGCCATCGCCTGATGGGCGGGGAGGCGCACGGGGACCGGGCCGACGCCGAGCGCGAGACCGCGGTGACCAGCTTGCGGCAGGAGTTCCCTCTCGAGACGGTGGAGCACCACTTCGCCCTCCTGCCGGAGCGGTATCTGCGCGCGACGGACGCGGAGCGCATGGGTCGGCACTTCCGCCTCCTGTGCTCCCGCGGAGAACGGCCGGTGAGCGTCGACTGGCACGACCTCGAGCGGGGCCGGGCCACCGAGCTCACGGTGACCGCCCGCGACCGCCGGGGCCTCTTCGCCGCGGTCTCCGGCACCTTGACCGCGAACAACATCGACATCCTGAGCGTGGACCTGCTCACCCGGGCGGATGGCATCGTCCTCGACTCCCTGCGGGTGAGCGAGCTCCCGGACCACGAGCCCGTCTCGCCGGAGCGAAAGGCCCGGATCGAGGCCGCGCTCGCGAAGGCGGTCTCGGGGGAGACGGATGTGCCGACGACCGTCGAGCGCTGGCGCCGCAGCCAACGCCGGCGACCCCGCCGTCACTGGGGCCGGATCCAGAGGCGACCCACCGTCCGCTTCGACAACGACGGATCCGCCACCGCGACGATCGTGGAGGTGCGGGCGCCCGACCAGCCCGGGCTCGCCTTCACGATCTCGGGGGCCCTGGCGGACCTGGGGCTGGACATCACCTTCGCCAAGATCGCCACCGCGAAGGCGCTCGCCCTCGACGTGTTCTACGTGACGGATGCGGCCGGGATGAAGCTGGTGCCCGAGGTGCTCGGGGAGGTCGAGGCCACACTCCTCGGGGCTCTCGGGGCCCGGCCGGAGCAGGAAGCAGCCAAGGAGGCCCGATGAAGAAGGTCGAATGCATCGTCAGGCCCCACCTCATGGAGGCAGTGAAGACCGCCCTCCAGGACGTGGGGATCGTCGGAATGACCGTGAGCGAGGTGAAGGGTTTCGGGCGGCAGAAGGGCCACACCGAGACCTACCGGGGCAGCGAGTACAAGGTCGAGTTCCTGCCCAAGGTGAAGATCGAGGTGGCCCTCACCGATGAGCTCGTGGACTCCGCGGTGGAGGCCGTCCTCCATTCCGCCCGGACCGGCAAGTTCGGAGACGGGAAGGTCTTCGTCTCTGCGCTCGACGAGGTGATCCGGATCCGCACCGGCGAGCGGGGGGAGGGTGCGCTGTGAGGATGGCAACACTGAGCTGGCTGAGAACGAAGGGTGGTCTCGCTTTCATTGCGTTGACCCTGGTCGCGCTCGTGGGCGCGGCCCCGGTGGCCCTCGCCCAGGGCGGAGAGGCGCCGCCGACGGCCGAGTCCAACGCCGCGGCGATCGCCGCGGTCCAGACCCACGCCGACTACGTCTGGACGATAGTGGCCGCCGTCCTGGTCTTCCTGATGCAGGCCGGCTTCGCGCTCGTCGAGACCGGGCTCACCCGGGCCAAGAACGCCGTCAACATCTGCATGAAGAACCTCATGGATTTCTCGGTGGGGTCGCTCTCGTTCTTCCTGATCGGCTTCGGGTTGATGTTCGGGGTGAGCTCCACCGGCTGGTTTGGCACCAGCGGGTTTCTCCTCTCCGACTTCGCCGCCGAACAGGACCCGTGGGTCTACGCCTTCTGGATGTTCCAGGTCGTCTTCGCGGCCACCGCGGCCACCATCGTGTCCGGGGCGATGGCGGAGAGGACCAAGTTCACCAGCTACCTCATGTACAGCGTCTTCGTGACCGCCATCGTCTACCCGGTGTTCGGAAGCTGGGCGTGGGGCGGGCTCTACAAGGGCGGCGGCTGGCTCGAGGGCCTCGGGTTCATCGACTTCGCGGGCTCGACCGTCGTCCACAGCGTGGGCGGCTGGGCGGCGCTGGCCGGAGCGATGGTCCTCGGCCCGCGGCTGGGCCGCTACGGCAAGGACGGCAAACCGCGGGCCATGCCGGGTCACAACCTGGTCTTCGCGACGCTGGGGGTGTTCCTGCTCTGGTTCGGCTGGTTCGGATTCAACGCCGGGAGCACCACCGCGGCCAGCACCGACATCGCGCTGATCGCGGTCAACACGAACCTGGCCGCGGCCGCGGGAGCGGTGGCGGCGATGATCACCGCCTGGCTCTACCTGAAGAAGCCCGACGCCACGATGGCTCTGAACGGGGCGCTGGCCGGCCTCGTCGGCATCACCGCGGGCTGCTACAACGTGACGCCCGGCTCCGCGGTCATCATCGGCCTGGTAGCCGGCACCCTGGTGGTCTTCTCGGTCCTGTTCTTCGACCGGATCCGCATCGACGACCCGGTGGGCGCCGTCTCGGTCCACGGTGTTTGCGGCGCCTGGGGCACGCTGGCCGCGGGGCTCTTCAATGCCGAGGGCACGAGCCTCGCCATCATCGGCGTGCAGCTCCTGGGGATCCTCGCCGCCTTCCTCTGGACCTTCACCACCATGTGGGTCTTCTTCAAGGTCGTCTCGGTCACGGTCGGTCTGCGCGTCTCGGCGGAGGAAGAGGTGGAAGGCCTCGACAGCCACGAGCACGGCAACGACGCCTATGCCGGCGACGCCTTCCGGACCCTTTCGGGAGAAGCGGGGGCGGGCGCATGACGGTGGGAATCGATCGCGAGAGGAGACGGCCGACATCACGCCACTGAAGTCCGGCGGCGCGCCGTGGCCGCGGCGCGCCGCTCCGTTGTCCCATCCAATTACGACTGGAGAGAGTGGATTATGACACGTGAGTTCAAGCCGTCCAGCCCTCGGCTGGCGTCGAGGCTGACCCGTTGGGCGCTGGTGGCGTTGCTCGCCATCCTCGGGCCCGGGGCCACCTCGGTCCAGGCCGCCGACGCCTCGTTCACCCTCGACTTCGGAAACGCCTACATCTGGCGCGGCATCGTCTTCAACGACAGCGGTGTCGCACAGTTCACGCTGGACACGGGCAGTCTCAACGCCGGCAGCGTGCCCATCGGTTTCAACGTGTGGGGCAACTTCGACATCGGCGACTTCGACGGGACTCTGGAGAAGAACAATCTCAGCGAGATCGACCTGACCGTATACGCCGGGTTGCCCGCGGGCTTCGAGATCGGCTTCATCGCGTACGAGTTTCCCCAGGCCGAGGGTGGCTCGACCCAGGAGCTCTACGTGTCCTGGAGCGGGGACTACGTCGTGTCACCGTCGGTGGCCTTCTACTACGACTTCGGCGCCGTTGACAGCTACTACGCCAGCCTGGACCTGACCTACAGCATCGCGGCCGGCGAGAAGACCGGAGTCGACCTCAACGGCCTCATCGGCATCGCTGGCGACGGCTTTGCCACGTTCAACGGCGGAGAGAAGGGCGGCTTCTACAACTACAACGTCTCCGCCGGAGTGTCCCACCAGGTCAACGACGCCTTTGGACTGAGCGGCTCGGCCGGCTACTCCGGCTCCCTGGACAAGGCAGTCCTCCCGGAGCAGTCCCTGGGCTTCTACGTCATGGGGGGAGTCAGCCTTGCCTTCTGACGGGCATGGACCCCATCGCCGTGGTGAAGAGTCTCACCCCGCTCCCTGGCCGCACCGCGGCCCGGGAACGGAACCGTACCCAAGAACCGTCAATCGACCCGTTCCGTCGGCCCGCCTGCCCGGCCCCGACGGAAGGACCTGAGCAACGAGGGGGGCCGGGGGGTCGCCGGCCCTCCCCACTTCGAGACTGTCTGTAAGGAGAACGCATGACACCGAGCGACGTTCTAAAGCTGGCCAAGGAGAAGGGCGTGAAGATAGTGGATCTTCGCTTCATCGACATGCCCGGACTGTGGCAGCACTTCTCGATCCCCGTCCGCGACCTCACCGAGGACCTGTTCAAGGAGGGGATCGGCTTCGACGGCTCCTCGATCCGGGGCTTCCAGACCATCAACGAGTCGGACATGCTGCTCATGCCCGATCCCGCCACTGCCAAGCTGGACCCGTTCACCCAGCAGCCGACCCTGGTCCTGATCTGCGACGTCAAGGACCCGATCACCGGCGAGCGGTACGATCGCGACCCCCGCAACGTGGCCAAGAAGGCCGAGGCCTACCTCAAGTCGAGTGGCATCGGCGACACCGCGTACTTCGGTCCCGAGCTCGAGTTCTTCATCCTGGACAACGTCCGCTTCGACCAGGACTACAACTACGGGTTCTACTACCTCGACTCCGAGGAGGCGTTCTGGAACGCCGGGCGCGAAGGAACACCAGAGCGGCCGAACCTCGGCTACCGGCCCCGCTACAAGCAGGGCTACTTCCCGGTGTCTCCGGCCGACCACTACCAGGACATCCGCTCGGAGATGGTGACCACCCTCGAAGAGCTGGGCGTGTCCTGCGAGGTGCACCACCACGAGGTGGCCACCGGCGGCCAGGCCGAGATCGACATGCAGTTCGACACACTGGTCGCCATCGCGGACAAGGTGCTCTGGTACAAGTACGTCACCAAGAACACCGCGAAGAAACACGGCAAGACCGTGACCTTCATGCCCAAGCCCGTCTTCCAGGACAACGGCTCCGGCATGCACACCCACCAGTCGATCTGGAAGGGCGGCAAGAACCTCATGTACCAGAAGGGGGGCTACGCCGACATCTCCGAGACCGCCCGCCACTACATCGGCGGCATCCTGAAGCACGCGGCGGCGCTGTGCGCCTTCGTCGCCCCCTCGACGAACTCCTACCGCCGGCTTGTCCCGGGCTACGAGGCCCCGATCAACCTGGCGTTCAGCGCCCGCAACCGGTCGGCCGCGGTCCGCATCCCCATGTACTTCTCGACGGAGAAATCGAAGCGGATCGAGTTCCGGACGCCGGACCCGACGGCCAACCCGTACCTCGCGTTCGCGGCCTGCCTGATGGCCGGCCTGGACGGGATCCAGAACAAGATCGACCCCGGCGAGCCCCTGGACAAGGACCTCTACGACCTGCCCGCCGAGGAGGCGCTCAAGATCAAGCAGATCCCCGGCTCCCTCGCCGACGTGCTCGACCACCTCGAGAAGGATCACGAGTTCCTTCTCAAGGGCGACGTGTTCACCAAGGGATTCGTCGAGAACTGGCTCGAGTACAAGCGTCTGCACGAGGTGGACCAGCTGCGGCTGCGGCCGCATCCGTGGGAGTTCGCTCTCTACTTCGATATCTGATACACCCGTTGCGTTCTCCAGTGGCGGCGGCCCCGTGGTGACGCACGGGGCCGCCGCCACCCTTTGACGCCATGGGTGACCGCGACGTTCGGGACCTTCTGCTCGCGCGCGAGCTCGAGGGGGGGGAGGTGTCGGCTCTCCTCGCTCCCTATCGCTTCCGTGACCCCGTCGAGGCGGACAAGGAGCTTCAGCGGATGGCGAAGGACCCGACGCGCCGCGAGCGCCTGGCCAATCTGCTTCCGGAGCTTCTGCGCTGCCTCTCCCTCTCGGCCGACCCCGACCGGGCGCTCTCCAATCTGGAGCGCTTCCTGCGGGCGAGCCTCGGTCCTCTCCAGCTCCTGGCCGATCTGGCAGAGCGTCCCCACGGCATGGAGCTGCTCGCCCGGGCCTTCGGAGCGAGCTCCTTCATGGCCGAGATCCTCATCCGCAACCCCCCGTGGTTCTACTGGCTCGTCGACCCGCAGAACATCGAGCGCTCCCGGGGACGCAAGGCGATCGAGGACGACCTGCGCCGGTTCCTCTCGCCCCTCGCCTCCGTCGAGAGGCGCCTCGACGGACTGCGCATCGTCCGTCGGCGGGAGATCCTCCACATCGGCGTCCGCGACCTCCTCCGGATGTGCACGGTGGAGGAGACGCTGGCCTCGCTCACCGTTCTCGCCGAGATCCTCGTCCAGAGGGCCTACGAGCTGGCGGAGGAGACGCTGCGGCAGGAGCTCGACCTCCCGCCGCTCACGCCGGACGGGCGGAGCGCGGGCTCGGGCTTCACGGTCCTCGCCCTCGGCAAGCTGGGGGCGGGGGAGCTGAACTTCAGCTCCGACGTGGACCTCATCTACCTGTACGCGAGCGACCGGGGCCGGATGAGTCGGCGGGCGTCCGCCCCCACCCGCGACGAGTACTACGGTGCCCTGGCCCGCCGGGTGACGTCCTACCTGGCGGACCGGACCGCCGAGGGCTCGGTCTACCGGGTGGACCTGCGCCTTCGGCCCGAGGGGCGGATGGGCGCCATAGCCCAGTCGCTGCGGGCCATGGAGAGGTACTACCGCACGCGGGGGCGAACCTGGGAGCGGCTTGCCCTCCTGCGGGCCCGGCCCGTGGCCGGAGACCGGCCCCTCGGGGTGCGATTCCTCGGGCGCGTGCGTCCCTTCCTCTTCGGGCAGCCCTTCGACGGCGCGGCGGTGGCGGAGGTGCGCCAGCTCAAGGAGGAGACCGACCGCGAGGTGGCGCGCCGGGGAGAAACGGAGCGAAACGTCAAGCTCGGCGCGGGCGGGATCCGGGAGATCGAGTTCCTGGTCCAGGCCTTCCAGCTCCGCTTCGGCCGCAACCGTCCAGGTCTGCGGGCCCGCGACACCCTGGGGGCGCTCGACGCCGTGCGCCACGCCCGCCTCCTCGACGCGGACGAGCACGGTGCCCTCCGACGCGCCTACGTGTTCCTGCGCGACATCGAGAACAAGCTGCAGATGGTGGCCGATGCTCAGGTGCACTCCCTGCCGACCTCGGACGACGAGATCCGACTCTGTGCCCTGCGCCTCGGCTACCGCGACGAGGCTGGCCTCGGCGCGGGCGAGGCCCTCCTGCGTGACCATCGGGCGCACACGGAGGCAGTGAGCCAGGTTTTCAACTCCGTCTTCAGCGGCGATCGGCTGGAAAGGGCGGAGAAGGCGTCGCGCCGTCGCCGGAAGAGCTGAGGCTTCGGCTTCCGACCGCGAGCCCGGAGACGGCCCGGGGCATGAGGCCGCATGTCGCGTGTGTCCCCGAGCGAAGCCCCCCGGGGCCGGACGGTGGCGGTCGTGAACGCCCTGGCCCCAGGAGCCGAGGGAATAGGAGCGCCGGCCGGATGTATCGTTCGTGAGCACCCCCGTCGTATGAGGTGCCGTTGATCGGAGGTCCGTCATGCTCCCCACCCTTCTCGCACTCCTCGCCGCCGCCCTCCTGCACGCCAGCGGCCCCCAGATCCCGCGACCCGGCGTCTCCGCATCAGGTGAGATCGACGCACTGATCTCGGAGCTTCCGACCCGCCACTGGGTCGTCGACGGGCTCCCGCTCTATCCCGAGACACTCGAGTCGGTGCCGGACATCCCCTCGCCGACGATGACGAGGGAGGGCCGGGACGTCGTCCTGGCCCTCACCTCCGAGGGGCGCTGGGCCCTCGTCCCCGCCGGGCCGCTGGACGACGACCGGCGGGAGAGGCAGCGCAGTTGCGACGCCTACGACTTCCCAACCCTTGCCCGGACCGGGCTGCACTCATCGGAGGAGTTGGGGAAGACCTTGACGATCACCGGTCGCTCCCTGGCGGAGATCACCGACCTCGGGCGTCCGGGAGGCCTCTCGACCGACGGCTTCCTGGCCGCCGACGAGGATGTTCTCTCGGTCCTCCAGGGCGACAACCGCGTGGTGTCCACGCTCGGTCTTACCCACGCGCAGGCAGCGCGTCCGCTCTTCCACGTGTGGAACATGATCGAGGCCGACGTCGAGGCCGGCCGGTGGGACTACGCGAAACACCGGTGGGACCACATCCAGCAGATTATCTACAACGGCCGGCATGTGGACGTCGAGGCCCACGACACCAAGGGGGGGCAGGAGTCGATCTTCGACGACGGTCTCGGGGGGGCGTTCTCCATCAGGTTCCAGCGGGACGCGACGGCCGAGGAAGAGCGGTTCCTGCGTCGGAAGTATGGACACCTTCCCCCCGGAGCCTGGAACGACCTCCTTCGCAGGCTCACCGTGATCCAGACCGGCGAGATGGAGCCGCACTACATCCAGTGGTACGGCTTCTACGAGGGACACACGAGCTGGCGCGCGGACCCTATCGCGATCGCCTTCCTCTTCGGACTGCGCTCGCTAGAGGAGATCGAGGGCGCGTTCCCCGGGCGTCTCCCCGAGGTTCTGACCGCGCACTTCACACGCTGACAAAGAGGCGCTCGAAGATCGCGAGGGTGCGCTCGCGATGGCGCTTCACATCGTCGAGGAGTGCCGCCGCCGCCTCCTGCCCGCTCGGGGCCTCGTAGCCCATTCGCCGGGCCAGAAAGCCCAGCTCCTCGCTGGAAGGCTCGGGCAGGAGCAGGTCGCGGGCGGCACCATGCACCATGCGTTGCGCGTCGGCGAGGCGCCGCCAGAACAGGTAGGAAGACCGAAGCTCGGCGGAGTCCGCCTTCGAGAGGAGCCCGCCCTCGCGGAGCCGGTCGAGCCCCTCCAGCGTCGTGGGGGTGCGCAGGTCCTCCCGGTCCCCGGCGTGCTGGAGCTGGAGGTACTGCACCGTGTACTCGACGTCGACCATGCACCCACGGCTGTACTTCACGTTGATCCGCCCCACGGGCACGAGCTCGGCCGCCTGGCGTTCTCTCAGATGGAGCGCATTCTCCCGGTCCCACGGCACCCCGCTCCAGACGAATGCGTCCCGCACCACCAGGACCTCGCGACCCAGCTCGGTGTCGCCGGCCACCGGCCGGAGCTTGAGAAGCGCCTGGCGCTCGAAGGGAGCCGCCCCGCCGTCCGGGCCGTAGTACCCCGCGAGGAGCGGCAGGGGGGACGCCAGGGGCCCCTTCTTCCCGTAGGGCCGCAGGCGTAGGTCGAGGTGGAAGATCCCCTCGGCGCGGGCCTCGAGCAGCTCGCGCAGCTCCTGCACCAGCTTCTCGTAGAACGCGCCGGACTCGATCCCGCTGCCGGTCGTCCGTCCCGGCCCCGCGTAGACGAAGAGCAGCTCGAGGTCGGACGCGTACCCCATCTCGCCGCCCCCGTACTTGCCGAGCCCCAGGACCGCGAGCGGGCAGGCCCCACCGCCCTCGAGCCGGGGCTTGCCGTGCTCCTCCTCGAGGCGTGCCCGGCACAGGATCACCGCCTCCTCCAGCACGGCGTCCGCGAGATCGGTGAGGGCCGTGGAGAAGGACTCGAGAGACACATTGGGGTCGAGGAGGTACTTCATGTCGGCGAGGAGCATCTCCTCGTCCTTGAACTCGTTGAGGATCCGGCGGCGAGCAGCGTGGGACTCGCCGCTCCGGAGCCGCTCGCCCAGGTCGCGAGCGAGCTCGTCGCGGCTCCGCAGGGGACGAGTGCGCCAGTTCGCGAGCACCGGACGGAGGTTGTCGAGCTGGTGCCGTAGGAAGTCCTCCCAGAGGAACGCGCTCGAGCCGAGGAGCCGCGCCAGCTCGCGAAGCCCCTGTGGGCTGGCGAACAACCGCAGAGCCTCGGGACCCTCGGCCGTGAGCTGGTCGAGGAGCTGGTCGAAGCCGCGCAGGGCGAGCGCCGGGTCGGGCGCCCACGGCAGGAAGTGGGTGAACTGCTTGATGAGGGCCACCGCCAGACGCAGCGCCTCCTGATCGGACGCATCCTCGATACGCCGGCCGTCTCGCCGCGCGATGGTGAATCGGTCCGAGACCTCCGAGCCGATGCTTTCGATCAGGACGGACTGCACGTAGATCCCGCGCATGGCGAGGGCGTTGGCGAGGGCGTAGAGGAAGCCGAGGGCATCGGCGCCCCGGACGTGCATCACCGTCCAGGCGGTGTCGGGGTCGTTGTCGAAGGCGATCGTGACCGGGGCCACCGCCCCCGCCGAGCTGCCACTCGGTCTCTCCAGCGACTCCGCGAGGCGGCGGTTCACCCGCTCGCGCGCCTCGACCGCCTCGCCCTCGGCGACGAGCCGGAGAAGACCCACCAGCTCGGCCTCCAGCGCGCCGGGCTCCGGTGGCTGCCGGCGCGGGTGGACACGGAAGACGTCGACGATCTTGCGGGCGGCGACGGACGTTGGCCGTCGACGGGGGCGGCGCTCTCGGGGCGGCGGGGCGGGGGCGGACTCGCCGGTGTGGACGTGGCCGGACTCGATGTCCAGACCGTGGGCGGCGAGCAGGCCACAGACGATCGCGAACTCCGAGAAGTAGTCGAGGGCGATGACCGCGATGTCGTAGCGTCCCTGGGCGCGGGCCTCGACGCTGAGCCGTGCCGGCTGCTCGTGGGTCAGGTCCGCCGCGAGCCGCGCGTGCCGGGCCGCGTCTTCCGGGAAGACGCGCGCGTAGTACTCGGAGTCGAGGCGACCGAGAAACTCCAGGGCCGCGGGGGGGACCTCGCCCCCCCTCTCGAGCGCGGCGCGAACCGCCTCGGGCACCTCGGCCATGAGAGGAATATAACCGCTCTGTCATTCCCCGGAGCCCACTCGGGGCGGTGAGAGGAGCGCTCGACCACTGAATCGACGGCACCCTCGTCCGGGCGCGCCGGTCGAGGCTGGGATGGATGACAGGGCGCCTGGAATGCGCGATCCTCTCACACCGTGAGCGTCACCTGGCATTCACAGGCGATGACGGACGTTCCATCCGGCGACGATTGGCTCTCGCTGAGGGAGAGGGCCTGGGTCGATCGGATGCGCTTCGAGAAGAGGAGGAGCGAGTTCCGGCTCGGCCGCTGGACGGCCAAGAACACGATCGCGGTCCTTCTGGGACGCCCGCGCACGCCGGAGGCCCTGCCGGCGGTCGAGATCGATCGTGCCTCCGACGGCGCACCAGCGCCGATGGTCGGCGGGCAACCGGCCCCGGTGTCGATCTCGATGACCGACCGGGCCGACCAGGCCGTCTGCGTGGCGGGCCCGCCGGGTCTCGGGCTGGGCGTCGACCTCGAGCTGCTCGAGCCCCGCAGCGACGCCTTCGTCACCGACTACCTGACGCCGGCCGAGCGACGCTTCGTCGGAGCGACACCCGATCGCGAGGAGCGCGATCTGCGGGCCAACCTCATCTGGAGCGGGAAGGAGTCGGCGCTCAAGGTGCTCCGCACCGGGCTGCGCCGCGACACCCGAAGCGTCGAGGTGTCCTTTCCGGACGAGGCCTCCCGCGAGGGCTGGGCGCCCTTGACGGTGCGCGCGGCGGAGGGCCCGGAGTTCCCCGGCTGGTGGCGGCGCTACGGCGATTTCCTGCTGACCGTGGCCGCCAGCGAGCCGTTCGCTCCGCCCCGCCCGCTCGTGGACCCGCCCGGTCTCGCCACCGCCGCTCCCGCGCACGCCTGGCTGCCGCGACCGTAGCGAGACTGACATAGAATCGACCCGCACAGAAGGAGGTTCCGCCCATGCGTGTTCCCGCTGCCGCGTGGCTCGTCGTGCCGATCGCGTTGATCCTGCCCGCCGCGTCTCCGGCGGGGGGAGAGAACTCCTCGACGACGGTGGCGATCGACGCCACCGCCACTCGCGAGGCCATCTCCCCATACATCTACGGGCAGTTCATCGAGCACCTGGGCCGATGCATCTACGGCGGCCTCTGGGCCGAGATGCTCGAGGACCGCAAGTTCTTCTACCCGGTCACCGGTGAGGCGCCAGCCTGGGAGATGTACACGCCCGGCGAGCCTTCGTGGGAGGGGGAGGGACATCCCTACGAGCTGCTGGTCCGCTCGCCCTGGATGATCCTCGGACCCAAGTCCGCGGTCCAGATGATCAGCAAGAGCGCATTTGTAGGTGAGCACAGCCCGCAGATCACCCTGCCCGGCGACGGGCAGCCGTCCGGCCTCATGCAGGAACGCCTCGGGCTCGAGAACGGGCGCGACTATGAAGGACGCATCGTGCTGGCCGGGGACATCTCGGCGGCGCCGGTCGAGGTGAGCCTCGTCTGGGGGGCTGGCGCGAGCGATCGCGAGAGTCACGTCATCGACCACCTCGACGACGCATACGTCACGCACCGGCTGCGCTTCACCGCTGGAGGCACGACCGACAACGGACGCCTCGAGGTCGCGAGCCGCGGATCGGGGAGCTTCACGGTCGGCGCCGCGTCACTCATGCCCACCGACAACGTGCTCGGCTGGCGTGCCGACACCCTGGCCGTCGTCAAGGAGCTCGGCTCGCCCGTCTACCGCTGGCCAGGGGGCAACTTCGTGAGCGGGTACGACTGGAAGGACGGCATCGGAGACCGCGACCGCCGGCCCCCGCGCAAGAACCCGGCGTGGAAGGGCGTCGAGTCCAACGACGTGGGTCTACACGAGTTCATGGACCTGATGCGTGAGATCGACGCGGAGCCCTTCGTAGCCGTCAACACCGGGCTCGGCGATGCGGAGGCCGCCGCCGAGCAGGTGCAGTACGCCAACGGGTCCATCGCCACTCCGATGGGGAAGCTCCGGGCCGAGAATGGCCATCCGCAGCCTTTCGGGATCCGGTGGTGGGCCATCGGCAACGAGATGTACGGGGACTGGCAGCTCGGTCACATGCCCCTCGCCGATTATGTCGAGAAGCACAAGAGGGTGGTCGACGCGATGCGGGCGGTCGATCCCGACATCCGTCCCATCGCCGTCGGCGCCGTGGGGGAGTGGAGCCAGACCATGCTCGGCTCCGCCGCTGATCACATGGATCTCATCAGCGAGCACCTCTACTGGCAGGATGAGGACGACCTGGTCGCCCACGTGGAGCAGATCGTGGCCGGGATCCGCCGCGTGGCAACCGCGCACCGCGGCTACCGCCAGGAGCTGCCTTCGCTCGAGGGCAAGGACATACGCATCGCCCTCGACGAGTGGAACTACTGGTATGGCCCCTTCGAGTACGGCGAGCTCGGCACGCGCTACTTCCTCCAGGACGGCCTCGGGATAGCGGCTGGACTGCACGAGATGTTCCGGAATAGCGACCTCTTCTTCATGGCGAACTACGCCCAGACCGTGAACGTGATCGGTGCCATCAAGACCACGAGGACACGGGCTGAGATGGAGCCGACGGGACTCGTGCTCGCCCTCTATCGCCACCGATTCGGGACGGTGCCGGTCGAGGTGGAAGGGGCCCTGGCCCCGCTCGACGCGGTCGCGGCCTGGACCGAGGATCGGGCGGCGCTGACCGTGGCCGTGGTCAACCCGACCGACGAGACGCGGGAGATCGCCCTCGAGGTCCGTGGCGCCGAGCCCACGGGGCAGGGGATGCGCTACGTCCTCACCGGCTCCGGCCGGTGGGCCCACAACGCCCCGGGGCGTCCTCGTGGGGTCGACGTCCAGCGGACGTCCTTCACTGCCGGGGCCGACCGGCTCGAGGTCCCGCCGTTGAGCGTGACTCTGCAGGTCGTCAGGGTCAGATGATCAACCCTCTGCGGTCCCGGACTCACTCTCCGCCCGGGCCCTGATCTTGGCGTCGATGAAGTCGGAGTGGGGCACGTGGAGGAGGCCGGCGATCCTCCGCACCAGGTGCTCCTCGTAGGCGTCCTTCTCCGCGTCGGCGAAGGCGACGAGCCAGAGCAGCTCCACCACGCGCTTCTTCTCCTCGGGGGAGAAGGCCTTGTCGATGACGTGGGTGAACTCGTAGAGCGAGGTGGCGCCCCGCGACTCCTCCTCGGCGAGGCGCATCAGCTCGTCAGACTCGTTCTTCTCGAGCCCAAAGGTCCGCTGGATCGCGGCCCGAGCCACCGTCCGCTCCTCCTCCTTGATCTCGGCGTCGGCTCGGATGACCTCGAAAAGCAGGGCCGCCGCGGCCAGCCGCACCCCGTGCTCCCGGACCTCGTGTGCGGGCCGTGCGGTCTCGGTGACGACACGGTCCTCGAAGAAGCGCTTGATGGAAGCGAGCACGCGGGGTCAGCTCCAATCTGGCATTCAGGCCCCTATCGGCTAGTTGCCCTCGAACTTGAACGAAACCTTGACCTTGGCCCGGTAGCTCTTGACCTTGCCGTCCTCGAGCTGCATGTCGAGGGCCGACACCTCGGCGATGCGGAGGTCGCGCAGGCTCTTCGCAGCCAGGTCGACGGCGGCGGCCGACGCCTTCTCCCAGGACTCCGTGCTGGTCCCGACGAGCTCGATCACCTTGTAGACGCTCTCTGCCATGTCATCTCCTCCTGGAAAGCCCAAGCGTCGGGGGCGGACCCGGACGCCGGGTTCGAGCATGCTACAGCGGTCCGTGGAGGGGCGCCAGGCAAAAAGGGGGCGCACGCCGAGCCCCCGGCATCACTGCGCGCTGAGGATGTCCCTACGCCTTCGCTGACAGGACACTAGCGACCGCTGTGCTGCCGGAGGCTGATTCCGGACTCGGCGTGGAGCTGCCGGTAGACCTCCTCGAGATCCTCGTTGTACTCGTGCGGCTCGGCAAAGACGATCTCGCGGATGCCGGCCTGAATGGCCTCCTTCGCACAGCCGAAGCAGGGGCGCAGGGTCGAATAGAGAGTCCCGAGATTCGTTGCGTTGCCGTGGCGGGCGGCGAGGACGATCGCGTTCTGCTCGGCGTGGACACAGATGCAGGTGTCGTACCCTTCGCCGGGGGCGGCGTCGGACGCGCAGCGGGGGCATCCCCCATCGCAGCAGTTGCGTACGCCCACCGGCGTTCCGTTGTAGCCGGCGGCGATGATGGCGTTCTCCACCACGATGATCGCGCCCACCCGCCGGCGGATGCAGTTCGATCGCGAGGACACCGCTCGCGCTATGCCCATGTAGTACTCGTCCCAGGTCGGTCGGTCCATGCTCGGTCTCCTCGCCTCTGCTGCGGGACGGCGCGCAGTTTGGCCCAGACCTCTGCTCGGGCGCAAGCTCGGAGGCCCGCGCTTGACCGCGGCGGTCACGCGGGAGGAGGATCGGGGGCGGACGAGCTGCCATGCCGGCCAACCTCTCGCCCGAGTACAAGAACGCGCAGGAGGCATTTCGGAGGGCTCGCGACCCGCAGGAGAAGCTCGAGTGCCTGCGGGAGATGCTCCGCACGATCCCCAAGCACAAGGGGACGGAGCACCTCCAGGCCGACATCAAGACCCGCATCAAGGAGCTGACGGAAGAGCTCGGTGGGCCCCGCAAGGGAGCGGCCCGGGGGGGGCCGGAGCTGACCATCCGCCCCGACGGAGCGGCCCAGGTCGCGCTCATCGGCCCGCCCAACGCGGGCAAGTCGAACCTGCATGTCCGGCTCACCGGGTCGCACGCGGTCGTGGGGCCGTACCCTTTCGCCACGAAGTTCCCTCTGCCCGGGATGCTCCCGCACGAGGACGTCCAGTTCCAGCTCGTGGATCTGCCGCCGGTCACCGAAGACTACATCGAGCCCTGGATGGGGGGAACGCTTCAGAACGCCGACGCGGTGATGCTGGTCCTGGACCTCACCGACCCGGCCTGCGTGGAGCAGCTCGATGCGGTGGAGCGGCGACTTCAGGAGAAGCGGGTCGACCTCCTGGCCCGTCTCCCCGGCCGGAGGGACACGGTCGTCGCGATGGCGGCGCCCGCCGGAGGGTCCACCGACCAGGACGACGACGTGATTGAAGACCCGTTTCGTGTACGGTTGCCCGCGCTCCTGGTGGCGAACAAGGCCGACCAGTATGAGGACCCGGAGGCCGAACTCGAGGCCTACCGGGAGCTGGCCCCCGACCCGTTCGTATCGCTGGCCGTCTCCGCCGAGACCGGCCGAGGCCTCGACCGCATCGGCCCGGCCCTGTTCGAGCTGCTCGGGGTCGTTCGGGCCTACTCGAAGATGCCCGGCCACCCCCCCGACCGGAGCAAGCCCTTCACGCTCGAGACCGGAGGAACCGTCCGCGATGTGGCGCAGCAGGTGCACCGGGGGCTGGCCTCGGAGCTGAAGTTCGCGCGGGTCTGGGGCCCAAGCGCCGAGTTCGACGGACAGCAGGTGAGTGGCGACCACGTCGTGAAGGACACGGACGTGGTCGAGCTGCATTGGTAGTCGTGGCCTGAACGCCGCATGGAATCCGTTCAGGCCACCGCGCCTGTGAGGCCGACGCGCGAGCGCTACTCGCCCCGGTCCGCCGTCCAGTTTGCGACCACCGTGACGGGTTGGGCGGTCTGCCCCCCGACGCGTTCGACGGCCAGGAACTGCCGGCCGTCCGGTCTCGGTGAATAGCGCAGGTTGGACTCCTGCGACTCGAGGGGGAACAGCGGCCGGGGGGGACCGAAGACGAGCCCCTCTCCCCGAGACTCGACCGTGACCGCGGCCACGTACCGGTCGCTGGCCAGGTAGAAGATCTCGCGGCCGTCGGCGTTCCACTCCGCGAAGAGCCCGCCCTCGGTCGAGACCTGCCATTTCCGCCCCGGTCCCGGGAAGGGGATGACGTAGACCTCATTGCGGCCCGACTCGTTCGAGTGGTAGGCCACCCAATGCCCGTCGGGCGAGAACATGCCCACGGCTTCGTCGAACGGCCCCTGCACGAGCGGATACGGCCGGGCGTCGCCCCCCCCGAGAGGCAGCACCCACAGGTCCCAGCTCGTCTCCGGACTCTGCTCGCAGAAGAGGAGGAAGCGGCCGTCCGGCGAAACGCTCGTGGGGAGCTTTGGGCGGTCCGTCTCGTACACCAGCTCCTCCGGCTCGGTGCCAGTGACGGTCTTCCGGTAGATGTCGTAGGAGATGTCCCGATTCGATGCGAAGAAGACCTCCATGCCGTCGGGGGACCACGCCCCCATCCACTCGTCGGCTGGCGTGAACGTGAGCCGGGTCCGGATGTTCCGGTCGATCTCGTAGAGCCAGGCGTCGGCGTTGCCGCCGCCCGTCTCTGCCATGTTCACGAGAGCGAGTTTGCCGTTGGGAGAGACCCGCACGTCGAAGTAGGCGGCCTCGTCTCCCAGGACGCCGATCTCCTCCCCCGCGCGGTCGCGCCACACGAGCCGGAGGCCAGTCCCCACCCCGCCCGGCTCGTAGGCGAGGACCCCGTTCTGGGACGCGGAGAAGACCCCGAGGGCGGTGGCCGCCGCGGGGACGAGGACGTCCTCGGCCACGGGAAAGGCCTCTCCGGTCAGCTCTCGGCGATCGGGGTCGAAGGGCTGGGCCATGAGCGTGAGCTCCCGCAGGAACAACACGTGTCCCGAGGCGTATTCGGCGGCGGCGGGAGACCGGAAGAGGACCTTCTCCTCGCCCCCGTCGAGGGAAGCCACCACGACGGCGTTCTCGCCCGTTCCCCCACCCACCCGGGCGAGGAAGAGGAAATGTCGCCCGTCCGGCAGGAAACGGGGGTGGCGGTGTGAGTCGTCCCTTCGCTCGGTGTCCAGGGTGGTCACCGGCATGGCCTCGCCGCCCGCCTCGGAGACCCGGTGGATCGGCGAATTGAAGCTCGGGGCGAACACGATCACCCCCTGCGAGCCCCAGCTCGCCCCCTTGACCTCGGGGGCGTCGCACAGTGCGACGGGAGGCCCTCCCGCGACGTTGATCTTCCGGAGCTTCCCGGCGGAGAAGAAGCCCAGGGACCGCGAGTCCGGCGACCAGAAATGGTACTGCGCACCCTCCGTCCCGGGCAGGGCCCGGGCCACCGTGGCGTTCAACGGACGAACGTACAACTGGAACTTTCCGTCGCGCTCGGCGACGAAGGCCAGCGTACGCCCGTCCGGCGACACGCGCACCGGCCCCGGTCTCTCGGGGTGGACGTAGAAGGACGTTCCCTCCGGCGGATCCACCTCGAAGGCGAAGACGCGCTCGTCGGGCGTCGGCCGGGCGAGCAGCACGCCCAGCGCCAGACCGACGGCGAGGGCGACCGCAGCTGCGCCGAGGGTCCAGGCTGTCCTCCGCCCGTGGTCCCGCGCGGAGGCCGCCCGGGGCTCCGGGGCGGCGTCATCGGCCTCGCCGGCCAGCACCTCGGCGAGCTCGAGGCGTGCCACGCCGGCGTCGGGGAGGCGCCGGCGTGGGTCCTTCCGGAGGCAACGCTCCAGGAGCCGGCGCACACGTCGCGGCGTCTCCTCGGGGAGCGCGGCCCAGTCGGGCTCGCGGGTGACCACCGCGGCGATGATGTCGGTGACCGTCTCGCCGTTGAAGACCTTGCCCCCGGTGAGCATCTCGTAGAGCACGACCCCGAAGGCCCAGACGTCCGCGCGCTTGTCGACCGCCTTGCCGCGGGCCTGCTCCGGGGACATGTAGGCTGCGGTCCCCAGGATGACCCCGGCCTGGGTGCCGGTGTGGGCGAGGGTCGGCGACTGCGACAGGTCCGAGAACGATCCCTCCCCGGTCTCCCCGATCCAGGCCTTGGCCAGGCCGAAGTCCAGGACCTTCACCTTTCCGTCGGGCGTGAGCTTCACGTTGGAGGGCTTCAGGTCCCGGTGCACGATGCCCCGGTTGTGCGCCTCCTCCAGGGCCTCCGCCGTCTGCCGTGCGATCTCGAGGGCCTCGTCCAGCGGGACCGAGCCCCGCTTCAACCGCGCGGCGAGATCCTCACCCGGAACGAGCTCGAGGACGAGAAACGTCTGCCCCGCGGCTTCCTCGAGCCCGTAGATGGCCGCGATCTGCGGATGGTTCAGCGAGGCCAGGAGCTGCGCCTCACGCTGGAAGCGCGCGAGACGCTCCGGGTCTTCCTTGACCGCGGCCGGCAGCACCTTGACCGCAACCTCGCGGCCGAGCTTCTGGTCCGCGGCGCGGTAGACCTCGCCCATGCCCCCCACCCCGAGCGGGTCGAGGATCCGGTAGGCACCCAGGGACTGGCCCGCAGTCAGGCTCAAGTCGACTCCTTTCGATGGGGAAGGCAGAGCCGAATTCTACAGCCATCGGGGCCTCATCGACGACAAGCGTACGCCGAACAACGGCTTGCGAATATCAAGCCCCCGCGGGGTTCCCTCCGGGGGTGCCTCTGTGTTATCTGTGTGTATTCAATCCCTCGGGAGGACAATGCTTCGTTCATCCTGAGCCCGCCGGTAAGGAGGTTTCGATGGCCCATGCCGATGAGCCGAAGGTGTCGGGCGTGGACAGATCGCGCCGCGTCAAATACATCAGGAGCATCGACCAGGTCACGAACATCCCCGAATCTGAGCGAGAGAAGCTCAAGAAGGTCTCGGAACGCTACGTCTTCCGGGCCAACGACTACTACCTCGGACTGATCAACTGGAATGACCCGAACGATCCCATCAAGCAGCTCATCATCCCCCGCCAGGAGGAGCTCAACGACTGGGGCCAGCTCGATGCCAGCAAGGAGTCGCAGGTCACGGTGGCCCGCGGCGTCCAGCACAAGTACCCCCACACGGTCCTGCTGCTGTGCAACGAGGTCTGCGGCGCGTACTGCCGGTACTGCTTCCGCAAGCGCCTGTTCATGGACGAGAACGACGAGGTGACCCTCGACGTGAGCGAGGGCCTCAAGTACATCGCCGAAGACCCGGCGGTCACGAACGTCCTGCTGACCGGGGGCGATCCTCTCCTGATGAGCACGAGGCGGCTGGTGGAGATCTTCGATGCCCTGCGGAAGATCCCCCACGTGCGCATCATCCGCATCGGCTCGAAGATGCCGGCCTTCGACCCCTGGCGGATCCTCCGGGACGAGGCCCTCCAGGAGGCGTTCCGGAAGTACTCGCAGCCGGATCGTCGGATCTACCTCATGGCCCACTTCGACCACCCTCGCGAGCTCACCGAGGAGGCGGTCACCGGCCTCGACTGCTTCATCAAGAGCGGGGTGATCTGCGTCAACCAGTGCCCGATGATCGCCGGCATCAACGACGACCCCGGGGTGCTCACGGAGCTCTGGCAGCGCCTGGCCTGGGCCGGCTGCCCGCCCTACTACCTCTTCCAGGGCCGACCGACCGCCGGCAACGAACCGTACGCGGTCCCGATCGTTCGAGGCTGGAACATCTTCCGCCAGGCCAACCTGACCGGCTCGGGGCTGGCCCGGCGGCCCCGCTACGTGATGTCCCACGAGACCGGGAAGATCGAGATCCTCGCGGTGGACGAAGAGCACATCTATCTCCGCTATCACCGGGCCAAGGAGGAGTCAGACCGGGGCCGGTTCATGATCTACAAGCGGGACGACGAGGCCGGGTGGATGGACGAGCTCGAGCCCGTGAACGAGGATTCACCGAGGTTCGCGCCGTCGCCCCTGCTCGCCCTGGACGAGGCATTCGGCGGCCTCGAGGTGGGTGACGCCCCGGATTGACTGACTGCCGCCCGCACCGGACGACATCCCGGCCCCAAGGGGTGGCCGCTTGGCTTTGCGCCGCCGGCCCCCCTGAAGACGCGGCGGCCCTCGAACACGCACTAGCGATTCCGGCACCCCGAAGAGGGCCCTCGAGCGGCGGGAGCATCTCGCGTCCGTTTCCCACCGGCCCGAATCCATAGGACAATCCCTGCCCCCGGGCCGGCCCGGCCGGTCCTTCGGGAATGCGGAGGCAGGGGTCGGCGTTTCCCCTCAGGAGAGAAGGGCCGCCTGCCTCGGCGGTGCGTGGTGAATCGCGACGAAGCTTTCGAGGCAGAGGTCCTGCCCCAGCTGAGGGCGCTGTTTGGCATGGCGTACCGGCTGACCGGCAATGCCCACGACGCCGAGGACCTCGTTCAGGAGACGATGCTCCGTGCCTACCGTGCGTTCGATCGCTTCCGTCCCGGGACCAACGCGAGGGCCTGGCTCTTCACCATCCTGCACCGGCTGCGCACGGACCTGCTGCGTCACCGCGGCCGCCGCCCCGAGACCGTCGAGCTGGTCGACGACGGTCCCCCGGTCGCGCCGGCGCACGAGGCCGCCCTCACCTCGGGCCACGAAGAGATCACCCGCGCGCTCGAGGGGCTCCCGGAGGTCTTCCGGGCCGCGGTCGTGCTTCGCGACATCGAGGAGTTCACCTACGCCGAGATCGCCGAGGTCCTCGGGGTGCCGGTGGGAACAGTCATGTCGAGGATCCATCGGGGCCGTGCGCTCCTGCGACATGCCCTGGCCGGGAGGGTGGAGTGAGCTGTGATCCCGACCGCGTGACGGCGCTCGTCGACGACGCCCTGGAGGCCGAGGAGCGGGCGACGCTCGAAGCGCACCTGGCCGGATGCGAGGTCTGCCGCGCCCAGGCCGCGGACGAGCGGCGGCTGCGGGCCGGGCTGCGAGCCCTCCCCGCCCCCGAGCCACCGTTCGGCCTCGAGCAGCGCGTGCGGCGGCGGCTGCGGGGACGCGGCCGGCTGGCGGGAGCGGTGCGTCTCCTGCTGCCGCTCGCAGCGATCCTGGTCATAGCCCTCTGGGTGCGTGGCTACGCGCCATTCGTGGCGTGGGAGCTCTCGCGCGACCACGAGCACTGTTTTGGCATGGAGCGTCTGCCGGCGGAGGTCTGGGGCAGCGAGCCGGAGATCGTGACGGACTGGTTCGACGAGCGGGGTAGGCGGCTACCGCTGCTGCCCCCCTCGGTGGGACGCCTCTCGCTCCTGGGGGGTCGATTCTGCCGGCTCCCCGACGCCTCGCGCGCCGCGCATCTCTACTACGCCTCCGACGAGGGCCAGGTCTCCGTGTTCGCGATGTCGCACGCCGTGCGGCTGAAGAGCGACTTCACGACGCGGGCGGGAGGAAACGCAGTCGCCCTCGTGCGGGTCGGCCGCACCGTCGTCGGCGTGGTCGCCGAAGACGCGAACGACGTGGGTCGCTTCGTATCCCGCCTCCGGACGAACGTGGCTTACTTGTTCAATGACCCCCCAGTTGTTCAATAACCCCCCCCTAGCCCTCCCCACGTAGGGGGCTCGGGGGACGCGAAGTCGAGCTTGCGAGACGAGCGTCGACCCCGAGTGTAGGTCGCGACGCGCTAGCGTCGCCTCCGACAGGCCGGGGAAAGCCCTGAGACAGGCCACGGACACCCGCGTGTCCCCGGGGGAAGGGACACGCGGGCGAAACCAGGCCTGGTGGCCAGTCGCACCGGCACCCGCACACCCTCCCCAAATTGACCTGAAGGCGGCCGTGGTGTATTTCCCCTGCGACCCCCAAGAGGGCGAGAGGGGAGAGCGGCATGCTCATCATCGATTCCTACGTGGTGGCGGTCGGGCTGTGCCTCATCACGATGCTGTGCTGGGGCTCATGGGCGAACACGCTCAAGCTCGCGTCGAAGGAGTGGCCGTTCCCCCTCTACTACTGGGACTACTCGCTCGGCCTCGTGCTCACCTCGGTGCTGCTGGGCCTGACCATCGGCAGCGTGGGGACCGAAGGACGAGGCTTCCTGGCCGACCTCGCCCAGGCCGACGCGGCGATGCTCCGCTCGGCTTTTCTGGGCGGTGTCGTCTTCAACATCGCCAACCTGCTGATCGTGGCCGCCATCGACGTCGCGGGCATGGCGGTGGCCTTTCCGGTGGCCATCGGCCTGGCCCTGGTCATCGGCGTCGTGGTGAACTACCTGGCCACGCCTCTCGGTGACCCCATCCTCCTCTTCGGTGGCGTGGCGCTCGTCGTGGCCGCGATCCTCGTAGACGCTCGGGTCTACGCGAAGCTCCCCTCGGCGAAGGGAGCGACGGCCCGGGGCCTCATCCTGTCGGCCCTCTCGGGCGTCCTCATGGGCTTCTTCTACCGCTTCGTTGCCGCCTCGATGGTCTCGAGCTTCCGCACGCCGGAGGAGGGCCGTCTCACTCCCTACTCCGCGATGCTCGTCTTCACCCTGGGCGTCTTCCTCTCCAACTTCGTCTGGAACTCCTTCTTCATGTACAAGCCGGTGAGCGGGAACCGCACCTCGTACGGCGAGTACCTCAGCAAGGGGAACCCCAGGCTCCACCTGATCGGCATCCTCGGCGGCGTCATCTGGTGCTTCGGCATGACCATGAGCCTGATCGCCGCCGAGCAGGCCGGCTTCGCCATCTCCTACGGGCTGGGCCAGGGGGCGACGATGGTCGCGGCGGCCTGGGGGGTCTTCATCTGGAAGGAATTCGCGGACGCCCCGGCCGGCACTGGTCGCCTGATCACGGCCATGTTCGTGCTCTTCATCGTGGGGCTGGGAATGATCGTCGGAGCACGGCTCGCCTAGTGGTACGAGGACGCGAGGACACACACGACTTCGGTGACAGGACGCTAGGAGATCGCTCATGGCAGGCAGGGTGGCCGTCGTCGGAAGCTCCAACATCGACCTCATCATGAAGATGGAACGTCTGCCGAGACCGGGGGAGACGGTCGCCGAGGCCGAGTTCTCCCAGGTTTTCGGGGGCAAGGGCGCGAACCAGGCGGTGGCCGCGGCCCGGGCCGGCGGCGACGTCGCCTTCGTCAGCTGCGTGGGCGACGACACATACGGCGGCCAGGTGACCGACAACCTGAAGGCGGACGGCATCGACACCCGCCACGTCTTCCGGGAGGAGGGCGTCGCCTCCGGCACCGCGCTCATCATGGTCGACGCCGGCGGCGAGAACTGCATCTCGGTGGCCCCCGGCGCCAACTACCGGCTCACCCCCGCGCACGTGGACCAGGCCCGGGGTGCGCTCGAGGAGGCGGCGGTCGTGGTCGCCCAGTGCGAGATCCTTCCCGAAACGCTCGAGCACGTGATCAATCTCGGCGCCAGCCTCGGCAAGCTGGTGATGCTCAACCTCGCCCCGGCCCGCCCCATCGGCGACGCCTCGCTCGCCCGGCTCGGCGCCCTGGCGGTGAACGAGACCGAGGCCGAGTTCCTCACCGGCCGCCCGGTGAAGACCGACGCCGAGATCGAGGCGGCGGCGGGGGCGCTTCTTGCCCGAGGCCCGAAGATCGTGATCCTGACCCTCGGCGCGCGGGGGGCCTGGGTCGCAGTGGAGGGTCATCAGGGGCTCGTCGGCGGCTTCGAGGTGGACCCGGTGGACACCACCGCCGCGGGCGACGTTCACTGTGGTGCGCTCGCGGTGGCCCTCGTCGAGGGACAGGCGTTGCTCGAAGCCGTCGCGTTTGCGAATGCCGCTGCCGCGCTGTCGGTCACGAAGCTCGGGGCGCAACCGTCGGCCCCGGGGCGAGCCGAGATCGACGCCCTCCTGGGCTTGCGACCGTCCTGACCCGGGAGCCCCGGCCTCGGCGGTCACCCCGCTCTGTCCGATTTCCGGTCTCGCCCATGATCGGGGATCCCCGACCAGATCGCCTCAAGTCTCTACGCATCAGCGTGTTGAGCACTTGACCCCAGATTCGCCCCCGCTGGCCTGCGCGTTGCACCAGTTCGGGGACGGAGGGGATCGAAGATGGCTCAGCGCGGCTTGGCCCCGCTCGTCGTGATTGCAGCGCGGCTTGGCGCCGGGCCCACCGGGGCCGGGTTGCTCCTGCTGGAGCGCTCGTGCGAAGCTCGCGGCCGGACTCGATGTCGTGGGGTCGTTCCAGGCGGAGCGTGACCGCCCGCGGGGCGGGGCACGGAGGGTGGCGATGATGCGAGACGAAGCTGAGACCCGATTGACCGGGAACGGCTCGAACGGCAACGACGACGTCGAGCGGCGCCGGGCCCTGCGGCGCAAGCTGCCTTTTGGCCGGGGGGCCATCCTCGAAGTGGGCGAGCGCACCCACATCGTCGGTCTCGCCGACGTCAGCGTGACCGGCGCCTATCTGACCACACGGGCTCCCCTCTCCGTCGGTGACACGCACCGCCTTCGGCTGCTGATGGTCCCCGAGCGCATCGAGATGACGCTGCAGGCCGAGGTCGTCCGGGTGGCGCAGTCGGAACACGAGTCGACGGACCACCCGCGCGGGGTGGCGGTGCGATTCCTCGACGTCGACGACGACGTGCGCGAGCGGCTTCAAGTCTACGTCGCGCGCGGGCCCATGAGCCGTCTCGTCTAGGGGGACGACACCCGCGGACCCCCTCCCGACTCCCCGAACACCACCCGCACCTTCTCGAGAGCCCGGCGGAGCCCGTGGTCCAGTCCGAAGGCATCAATCTCGTTCCACCGGACCCACCGCACGGAGTGCAGCTCCTCGATCTGCGGCGAGAGCCCGGCCCCGTCGGGGGCCACGACGAGGTACCGCAGATCCAGATGCTCATGGGCGGGCTCGTCTCCCCGCGCCGGGATGTCGTGGACGTCGACGTCGAGGGGGCGGGGTGCGGTGGGGTGGAGTGCGAGGCCGCGCAGGCCCGTCTCTTCGAAGGCCTCTCGAAGGGCGACCGTCTCGCCCGCCGTCTCGCCCGGGTCGGCGTGGCCGCCCGGCTGGAGCCAGCGGTCCAGCTTGCGATGGTGCAGGAGGAGCACCCGGTCTCCCGAGGCCGACACGACGATCGCGCTCCCGGTGAGGTGACCCTCGGAGATCCTCCGGTCGAAGGGGTTCCGGTGGCCCCGCACGAAGGTCAGGATGCGGTCGCGGTCCCGGTCCTCCGCCTCGTCGGCGGGGGTGTGACTCGACAGCGTCTCGGCGAGGGCATCGATGGGGTCCGGCGCCGGAGCAGGCACGATCGCGGGATTCTAGCCAGTTCTGGTACAGTCGGGCGACCCGATGCCCGACGCGAACCGCCCCTCGCCGACCGAGCGCGTCGCGGGCGGGCTCCCTCTTCTCGTCGCCGTCTCCGGCGGGGCAGCCCTCTCCTACGAGTCGCTGTGGATGCGCTCGTTCGGGCTCATCTTCGGAAACACTACGGACGCGGTGGCCATGGTGTTGGCCGTCTTCATGGGTGGCCTCGCGCTGGGCAGCGCCGTCGCCGCGCGGCGACCGAGCACTGACCCCCTGCGCGCCTACGGCCTCGTCGAGCTCGCCATCGGCGGGGCTGCGCTCCTGACCCTGCCCCTGCTGCGGGCCCTCCCCTGGGCCTACGGCATCCTCGTCGCGCGGGCGGGGCTCGAAGGGGTGGTCGAGATGGCCGGGCGCGTGGGCCTCGCCGCCGTCGTGCTTCTCCCGACGACGGTGATGCTCGGCATGACCGTCCCCCTCGCGGTCGAGGCCCTGGCCCGGGTGGGGCGACCGGTGCGGGCGAGCTTCGGGCGGCTCTACCTGCTCAATACTCTCGGCGGGGCGGCGGGGGTGGCGCTGGGGCCGTTCCTGCTCGTTCCCCTGATGGGCGTGCGTGGGACGCTCGTGGCCGCGGCTGTGGGCAGCCTGCTCGCCGGGGGGCTGGCACTGCACTGGCGCCGGATGAGCGGGGCGCTCGCCGCGTCCGCAGTGTCGGAGGCGCGGGTCGAGACCGTCGTCACGCCCACCGTGTCGCCCTCCGCGAAAGAGTCGGCGCATCCGGGCCATCTCGTGGCTGGCCTCGCCGTGGCCTCGGGAGCTGCGACCTTCGGCATCGAGATCCTGTGGACCCGCTCGTACGCGCTGGTGATCGGCTCCTCGGTCTACGCGTTCAACCTGATGCTCCTTGCCGTCCTCCTCGGGATTGCCGGGGGCGCGGCGCTCTACGGGCGGGTGAGGGCGAGGATCACCCGGCCGGGGCGGACGGTCGGCCTGCTGTTTGCGACCGCGGCGGCGGCCGTGCTCGTCGGGCAATGGTTGATCGGCGTCCTGCCCATCGTCTACCTCGCCGCTCTCGACATGCTCCCGGTCTCGTTCGTGGCTCACCAGCTGGCCGGCCTCATCCTCTGCCTCGGCACGATGCTGCCGGTGACGCTGTTGCTCGGACTGACGTTCCCCCTGCTGATGCACCTGGCCGACGCCGGGCGCAGCTCCGCCCAGGAGGCCTCCGGCCGCCTCTACGCCTGGAACACCGCGGGGGCGATCGCCGGGGCCCTCGCCGCCGATCTGGTGCTCGTCCCCCGACTCGGGCTTCAGCCGCCGTATCTCGTATTCGCGGCCCTTCTGCTCGGAGGCGGGGCATGGGCCCTCGCCGAGAACGCGGCGTGGCGGCCGGTCGCGAAGGGCCTCGTGCCGGGGGCGCTGGCCGTCGCGCTCTTCGTGGCCGCGCCCTGGTGGACGCCGTGGGACCCCGTGCTCATGTCCTCGGGGGTCCATCGTTACGGCCTCGAGTGGCGCAACCGGCTGGACTCGGCTCTCGATCTCGGAGACTGGTTGCGCGAGCAGCGGCAGCTCGTCTTCTACAGGGAGGGTTCCGAGGCGGTCGTGGCGGTCTCGGAGACGACCGGCGGACGGCGCTTCCTTTCCGTGAACGGAAAGACCGACGCCGGGAGCGGGCCCCAGGACGTGCTCACGCAGAAGTTCATCGCCCACGTTCCGATGCTGCTGCACCCCTCGCCGCGCCGGGTGCTCGTCATCGGCTGGGGTTCGGGCGCGACGGCATCGTCGGCGGCCCTCCACCCCGCGGTCGAGGCGATCGAGTGCGCGGAGATCGAGCCGGCGGTCTTCGAGGCGGCCCCACTTTTCGCCGAGCTGGGCGGGGGGCTGCTCGACGACCCGCGCTTCTCCATTGCGTTCCGCGACGGGCGCAACCACCTGCTCCGGGCCCGCGAGAGCTGGGACGTGATCGTCTCCGAGCCGTCGAACCCCTGGATCTCGGGGGTGTCGAACCTGTTCACCCGGGAGTTCTATGAGGTGGTGCTGGGCCGCCTCGCCCCCGACGGGGTCTTCGGACAGTGGTTTCACTACTACAACCTCCACGCCTCGGACGTGCGGGTCGAGGTGAAGACCTTCTACACCGTCTTCCCCCACGTCTCGCTTTGGCTGGTGCCCCCGTTCACGACCGCGGACGGGACGAAGAGCCTCGGCGCGGACATGCTCCTGGTGGGGAGCAGGGAGCCCCATGCCCTCGACTGGTCCCGTCTGGAGAGGGTGCTGGGGGAGACCGCGGTGGGGGAGGACTTGCGGGCCACCCGGGTGCTGCACGACCCCTTGTCGCTCGCCGCGACCTGGGCGATGGGACGCGACGAGATGGAACACTGGGTCGAGGAGGGTGAGGACTTCGGGTCTCCCACGCCGCTCAACACCGACGACCATCCCTACATCGAGCTCGTGGCTCCGCGCCGCACGGTGATGACGCCGGCGGATGCGGCCAGCGCCGCCTCCGCTCAGTACGCGGGCATGAGCGAGGCGGCCGGCGACGCTCATGACGTCCTCAAGGGTCACCCGGGCGGCGACGCCGCTACGCCCATGCAGCTCGCCGCTCTGTATCGCGACCTGGCCGAGCGCCATCTCGCGGCCGAGCAGCCGCAGAGGGCGCTGGCCGCCCTGGACGCCGCCGCCGCCGCCCTCCCCGAAGACGCCACCGCCCACACCCGGGCGGCGGAGCTGCTGCTCGAGCGCGGGCACCAGCCGGAGGCGCTGGGTCGTCTCCGGCTGGCGGTGCAGACGGATCCCACAAACGTCCGGGCCTGGGACCTGCTCGGGCAGCTTGCCATCGACCGGCAGGACTACCTCCTCGCGGAGTCGGCCCACCGCGCGGTGCTCCGGCGCGAGCCGGCCAACGTCAGCGCCTGGCTCCGCCTCGGGGCGGTGCTCGCGCGCCAGGGCAAGTGGGCCGAGGCCGGGGAGGCGCTCACGTGGGCCAAGCGGCTCGACCCGGGGGCCCCGGTGGACCCGCAGCTCGAGCGGTTCATCGCGGACAAGGCGAGATCGACTCGGCACTGACCGTCCCGCGGCAGATTCCGCCGGCCCCCGCGACCGGGCTCGCCGGACCGGCCCGGGTGTTGACCACGGCGGGGAGGGCGGGCTAGGGTCTGGCCGGTCCCCGGCCTCGCCGGAGGGATGCGACTGCTTCTTCCTTGCCCGCAGGGCGGGAGGGCGAATTGGCGTCACCACTCGACGGTCGCGCGGTCGTCGTTCTTCACAGGCTCGAGGCCTCCCTCGGCTGCTACGACGTCGCGAGCGGGCGCGAGCTGTTTCGCCTGCCCACGGCGGAGTTCCCCCACAAGCTGTGCCTGGGTCCCGATCGACGCCTCGCCTACGTCAGCGAGTACGGGCTTCCCGGTGTCGAGTCGGAGGGAGAGGGAGGTCGAACGATCGCCATCTTCGACCTTCGCGCCCGTGCCCGCGTCGGCACGCTCGGCACTGGAGAGTTCAGCCGCCCCCACGGGATCGCCGCCGACCGCGGGGGACGACTCTTCGTGACGTGTGAGCCACAACGCACGCTTCTCGTCTATCGCCTGGAGGACGAGTCGTTCTTCCACGTGGTCGACATCGGCCAGGAGATTCCCCATGAGGTGACGGTGTCACCCGACGGACGCACCGCCTTCACCGCCAACATCGGCTCGGGCACGCTCACCGCCGTCGACGTCATGATGGGCGTCGTCCTGCGGCACGTGGAGGTCCTCGAGCGGCCGGAGGGGATGGCCTTCTCTCCCGATGGGACGCTCCTGTACGTGGTCAATCGCGAGAGCGCGGCGGTGTCGATCATCGACGCGATCAAGATCGAGACGACGGGCCGCATCGACACGGGCCAGGGGCCGGTGGGCATCGCGATCACCCCCGACGGCGGGCGCATCGCCTTCCCGCTGTTCCATGAGGACGCGGTGCAGATTGCCGACACCGCCACGCGGGCGGTCACCGGCACGATCGCGGTGGGCCGGCAGCCGGCGGGAATCACGATGTCGGCGGACGGCGAGCTGCTCTTCGTCTCCTGCGAGCTCGAGAAGAAGGTCTACGTGATCGCCCTCGCGGACGGCGAGGTGCTCACGACCATCTCCACCGGCGAGGGGCCCAATGCCATGGCCAGCCTCGACCTGATGGAGGTGGCATGACGGACCAGCCCGGCCCGGACGACTAGGCTTCCACCGGGCCGGGGACCCGGCCCTCCGTCACGACGCTTTGGGCTCGTCGTCCGACCCGTCTTCGTCCTTGATGCCCTTCTTGAAGTTGCGGATGCCCTCGCCGAGGCCCTTGCCCAGGCTGGCGAGCCGAGACGTCCCGAAGATGAGGATCAGGATGACGAGGATGACGAGGAGCTCCGGCATGCCGAGTCCGAACATGGTGTGTCCTCCGTAAGGAGATTCTAGCAGGGACAGGCAGGCGACGCCTGGCCTGGCCCCTCACCGGGGCGGCGTTCAGGCGGCGGCCGCCTCGGGCTCTTCGCGGCGGATGCGGAACCGCTCGGCGTTCCTCGGGAGGAGGTGAACGTCCCGGACGAGGCCCACCGAGGCCAGGGCGCGGATCACCAGCCAGGTCGCGTCGAACTCCCACCACTCGAGCCCGTGGCGCGCCGAGCGCTGGAAGGCGTGGTGTGTGTTGTGCCAACCCTCACCCCAGGCGAGGAGCCCGACCCACCAGAGGTTGCGGGAGTCCTCGTTGGTGTTCCAGGTGCGGTATCCCCAGACGTGGGTCGCGGAGTTCACGAGCCAGGTCCCGTGGAGCGTGATGACGAGACGCACGAAGACGCCCCAGACGACATACGACCAGCCACCCCAGGCGAAGAGGGCGAGGCCGACCAGGATGTTCGGGACGAGGTGGAAGCGGTTCAGAAGCCGGTGCACGGGGTCGGCCACGAGCTCCGGCGCGTAACGCCGCTCCATCTCGCGGCGGCTCCTCCCGATGTCGCACACGATCCACCCGATGTGGCTCCACCAGAAGCCGTCCTTGGGCGTGTGGATGTCCTGCCCGGGCTGGTCCGACTTGGCGTGGTGGATCCGGTGCATGGCCACCCAGGAGATCGCTCCCCCCTCGCTCGCCAGCATCCCGAACACGGTGCCCAGGTACTCGAGAGGCTTGGAGACGCGGAATCCACGGTGCGTGAGGAGGCGGTGGAAGGTGAAGCAGATCCCGAGCGATCCCGACACCCACCAGCCCAGCAGGGCCAGGCCCAGGCCCGTCCAGCTGAAGTGCCAGAGGGCGGTGAGGGCGATCGCGTGAATCGCCGCGAAATACGCGACGTTCACCCAGTCGAAACGACGGCCGTTCCAGGTCAGCGTCAAGGGATCTCCTCCATCGGGGGCGCAGGGTCCGGCCAGCGCCACGTCAGGATGAGGCTAGCAGAGTGGCTTCGGGCGGAATGTCAGACTTTCGTCAGACGGGACGGGGAGCGCTCAGGCGCTCCGGGGAGCCGGGGACGCCGCCTTGAGAGCCACCCAGACGACCAGACCGAGCAGCAGGAGAGGTGCGAGGGGCAGGATCAGGCCGAAGAGCACCGCGAAGAGCAAGCCCAGGGCCAGCCCAAAGCCCCCGAGAACGAGGCCCGCGAGTGCCCCGAGCGCCCCGAGGAGCCCCCCGAGGATGCCGAAGACGGCCTTGAAGAACACCCCTATGATCTTGAAGGGCAAGAGGATGACGGCCACGGCCAGCTTCAGGAGCGCCCCGAGGATGAGCAGCGGCACCAGAATGAGGGCGCCCACGATCAACAGCACCACCAGGGCTTCCATGCTTCCGCCTTTCACTTTTTTCTACGGATGTGAGGGCCGGCGGGTTCCCAAGCTCGAACCCGGGTTCCCGCTCGCCCCGGCACGGCCACACTCGTCGCCTGGCCTCCCGATGAGGGCGTTGTGCCTCACGGCTGTGGCAGAATGACCGGCCCATGCCTCAGTTCATCTTCACAATGAAGGACCTGCGGAAGGTCACCCCGCAGGGCAAGGAGATCCTCAAGGGCATCTGGCTCCAGTTCTTCCCGGACGCCAAGATCGGCGTCCTCGGGGCGAACGGCGCCGGCAAGTCGACCCTGCTGCGCGTCATGGCCGGCCTCGACAGGGACATCGCCGGAGAGGCCTTCGCCGCCGAGGGGACCCGCATCGGGCACCTGCCCCAGGAGCCGGTGCTCGACCCGTCGAAGAACGTCCAGCAGCACGTCGAGGAGGCGGTGGCCCCGCTGAAGAGGCTCGTCGACCGCTTCGAGGAGCTGTCGATGAAGCTCGGGGAAGACCTTCCCGAGACCGAGATGGACAAGGTCATCGAGGAGCAGGGACGGGTCCAGGACCAGATCGATGCCGCCAACGCCTGGGACGTGGACCGCACCGTCGAGGTCGCAATGGACGCCCTCCGCCTCCCGCCGGGGGACGCCGACGTCGCGACGCTGTCCGGAGGGGAGAGACGCCGCGTGGCGCTGTGCCGCCTGCTCCTGCAGCCCACGGACATGCTGCTCCTCGACGAGCCCACCAACCACCTCGACGCGGAGTCGGTGGCCTGGCTCGAGCGGTTCCTCCAGGAATACAAAGGCTGTGTCGTGGCCATCACCCACGACCGCTACTTCCTCGACAACGTCGCGGGGTGGATCCTCGAGCTGGATCGCGGCGAGGGCATCCCCTGGCAGGGCAACTATTCCTCCTGGCTCGAGCAGAAGGACCGGCGGCTCTCCCAGGAGGAGAAGGAGGCCTCGGCGCGGCGGCGGACGCTCGAGCGCGAGCTGGAGTGGATCCGGCTGGCCCCCCGAGCCCGCCAGGCCAAGGGGAAGGCCCGCATCAACCGTTACGAGGACCTGCTGACAGAGGAGCAGGCGGCGGAGAAGCGCGACGACAAGCGTGAGATCCGCATTCCGCCCGGCCCGCGTCTCGGGGACCTCGTCATCGAGGTGACGGGGCTGCGCAAGGGGTACGGGGACCGCCTCCTCATGGACGACGTCAACTTCATGCTGCCTCGCGGCGGCATCGTCGGCATCATCGGGCCCAACGGCGCGGGGAAGACGACGCTCTTCCGCATGATCATCGGCGAGGAATCGCCCGACGCGGGCGAGCTGAAGGTCGGGGAGACGGTGAAGCTGTCCTACGTGGACCAGTCGCGCGAGAGCCTGATCGGCGAGCGCTCGGTCTGGGAGGAGATCTCCGACGGCGGCAAGGACGTCGTGATGGTCGGCAGGCGCGAGATGAACTCGCGAGCCTACTCCGCGTCCTTCGGCTTCCGTGGACCCGACCAGCAGAAGAAGGTCAAGGACCTCTCCGGAGGGGAACGGAACCGTCTCCACCTCGCCACCCTGCTCAAGAGCGGCGGCAATCTCCTGCTCCTCGACGAGCCCACGAACGACCTGGACGTCGACACCCTCCGCGCGCTCGAGGAAGGGCTGCTGAGCTTCGCCGGCTGCGCGGTCGTCATCAGCCACGACCGCTGGTTCCTCGACCGCATCGCCACCCACATCCTCGCCTTCGAGGGGGACAGCCAGGTGGTGTGGTTTGAGGGCAACTACCAGGACTACGAGGCAGATCGGAGGCG
>JAJDNV010000180.1 GCA_022340545.1 Acidobacteriota bacterium | reverse complement strand
TGACCGCCGCCCTCTACGCATCGCGGGCCGAGCTCGAGCCCCTCGTGGTCGAGGGTGGGGGCGGCGACGACCCCACCGACGTCCCCGGGGGACAGCTCATGCTGACCACCGAGGTCGACAACTACCCCGGGTTCCCCGAAGGGATCCTCGGCCCCGAGCTGATGGGCCGGATGCGCAAACAGGCCGAGCGCTTCGGGACCGAGTTCGCCACGGGCGAGGTGAGGGCGGCGGAGCTCGGGCAGCACCCGTTCCGGGTGACCCGGGCCGACGGAGAGCTCACCGCGGACACGCTGATCGTCGCCACCGGGGCACGGGCCCGCTGGCTGGGTCTGCCCGAGGAGCTCGAGTTCCGCACGAAGATCGGAGGCGTCTCGGCCTGCGCCACCTGCGACGGCTTCTTCTACAAGGGCAAGGAGGTTCTGGTTGTCGGCGGCGGCGACACCGCGATGGAGGAAGCGGACTTCCTCACCAAGTTCGCGAACAAGGTCACCGTGGTGCACCGCCGTGACGAGCTGCGGGCCAGCAAGGCCATGCAGTCGCGGGCGAAGGCGAACCCAAAGATCGCCTGGCTTCTCGACAGCGTGGTGGAGAAGATCCTCGGTGGACCCGGCCAGGGCGTCACCGGCGCCATGGTCCGAAACGTCAAGACGAACGAGGTCCGGGAGGTCGCGGCGGGCGGGATCTTCATGGCGATCGGGCACACACCCAACACGGCCGTCTTCAAGGGCCAGCTCGAGATGGACGAGCAGGGGTACCTGCTCGCCCGCGATGGGACCACCGCCACGAGCGTCTCCGGCGTCTTCGCCGCCGGCGACGTGGCCGACCACCGCTACCGTCAGGCGGTGACGGCGGCGGGCAGCGGCTGCATGGCCGCCATCGACGCCGAGCGTTTCTTGAGTCACTGAGGCGGTCGTGTTCCTGGGCCACTTCGCGACGGCCTACGCGGCGAAGCGCCTTGCGCCACGGATCTCCCTGGGCACGCTGTTCGCCGCCGCCCAGCTCCCCGACCTCGTGTGGCCGTGGCTGGTCGTGGCCGGGGTCGAGCGCGTGACGATCGCCCCCGGCGACACCGCTTTCACGCCACTGCGCTTCGACCACTATCCGCTCTCCCACAGCCTCCTCACCGTGGCCGTCGGTGGCCTGGCCTTCGGGGCCGTCCATTTCTGGAGGAAGCGGCGTCGCCTCGACGCGCTGGTGCTCGGCGCCCTCGCCGTGGGCCACTGGGTCCTCGACTTCGTGAGCCACCGGCCCGACATGCCGCTCTGGCCCGGCGGGCCGCGGCTCGGCCTCGGCCTCTGGAACTCCGTGCCGGCCACGATTGCCGTCGAGCTCGCGATGTTCGCGGTCGGCCTGTGGCTCTTTCATTCGGCCACGCGTGCCCGCGACCGCCTCGGGCGATGGGGATCCGCCAGCCTCGCGGCCCTCCTCCTGCTGATCTACGCCGGCAACGTCACGAGCCCGCCGCCACCCAGCAGCCAGGCAGTGGGCTGGGTGGGGGCGATCGGGGGCGTTTTGCTCGTGGCCCTCGCGGCGTGGGTGGATCGCCGGCGTGAGCCGGCGTGAGAATCCTCTTCCTCGCCCCGCAGCCGTTCTTCGAGGTGCGGGGGACGCCTCTGGCCGTCTTGCACTTCGTCCGGGCCCTGGCCGCGCTCGGGCATCAGGTGGACCTCCTCACCTTCCCCCAGGGTGAGGCAGCCCCGGTCGACGGCGTCCGCCAACTGCGCAGTCTGCGGCTCCCGGTGGGTCGCGTGAAGGCCGGCGCCTCCCTCGCGAAGATGGTCCTCGACGTGCCGTTCGTCGCCGAAGCCGTCCTGCGCCTGGCGTTCGGCCGCTACGACGTCGTCCACTCCGTTGAGGAGGCGGCCCATCTGATTGCCCCCTTCGCGCGGCTGCTGCGCGTTCCTCTGGTCATGGACGTCGATTCCTCGATCCCCGACCAGCTCCGCTACTCGGGCTTCGCGACCCGCGGGCCCGTCCTGTGGCTGGCCGAGGGTCTCGAGGACCATGCTCTGCGCCACGCGGCCGCGGTCGTGACCGTCTGCACGAGCCTCACGGAGGGCGTGAAGGCCCGCGTCGGCACGGCGCCGGTGTTTCAGATCGAGGACCCGCCGCTGGCCGACCGGAGCGAGCTGCCCGAGAGAGACGCAGTCGCCACGCTCCGGCGCGAGCTCGGCCTCTCGGCCCTCCCCGTCGTCCTCTATTCCGGCAACTTCGAACCCTACCAGGGCGTCGAGCTGCTCATCGACGCGAGCCCGCACGTCCCGAGCGCCCAGCTCGTGTTCATGGGTGGGGAGCCCGAGGAGATCGAGGCGCTCCACGCCCGGGCCTGCGCCCTCGGCTCACAGGAACGATGCGTCTTCTCGGGCAAGCGGCCCCCGTCGCAGCTGCCCGCGTTCCTCGCCGTCGCCGACCTTCTCGTCTCCCCGCGGGCCAAGGGCGAGAACACGCCGTTCAAGGTCTTCACGTACCTGGCCTCCGGAAAGCCGCTCGTCGCCACGCGCATCCCGAGCCACACGCAGCTCCTGAGCGACGAGACGGCCTTCCTGGTGGAGCCGACCGCCGAGGGCCTCGCCGGAGGGATCCGCGCCGCGCTCGAGGACCCGAACGAGGCCGCGGGGCGCGCCGAGCGCGGCTACGCCCTCATCCAGCGCGAGTACAGCGCGACACGCCATCGGGAGAAGGTGGCCGCGGCCTACGCCGCGGTGGAGCGGTTGGCGAGGCGGGGCTGAGGGATAAGGGCTCCCACTCCCGGAGAGGTGAGACCGCTACTGCGCCCGCATCGTCACGGCGCGGCCGTCGTAGGTCAGCACCCGGGCTCCTTCGACTTCGGGCGCGTGTCCTACCGCGGCGTTCGGAGAGACGAAGACGACCCGGATCTCGCGCGTTTCCAGCATCTTGGGGAAGGACCCCGTGCGCGCACCGACGCTCAGCGTGCCGGTGGACTCGTCCCATGACAGCGGGATGGTCGCAAAGGTGCCCTTCTCGTAGTCGTAGCTGACGCCGTCGTCCTCGTACAGCTCCAGGGCGGCGTCCGCGCCCGTGTAGACCCACAGGGTGAGCGGGTCGGCCGGTCTCTCGTCGGTGTACTGCAGCTCCGGGCCCATGGGCACGATGGAGCCCGCCCTCACGTAGACCGGCAGCGAGTCGTAGGGGGCGGGGGCCTCGAGGTGCTGGCCTCCCTCGAGATGCTCGCCGGTCCAGAAGTCGTACCACCCGGCTCCCCGGGGGAGATAGACGTGACGGTGCGTGGCCCCCCGGGTATAGACGGGGTTGACGAGCAGTGACGGCCCGAACATGAACTGATCGGCGATGCTCAGGACCTCCGGGTCGTCGCGGAAGTCCATCACCAGGCCTCTCATCAGCGTGTCGTGGTTGCGGGTCACCCGGGCGGCCAGAGAGTAGACGTAGGGCAGCATGCGATAGCGCAGCCGGTCGAACTTCAGCTGGGTCTGGTAGGCCTTGTGGTTCTCGTCACCGCCGAAGAACCACATCTCGCGACGCGGGAACTGGCCGTGGGACCGCGTGAGCGGACAGAAGGTCCCGAACTGGAACCAGCGTGTGTTCAGCTCACGCCACTCCTCGACGTCCTCGGGCTTCGGGTCCCGGCGCGACCACTTGCGCTGGACGGTGAAGCCGCCGATGTCCATGGTCCACCACGGCACGCCGGACAGCGAGAAGTTCAGACCGGCGGGAATCTGCCGCCGCAGAGTGTCCCAGTCCGCCGAGACGTCTCCCGACCACGTCGCCGACGAGTAGCGCTGGATACCCGCAAAGGCCGAGCGCGTGAGGATGAAGACCCTCTTGTCGGGGTTGGCGGACCGCTGGCCCTCGTACACGGCCTGGCTGTTCACCAGGGCGAAGGCGTTGGCCATGCGGGCCCCCGAGCCGAGCGCGGTGGGGTTCATGGTGGCCTTGAGCGCCGCCGGCGTCCCCTCACCCACGAGCTCGGGTTCCGTCGCGTCCATCCACCAGGCGTCGATCCCCTTGCTGAACAGCTCGCGGTTGATCTGGGCCCAGAACAGCTTCCGGGCCTCGGGGTTGAAGGCGTCGTAGAAGGTGTGGACGAAGCCGAGCCAGTCCTTGGTCGGTCGCTTCAGGGTCTCCGGATACAGGAAACCGCGCTCCTTCATCGCCTCGAAGTTCTTCGTGCCCGGGTAGAACTTGGGCCAGACGGAGATCATCACCCGTGCGCCGTTGTCGTGGAGGGTCTCGATCCAACCCTTCGGGTCCGGGAAGCGCGTGGCATCGAACTCGTGCGAGCCCCACGCGTCGGGCCTCCAGTACTGCCAGTCCTGGACGATGACGTCCACGGGAATGCCGCGCCGGCGGAACTCCGCCAGGACGTCGAGGCTGTCCTGGGCGCTCTCGTAGCGCTCGCGGCTCTGCCAGAGCCCCATGGCCCAGCGGGGCATGATCGGCGCCCGGCCCGTGAGCTCGCGGTAGCCGGCGACGACGTCGTCCAGCTCGGGTCCGTAGACGAAGTAGTAGTCGATGCCATCGCCCACCTCCGACCAGAGGGAGGTATAGGGACTCCGCGGCGGCGTCTTCCACTTCAGGCGCATCGTCGCGTCACGATCTTCCTTGTACCATTCGAGCCTGAGGGCGTGACGCGACCCCGCCTCGAAGCTCAGGCGGTGGCTGTCCCACCACGGGATCCAGTTCTGACGGAACGTGTCCGTGAGGAGCGCCCCGTCCACCCAGAGGCGGATGCCGTTGTTGGCGAAGGTCACGAGGTCGTACTCACCCCCCGCCTCGGCCTGCACCTCACCGTCCCAGACGACACACACGGGGCCTCGGGCGAGCTTCGGGTTCACGTCCGTATTGGTGGCCTGGACGACGTTGTGGGCCTCCGTGAGCGCGGGCCGATCCTCGGGTGCGCCAAAGGCCACCTGCGGGTCCTTCCGCGTGTCCACGGTCGTGCCGGTCGCGCAGTCGCCCTGCTTGTACGTCCCCCTGAGCCCGCCCGGCTCGCCCGATGCGTCGAGGAGGTTCTTCGCGGGAATGGGGACGGGAGGCCGGAGGTCGCCGAACTTCGTGTGGGATGTGTTGTCCCACAGGATCCCATACCCGCGGCTCGAGACCAGGAAGGGGACGACGGCCACGATGTTGTGCTGGTACATGTCCACGTCGCGACCGGCGTAGTTGAACAGACCGTTCTGGTGCTGCCCGAGACCGTAGAAGGCCTCGCCGGCGCGCGGCTCGAACTCGGCCTGGACGTGGAAGGTCTCCTCGCCCATCACGGTGGCGGGCTTCAGGGTCTTGCCCCCTCCCTGCTTCTCGGCAAGCAGCGGCCGACCGTCGCGATCGAAGAACGTGACGGCGCCACTCGCCAGCGCCACGCGTGCGGTGAGGCGCGAGGTGGTGATGGCCACCGAGTCGAGCCCGGACTGCAGCTCCCACTCCGTGGGCCGGCACGCGCTGTCCACCGTCATGAGCGTGTCCCGCTGGAAGAAGTCGCCTGGGGGAGCGTAGAGGACGCGCACGACACCCTCGCGACACGCCCGCAGCTGCAGGCGTCTGTCGCCAATGGTCACGATCACGCCGTCGTCGAGCCGCTCGACGCGGCTCGCCGACGCGGGCCCCGCCAGTGCGGGTACCAGCAGCAGTGCACTCAGGAGTCGCGGTGTCGTCTTGGCCATGGTCGTCGCCCCTTCTTGGTCTTGATAGACGAGGTCGATCCTAGTCCAACAACCACCCTGGTCGGGCGGCTCGCCCGACATCGAGGGTCGTCTCGGCGAGGCGGCCCCGGCCCGCCGCTGGAGCGCCCGCCGGGCCCAGTGGTTGGACGAGCGAGAGCAGGCCGGTCACCGGTTCGTCAGGCACGTCAGCGCACGTACGACTCGCGGCGGGAGGCCTCGGACAGCGGGATCAGGTACGTCTCGGGCTCGCTGACGATCTTCGTGTGGGTCGCGTGCAGCGCGGACTCGCCGGCGTAGCTCACCGCCGACTGGAGGTGCCCGCGGATACGGGCCAGGATCTCCACGACGCTGCCCACGTAGGGAACCCGGACGGACTGCCCCTCGGCCGGCGTGCGCAGGGCCTCCGCGAGCTCGTCCCCCTCCGAGCCATCCGCCACCGCTTCGGGCGACGTCATCCCTCGATAGAGCTTCATCTTCTGGCGCGTGGCCGGGTCCTCGACCAGGAGCCCGGGGGCCTCGTCCGTTCCTGAGAGCAGGCTGCCGAGCATCACCGTGGAGGCCCCGCAGGCGATCGCCAGAAAGATGTCCTTGTCGTCCCTCACCCCGCCGTCCGCGATGATCGGTACGCGACCGTCGGTCGCCAGGTATGTCTCGCGCACCGCCTGCAGCTGGGGAACACCCGCTCCCGTCTCGAGCCGCGTCCGGCAGCCGCGCCCGGGGCCCACGCCGACCTTGATCGCGTCGACACCCAGGTCGGCCAGCCATCGTGCGGCCTCGGCAGTGGCCACGTTGCCCACGACGAGGGGCAGGTCCTCGTGCTGCTTCCGCAGCTCCGAGACCGCGGCACCCGCGACGTCGGAGTCGGCGTGGGCGACGTCCAGCAGGAGCACGTCGACCTCCTGCTCGACGAGGGCCGCCGCCCTCTCGAGAGAGTCGCCGGCCGCACCCACCGCCGCCCCCACGCGAAGGCGCCCGCGGTCGTCCTTGGTCGAGTGCGGCTTCTGCTTGTAGAGCTTGAGGTCGCGCATCGTGACGAGCCCGCGGATGTGGTTCCTCTCGTCCACGAGCGGGAGCTTCTCGACCCGGTGGTCGAACATGGCCCGCTCCGCCTCCTCGAGCGAGACCGAGGGTGGGCGCGTGACGAGGCGCTCTCGCGGCGTCATGAAGTCGCTGACCGCTCGCGCGTCGGACGCCCGGTCGAGGGGCACGTCGCGGTGCGAGTAGATCCCGGCGAGGATGCCTCCCCCCTTCTCCTCTTCGATGAGAAAGCTGCTCGCGTTGTGCCGGAGCATGGCCGCCCGCGCCTCGGCGACGGTGGCGGTGCGCTCGAGGACGATCGGTTCCTCGATGACGTAGGAGTGACGCGTCTTCACGTAGCGGACGTGCGCCGCCTGGTCGGCGATCGAGCAGTTGCGGTGGAGAAAGCCGAGCCCGCCCTCGAGGGCGAGCGTCTTCGCCATCTCCTCGCCAACGACCGTGTCCATGTTGGCCCCGAGCACGGGCAGGGCGAGGTCGATCCCGCCCACGAGCGGCATGGCGAGATCCACGTCGCGGCGACGCCTCACCGGGCTGTGCTGGGGCCGGAAGAGGAAGTCGTCGAACGTCCGACCCACGAAGAACGGCTCGAGCTCGCGCATGGGGCCATTGTCCCACTCATTCCCCGGGACGACCGCTTGTTTCCCATTTCACCCGTCCAGCTTCATCCGCGGACGATGTTCAATCCGGTCCTGGCGACGCGGGAGTCCCGGACGAGGAGCGGAGCAACGCCGCCTGCCTCGCTTGAGGGCATTGTCTCTGGACAGACCCCATGCTAACTTTCGTGGCGGAGCGCACTTCGGTCGTGTCCCGCTCTGGGAGGCGGCCAGCGTGCCCGGCGACCCTCGACCCCATGGCCACCCGTTGACCGTCTCCACCCGCAGCAGCTCCGCCGGCGTCGCCCCGGGACTGCCGCTGGAGAGTCCAAGCCGGCGCCTGGCCTTTCCCGCCGTCTCCCTCCTCACCTTCGCCATCATCGTCTTCGAGCTGGCCCTCACTCGCGTCTTCTCGGCCACCCTCTACTACCACTTCGCTTTCGTGGCGATCTCGCTGGCCCTCTTCGGCCTCGGGGCCAGCGGGGTCCTGATCTACCTGTTCGGGCCCCGGCCCACACCCGCGGAGGTGCCACGGTGGCTCGCCGGCGCCAGCGCGCTGTTCGGCCTGAGCGCGGTGTTTGCCCTTCTCGTGCTCCTGGCCAATCCCGTGAGCCTCGAGGGGGGCGCCGGGAACTACGCCCGACTCCTTCTCATCTACTCCTCGGCGTCGGTGCCCTTCTTCTTCGGCGGGTGCGCGGTCACGCTGGCGATCCAGGCCTTCCGTGCAGAGGCGGGAAGGGTCTACTTCTTCGACCTCTTCGGCGCGGCGCTCGGCTGCATGGCCCTGATGCCCGCCCTGGACGCCCTGGGGGCCGTCAACACCATCCTCGCCACCGCCGTCCTGGGGCCCGCTGCCGGCACCCTCTTCAGCCTGTCCGGGCCTCGCCATGGGCCCACTCGGTGGTTTGCGGTCGCGGCCACTCTCGGTCTCGGGGCCACGCTGGTTGGGAACCTGGCGACGGGATTCGTTGGACTGCGGGTCGCCAAGGACTACGCGGAGCACCACGTCCTCTTCTCGAAATGGAACTCCTTCTCCCACGTTGCGGTCGTGGGAGATCCGGAGGGACGTCGGCTGAGAATCCTGATCGACTCCGACGCCTCGACGGACATCTACAGAGGGGCCGGGGACCCCCGGCGCCACCAGCGACTTGGCCGGCTCGTGCAGGGGCTCGTCTACCACACGGTGGGCGAGGGACCGGTTCTGGTGATCGGGGCCGGGGGCGGGGCCGACGTGATGATCGCGCGCCTGTTCGGCCTGCGAGACGTCACTGCCGTCGAGATCAACCCGATCATCGCCCGCGACGTGATGTCCTCGGAGCCCTTCCGCACCTACTCGGGGGAGCTGTTCGAGCAGCCGGGAGTGCACCTCGTGGTGGACGAGGGTCGCAGCTTCATCCGGCGATCCTCCGAGCGGTACGCGGTCATCCACGCGGCGATGGTGGACACCTGGGCGGCCACCGCCGCCGGTGCGTTCACCCTCACCGAGAACCACCTCTACACCGTCGAGGCCTTCCGAGACTACGTCGAGCACCTCCGGGATGACGGTGTCCTCGCAGTGACGCGCTGGTATCTCGATCCACCGGACCAGATGTTGCGGCTCGTGTCGATGGCCCTGGCCGTCATGCACGAGCGTGGCGTCCCCGACCCCGCCCGCCACCTCGTGATCGCGCGTGCCGGGATGGACGAGTATGGGCGCGCGCAGTGCACGCTGCTCCTCAAGCGCCGTCCGTTCAGCGAGGACGAGATCACCGTGTTGGAGACGGCCGTGGCGGCGAGCGAGCTCGAGCTCATCTACACTCCGCGGACACGCCCCAACAACGACTTTCGACGACTGATCGAAGCTCCCGACCCGCAGACCCTCTGGTCGTCCCATCCCACCAACATCGCCCCCGTCTGGGACAACAGCCCCTTCTTCTTCAACTCCGTGCGCGTGAGCGAGCTCGGCGCCCTGATGACTGCTTCGCCGGAATGGAGAAAGACCAATCTCGGCACGCTCTCCCTGATCGCGCTGCTCGTGATCTCCATCGTTCTGGTGAGTCTCTTCATCCTGCTCCCCCTCGCCCTCGCCCGCGGGCGCGCCTTGCGGGAGGGTCAGGGGACGGGCCCTGCCCTGCGGCACATCTCCTACTTCGGCTGCCTCGGCGCGGGCTTCATCCTGGTCGAGGTGGCGATGATCCAGAAGTGCATCCTGTTCCTCGGCCATCCGGTGTACGCGCTCGCCGTCGTGCTCTTCGGGTTGCTCGTCTTCAGCGCCCTGGGAAGCTGGAGGAGCAGCGGCATTCCCGACGCCGAGCTCGTACGCCGGGTGCTCCGGCACATCGGCTTCCTGGTGGCGGTCCTCCTCCTTTACGCGGCCACTCTCACCCCGCTGTTCCAGAACACCGTCGACCTCCCGCGCGGGACCCGGATCGCGATCACGGTGCTGCTGCTGGCGCCTCTCGGCCTGGCGATGGGGGTTCCCATGCCGTCGGGCATTCGGGTGCTCTCGAGGCGGGCGCCGGGCCTCATCCCGTGGGCATGGGGCATCAACGGCGCGGCCTCGGTGACGGGTTCGATCGCCGCGCTGGTTCTTGCCCTCTTCGCCGGATTCACCCAGGTCCTGTTGATGGGTACCGGCTTCTACGTGGTGGCGGCATTCCTTCTCACCGACCGCGAGCGCTGACCTTCGCCCCGGGGAGCACCACTTCACCAGGAACCGAGGACACATCGTGCGATGCGTTCCGGGGGCCCCTCCCGAGGATGATCTTCGACCGCCCGGTGTCGGTGGCGATGCGCTCGACCTCATGGAAATGGCGCCGGAACAGCGTGTCCTCGTTTCCCAGCACCGCCAAGGCCTTCCGTAGACCCATCGACAAGAGCCGGACGTAGAAGAGGAGGCGAACGAGCAGCTTCTGTGGCACCTCGTGCTCCATCACGAGGAACGAGCCGCCGGGCCGCAGCGTCCGCGCCACTTCCTTCAAGGCCCGCTCCGCCCCCTCGCCCTTGAGCTCGTAAAAGGCGTGAGAGCAGGTGACGGCGTCAAAACGGCCCTCCCGAAAGGGGAGCCGCTCCGCGTCAGCCCGGACCAGCGCGACACCCGGCGTGCCCGCCACCTTCGTTCGTGCGCGCTCCAGCATCCCGCGGGAGTAATCGAGCCCCACCACCAGACCGCTCATGCCGGCGCGTCGCGCCAGCGAAGGCAGCATCGCGCCCGTGCCTGTGCACAGATCGAGCGCCCGCGCGCCGCGTGGCAGGGCGGCCCGGTCGGCCAGCACCTCCCGCAGTCGCCCTTCCCGGTCGCTCGAGTGAGCGGCAACGAAGCGGTCGTAGACGCGGGAGAAAGCGTCGTAGTAGCGGACGCGATAGCCTGCAGACCTCATCGACCGCGGCGGCCTCACTCCCGGGCGGGAGGTCGGCGCCGCGGTGCTCCCCTCGCGGCGCTCACGCAACGCGTTGCGAAGACTTCCGCCGCGGACCGGCGGCGGATCCCCGTCGGCGCGTATCCCGGAGTGAGAGCGAGACAGTAGAGGGCGGTCATGATCGCCGCCGAGCTGAGACACCAGAGGCATGTCGCTCCAATGACGAACGGCTCGAGGAAGGTCAGGTAGATCGAGAAGAGGGTGCCGAAGGCGGTCAGGGCCAGGAGGGCGAGCGCCGCCCGCGTTGAGTACCACCCGGTTGCCCAGCGCCGGACGGCCCACGTCACGATGATGGCAGCGAAGCCGACCACGCCAAGCACGCCGATCGGCAGGACACCGAAGAGCCGCGCGTATTCGCTCTGCTGGACCGTGTTGCAGTCGCCCACGGGGCCGCACACCGCCTCGATCCCGCGCACTTCGACGTGGGCCAGGTAGGCGGCCACCCCGAGGCCCGCGAGCGCCAGCAGGGGGTTCGCCCAGTCGAGGTGGCTCGTGAAGGTCGCCGGGCGCCACCGCCGGAGCACCGGGACAGAGCGCAGCACGGCGGCCGCCATGCCAGCGAGCACGAGGATCGCGAGGCCGTTGCCGCGCGGGTCGCCGAGGATCCGGTCGGCGAGGCCGCGCTCCCGGACGGCGCCGAGGGTGATCAGGCCCGGCGGTGCGGCGGGGGACGCTATCGGCACAGGCTCGCCGGCTCCGCTTCCGGCCATACCCGCGGGCACCGTCGGTGGAGGCGCCGCGGTCGGGCGTGGCATGGATGGGGGGGGCGTCGCGGGGGCCGGGGAGCGGGGAGTGGTCGTGGGCGCGAGCGTAGGCTCCGGGATCACGGGCCGGGCGGCCGGTGGAAGCACCGGCGTGGGTGACACCGGTGTCGGCGTCGGCTGAGCGGTCGACGGCGTTGGTGTCGGCGGCGGCGCGGAAATGGGCGTCGGGAACGGTGTGGGCGCCGGCTCCGTTGTGGCACGAGAGAGAAGAGCCGGCTCCGGTGCCGGCCGCTCCGTCGCCGACCCTGACGGCTGAGGAGCAGGCGGTCTCGCCTGCCCAGGGGCATCGGGGGGCGAGGGCGGCGGAGGCGGAGTCGCCGAACTCGCCGCCACCAGCTCGGTCAGTCCGGGGATGTTGGGCCAGCCGACGCCCCCTTCGGCGAGGTAGCCCTCCACCAGGTCCGGAAGCCGCTGCGGGATCTCCAGGGATCCGACCAGGGCGAAGTCGCCGACGACAAGGAGAGGCACGCCTGGCTGCCGCACGGCGAACCGCTGCTGGGCGGCCCAGTAGAGGTCGCGTCCCGTGGGCGTGGCCGTGCTGACGATTCCGACCTGGAGCCGGCCCTCGAAGCGCTTGGACAGGGGCGGCAGGACCTCCTGGAGCACCTTGCGGCAGTGTGGGCAGGTGGGCGAGACGAAGAGGACCGCGCGCACGACTCCCCCACCACCCTCGGTGGCCGGCGCCGCCACGGCCAGCGACAAACAGAACAGGGGCGACAGTACAAACCTCGCGACCTGAAGGCCTCTTCCCATCAAGGTGATCTCCTTCTCGCGCCCCTCAGCCTTCGAACGCGTGCACGGCACCCACCTGGCCCGAGAGGGCCGCGGCAAGCCCACCTCCTCGCGGGGCCGCCTCGCTCGAGCGGCTGTTCGTGGGGGTCGTCCGCAGCACGCAAAATACCCACCGCCTGACGGACCAAGCGAGCACCGTGCCAAGACCGCCGCTGCCTGGCTCGCCGGTCAAGTGGTTGTCGTCTCCGCACTTGTCCGCCCCGGCGATCGACGACCTCGGCAGAGGGTCGCAATCTTGCGACTCCCGGTTGGTCGGGAGGCGCACCGTTGCGCCGTCGCCACTCGCTCTCGCATCCGCGTGACCGGCCGCGGACAAAGCAGTTGCACGGAATCGCCACCGTTCCGCAGGCTTGGCACGCATGATGCCCCTCCGGGTGGCGAGCGATTCGAGAGGCGCTCCTCATGAGAGTCGCATTCGCCACCTGGAACGGCCGCATTGCCCCCGTCTTCGACGTCACTCGTCGGCTCCACGTCGTCGAGACGGACGGGCGGCGTGTCGTGCGGGAGTCCGAAGAGCCCCTCGAGGACGAGGCAGCGGGAGCACGAGCGGCTCGCCTCGCCGCGCTGCACATCGGAGCGCTCGTCTGCGGGGCGATCTCCCGGCCGCAGGAAGCGCTGGTGCAGGCCTACGGCGTCACGGTCGTCCCGTTCGTGACGGGTGAGCTGCGCGAGGTCGTCAACGCTTGGAGGGCCGGGGCGCTCGAGAGCAACGCGTTTGCCATGCCCGGCTGCGGACGTGGGCGGGGCCGCCGCTTCCGCGGCGGTCGTGGATGGATCGGACAGGGACGCCGCCGGCAACACGGTGGTGTGGCACGCCGGCGGTCCTTGAATTGATGGGAGAGAGGACGATGCCGAGAGGAGACAGGACGGGACCCGCGGGCCTCGGTCCGAGAACGGGCTGGGCCAGCGGCTATTGTGGAGGCTACGACATGCCCGGGTACGCGAACCCCGGTCCTGGAAGAGGCCGCGGGTGGGGATTCGGCCAGGGAAGAGGAGGCTTCGGGCGAGGTCGAGGGTTCGGTGGCCGATGGCACGGCCTCGGATTCGCTCGACTGCCGGACTGGATCCCGTGGGGCGCCGGCCGCCGCCTCGGGCTCGACGCCGAGGCGGATCGACAGGTGCTGAAGAGCCAGGCCGACGCCCTGCGGGCCCAGCTGCGCGCGGTCGAGAGCCACCTCGCCGAGAGCGAGGAGAAGAAGGAAAGGCCCGAGTGAAGCTCGCGCTCACGACCTCGGGCACGACCCCCGAGGCGCCGCTCGATCCCCGCTTTGGCCGCGCCCCGCGGTTCCTCGTCTACGACACGGACACGAACGGCTTCGAGATCGTCGACAACCGGGCCGGGTTCGAGGCCGCCCAGGGCGCAGGATTCCAGGCGGCCGAGCGGCTCGTGCGGCTCGGTGTGGACGGCCTCGTCACCAGCTGCTGCGGGCCCAACGCCTTTCGCGTCCTCGAGAGGGCGGGGATCGAGATCTACAACAGCGACGCGCGTACGGTCGCCGAGGCGATCGAGGCCTACCGGGCGGGGAGGCTCGTCGCGGTGGAGCCTTCGTGATCCCGGCGACGTCGTTGACGCTGCGGACCCTGCCGGACCCCGTGCTGCGTCTCGTCTGCGAGCCGGTCGAGGCCTTCGGTCGGCCCCTGCGCGAGATGGTGGAGGAGCTGCGCCAGATCATGATCCGGCACAAGGGCGTCGGCCTCGCGGCCCCCCAGGCGGGGGTGGCCCAACGGCTCTTCGTGGGAGAGATCGACGGCCGGCGCCTCTGTGTCGTCAACCCAACCCTCCTGCCGTGCCGGGCGAGCTCCGAAGAGGCGGTCGAGGGGTGCCTGAGCCTGCCCGCCGTCGAGGTCCCGGTCGCCCGCGCGAGGGCCGTGGAGGTGAGGGGCTGGACCTCGGAAGGGAAGGAGCTGTCCTTCGTCGCCGAGGGCTTCTGGGCCCGCCTCGTCCAGCACGAGGTGGACCACCTCGACGGCCGGCTCATCTGCGACCACGCTCCCGCGCCCGGCGAGCCCGTCTTGCGTCGCCAGGCGTTCGAGGCCCGGTTGGCCCAGTATCGCGCGTTCGGCTACGACCGCGTCGCCGCCGCCCGCTTCGTCGCCCGAACGGCCGGTCGCCTCCGCGGACCGGCGCTGGACGTGGGCACCGGGAAGGGGTTGCTGGCCCGGGAGCTGGTCCAGCTCTCTCTCGACGTGGTCTCCGTCGACGTCGACACGTCCGAGCTGCCCCTGGCGTCCGATCTCGCCCGCGAGGCCGGGGTCGGCCACAGGCTGCGCTTTCTGCACGGGGACGCCCGGCGTCTGCCCTTCCCCAGCGGGTATTTCGGGTGCGCGGCGATGATGGATGTCCTCCATCACCTCGACGAGCCCCGCCCCGTTCTCGCCGAGATGGCGCGGACGTTGAGGTTGGGCGGCATCGTGATCGTGGCCGACTTCTCCCCCGAGGGGTTCCGGCTCGTGCAGCGCGTCCACCGGGCTGAGGGGCGGGTCCACCCGGAGAGCGGGGTCACCGTCGAGCAGGCACGGACCCTGCTCGAGCGGGAAGGTCTCGACTGCGTCGGGAGGGTGGAAGGTCATCTGCACGAGGTGGCGATTCTCGTCAAGCGACCTTCTGGCTCGACTGGAGATCGGCCCAACAGGAGCCATCGATGAACCTGAAAAAGCCGTGCGTCCTGACCGTCGCCGCTCTGTTGCTCGCCGTCGCATTCCCGGCCTCGCCCGGGCCCGCGCCCGCTCTCATCGGCCCGGGGGAGACACCCCGTCTCATCCTCCTCGTCGTCGTCGACCAGATGCGCTACGACTACCTCCCTCGCTTCGCCCACGTCTTCACCGGCGGGTTCCGGCGGCTCATGCTCGACGGGGCCGTCTTCACGAACGCTCACCTCGACCACTATCCCACGGTGACGGCGGTCGGGCACGCCGCCATGCTCACCGGGGCCCCGCCCTCGATCAGCGGCATCATCGGCAACGACTGGTACGACCGCACGCTGAAGAGGAATGTCACGAGCATCGAGGACCCCGGGACGAGGCTCCTCGGAGCGGGGGACGCTCCCGGCTGCTCGCCCCACCGCCTCCGGGTCAGCACGGTCGGCGACGAGCTGAAGATGGCTCACCCCGGCTCCCGGGTGATCGGGATCTCGCACAAGGACCGCGCCGCCATCCTGATGGCGGGCCGGATGGCCGACCTCGCGCTCTGGTGGGACGGGCAGTCGGGCGCCTTCGTTTCGAGCACCTGGTACGCACCGAAGCTACCGGAGTGGGCAACGGCGTTCAACGCGGGCCGGCCCGCGGACGCGTGGCTGGGACGTGAGTGGCGCGCGCTGGGTGAAGGCGGAGCCCTGCTCGGGCGGATGCCCGACACCCCCGGGCCAGCGTACTACAACAGCCTCTACAACAGCGCGTTCGGAAACGAGCTCCTCGTCTCGCTGGCCGAGGTGGCGCTCGAGGGCGAACGGCTCGGCACCCGCGAGGCCACCGACATCCTGGCCCTGAGCTTCTCCTGCAACGACGCGGTAGGCCATCACAGCGGGCCGCACTCTGCCGAGGTCCGCGACATCACCTTGCGCACCGACCTCGCGCTCGATCGCCTGCTCGCCACGATCGACCGGCGGGTCGGCCTATCGCGGACCGTCGTCATCGTGACCGCCGACCACGGTGTGGCGCCCGTGCCCGAGCAGATGACGGCGTGGAGGATGCCGGCGGGCGCCCTGTCGCGCGCGGACCTGGAGCGGGCGGCCACGGATGCCCTCGAGGAGGCCTTCGGCCCGGGCGCGTGGCTCGAGGGCCGCGCCGGCAGCGCCCTCTACCTCGACCGGGCGCTGATGGCCAAGCGGGGTCTCGACCCCACGGTCGTTGAACGCCGCGCCGCCTCCGGTGTCGAGGCCCTGGCCCCGGTCTGGCGAACCTACACGCGGAGCCAGCTCCTCGAGGGCCGCGTCCCGCCCGATCCGTGGAGCCGGCGGGTCCTCGTGTCTTTTCACCGGGAGCGCTCGGGCGACGTCGAGGTGCTTCTCCAACCCTACTGGATGTCCGCCCCCACGGGGACGACGCACGGCACCGCATACTCGTACGACACCCACATCCCGCTCATCCTGATGGGGCCAGGGATCCGGCCCGGCCGTTTCGACCGCACCGTCGTGCTCAACGACGTCGCTCCCACGCTCGCCACGATCCTCGGGGTCGAGACGCCGAGCGGCTCCTCCGGGCACGTCCTCGTGGACATACTCGAGCCCCCAGCCCCGCCGTCGCCGACGGGGCGCGACGGCGGCGCGCTCTCGCCGGTTCCTCGAGGAGGCTTCTGACAGTCTCAGGCGCGCCTTCGGGTGCGACCGTCGCGCTTGGGGAGAGCCAGGCCCAGGGCACGGATCTTACGGTGGAGGGTGCTCTTGTGCATCCCGAGGGCCCGCGCGGTGGCGAGGCGATCGAAGCCGTGCCGCCCGAGCACCTCGACGATGAGCGCGGCTTCAGCCGCTTGCGCCGCCTTGCGGATGGCCGGCGAAGAGGTGCTCGAGACGCGCCGGGCGAGGAACTGTGGAGGCAGGTGGCCGAGCTCCAGTCGGTCCCCTTCGCACAGGACGAACGCGTGCTCGAGGATGTTCTCGAGCTCCCGCACGTTGCCGGGGAAGTCATACGCCATCAGCAGGCCCAGCACCTCGGGGTGGACGTCGCGGATCGCCTTCCCCTGGAGTCGGTTCAGGCGTGCTACGAAGTGGTCCAGCAGAAGCGGGATGTCCTCCCGTCGCTCCCGCAGGGGCGGCACCTCGATCTTCACCACGTTGATGCGGTAGTACAGGTCGGCCCGGAAGGACCCCTCTTCGACGAGCCGCTCCAGGTCGCGGTGGGTGGCGGCGATCACGCGCACGTCCGCCTTCAGCGTCCGGGTGCCGCCGACGATGTCGTAGCTCCCGTCCTGGAGCACGCGCAGCAGCTTCACCTGCAGGCTCGGCGCCATGTCGCCGATCTCGTCGAGGAAGAGCGTGCCCCCTTCGGCGAGGGCGAAGCGCCCGGGCTTGTCGCGCTGGGCGCCGGTGAAGGCCCCGGCCCGGTAGCCGAAGAGCTCCGACTCGAGGAGCGTCTCGGGCAGGGCGGCGCAGTTGACGGCGACGAAGGGGCGCCGCCGGCGCCGGCCCGTGTGGTGCAGGGCTCGGGCGAGCAGCTCCTTGCCGGTGCCGGTCTCGCCCTGGACGAGCACGGTGCAGTCACTCGCCGCCACCTGGGGCACGATGTCGAAGACACGTCGCATGGCCGGGCTGCGGCTCACGAAGTCGCCGATCTCGAAGCGCCCCGAGAGCTCCTTGCGGAGCTCCTCCACCGCGCTCAGGTCGCGGAAGGTCTCCGCGCCGCCGATCACGCCGCCGTGCGCGTCGCGCAGGACCGCGGTGGAGACGCTGATCGGAAGCCGCTCGCCGTCGCCGCGGACGATGAAGGCGGGCCGGCCCACCACGGGCTCCCCGGTGGTGAACGTGTGTCGCAGGGCGCAGTCCCGCTCGCAGAGGCTCGCCCGAAACACCTCCCAGCACGGGCGGCCGATCGCCTGCGCGCGAGGGACTCCGGTGATCGTCTCGGCCGCCCGGTTGAAGGAGGTGACGCGCCAGCTCCCGTCCACGGTGAAGACGCCGTCCGAGATGCTCTCCAGGATGATGGAGGTCGACTGGGCGGGAAGGGCTTCTCGACGACCGGTTCGGGATCTCACCATGGCCTCATCCTCGCGCTCCCGAGTCGTGCTCGAAGCACAGCGTGCCTCGTCAGACGGCGCGGCCCACCGTCGGGAAGATGAAGGCCACGGGTCCCCCGTCGATCCGAAGCGCCCGTCCGTGGACGAGCGCCGAGGCCACCTTCCGGCGCGAGGCCTCGACGATGCGCGCGAAGGTCGGTCACTACGTGGTGCTCTCTCGCTCGGAGGACCTCGACCCCCGAGGTCCTCCCCCTCCCTATATTGAACATATGCTCACAATTGTCAAAGGCTCCGGGGTGCGACTTCACACACTCGCCGGGTCAGGTTCGTCCATCGGTGCCTGAGAGCCGCCCGCTCCGGATGGCCACTCCAACGTGCAGTGTTGGGCGTGCCAGCCGGTACGACGTGGCGAGTGGGGCGCCCTCGGCGTCGATGACGCGCTATGCTACAGATGCCGGGAGCGACTCGATCGGCGCACATCCATGGAGGAAGCCTACCCGCGTCGGTACCAGATCCTCACCGTCGTGATGCTCGGCTCGATCCTGGGTCCGCTGGACGGCAGCATCCTCAACGTCATCCTGCCCACGATCACCCACTCGTTCTCGGCCACCATGGCGGTGGCCGAGTGGGTGCCCATGGTCTACCTGCTCACCATCGCCGGCCTGGTGCTGCTCTTCGGCCGGCTGGGCGACATCGTCGGGTACCGCCGGGTCTTCCTCTCCGGGCTGGTGGGGTTCGTGGCCGCCTCCGTCCTGTGCGCCACCAGCCCCACCATCCACGCCCTGGTGGCCTTCCGGGCGCTCCAGGGCCTCGCCGCCAGCATGATGATGGCTGTACCCCTGGCCATCCTCACCCGCACCTTCCCCGCCCGCCAGCGCGGCCAGGCCCTGGGCCTCTATGCCCTCAGCATCTCGGTGGGGCTGGCGGTGGGTCCCAGCCTCGGCGGCTTCCTCACGTCGCTCGTCTCCTGGCGGGCCGCGTTCCTCATCAACGTTCCCGTCGGCCTGGTCGCCTTCGTCTTCGCCGTGCGCGTGCTGCCCGAAATGCGCGGCCGGGCGGGGCGGGTAGATGTGGCCGGGGCCGCCCTGGCGCTCGCAGCGCTGTCCAGCTTCCTGCTGTTCGTCACCGAGGCACAGCAGCACGGATTGACCACCTTCACCGTCGCCCTCCTCGCCATCGCCGTCCTTGCGGCCTTTCTCTTCGTCCGCACGGAGCGGCGCTCATCGGATCCGATGCTGCCGCTGCACCTCTTCCGCAACCCGAGCCTGAGCTGCGGCGCGCTGGCGTCGCTCTTCAACTTCATCGGCCAGTTCGTAGTGGTCTTCCTCACGCCCTTCTTCCTGCAGAGGGTGCTCGAGGAGAGCCCGGGCCGCGTGGGCCTCGTCATGACCGCGTTTCCCGTCGCCGTGCTGTGCGTCGCCCCGGCGTCGGGGGCGCTGTCCGACCGCATTGGCACGGTCGGGCCGGCCGTGTTCGGGATGACGGTGTGCGCGCTGTCCTGCGGCCTGCTGGCGACCCTGCCCGCCGACGCGGGGGCGGAGCAGGTGGCCTGGCGGCTGGGGCTGTTCGGGCTGGGGGCCGGGATCTTCGGCTCGCCCAACAACAGCGCCGTGATGGGCAGCGCGCCGCGCGAGCACCTCGGTGTGGTGTCCAGCCTGCTCGGCACCGTGCGGACGGTGGGCATGGTGCTGGGTGTGGCGGCCGGCGCCGCCGTCCTGTACGCCCTGGTTCCGGAGTCGCTCCTCCGCGGCGGGCCCCTGAGCCCGGCACAGGTCGCCACCTACCTGAACGGTCTGCGTCACGCCTACGCGGTCGGAGGCTGCTTCGCCCTCGGGGCGGCGCTGCTCTCGGCGGCCCGGGGATGGCGCCGCACACGATCGTGATGCGCCCCGCTACGGGGGGGGGCGGTGCCACGAGGCGAGGAGCAGACGCGTGTACCAGTCCTCGCGATCCTTGCGGGGCTCCGCGAGGAGGGCCCGGCGCCGCGCGGGCCAGTTGAGGTCGGGAGAGAGCCACTCGTCCCACGCCCGCCGTCCGGGCTCGGTGTGCACCAGCACCTCGCCCAGACGCCACGGGTCGGAGGAGACGTGGGGAACGATGCGCAGCGCCGACACTGTCCGCCCCCCGAGGGGGACCGAGATCACGTCGTGGTCCAACACCGCCTGGGGTGCCCCGCCGCGCCATCGGATGTCGCTCCGCTCCTGTCGTCGGCGGCGGCGGACCAGCGTGTCGAACGTCTTCCCGTCCGCGCTCACCTCCACGTCCATGCTGCGGAGCAGCCGCGGCCCTTCGAGCGCGGCGACGAGCGTGATCCCGGTGAGCGGCGTCGGCTCCGGTAGACGGAGCTCGAAGGCGGCGACTGGATCGGGGGCCAGGAAGGTCCGGAGGTCTCCGTCGCCGGCCTCCCCGGCATCGGGCCACGGGCTCACGCGTGGCGAGTAGGGCGGCACGAAGTCGAGAAACACCACCGCGGGGCCGGCATCGACGCGACGCCACCGCCCGCCGAGCCTCCGCAAGGTCTCCTCGAAACCGTTCGGGGGGGGCAGGTCGGTCGGGATCGCCGGCGTCAGCACCCACGCGACGTTCTTCGCGAAACGCACCTCGTCCAGGAGCGGCAGGGGCCAGTGGCGGAAGCGCTCGTTCCAGGGTTGCGAGGCGAGGATCCGTTCCCCGCTCTCCCAGGTCAGCCGCCAGGCCGGCCCGTAAGAGGCGTAGGCGCGGCGGACGCCGCGCGAGGCGAGCACCTTCCGCACCGGCGAGAGGTCGGGGAGAAGGAACGGGGCCTCGGCCCGGTCGAGGCTGCGCCAGGCGCCGAGCAGCCGGGTCGCGCCGGCGAGGTGCAGCACGGCGAGGGCCAGCACGGCCACCCACGCCCGGCGCGACCCACCCCGCGGTGCCGCTGCCCAGGCCACGAGCGCGGCCACCGGAAGGTAGAGCGGGGTCAGGAAGCGTATCGTGTGCGGCGCGGCACGGGCGGGAAAGGGAAAAGCCAGCAGGGCGAGCCCGGCGGCGAGGAGATAGAGAACCGCCGGGTGGCCTGGTCGGGCGGCCCGCCCGGCCAGGATCAGGAGGGCTCCGTAGAGAAGCACGAGACCCGCCGCCTGCCACCCCGGCATCCGGAGCACGAAGTCCCGGGCGTCGGCCACCACCGGAACGTGTGTGCCCAGCAGGCCCCCAAGCGGCTCGGGGAGTCGCGGCGCCACTTCGGCGAGATGGGCGAGGGCCGTGCCATCGCGCGAGGCGACCTGGACGATTCGCGTCGCCTGGCCTCCGCGGAGGGCCCGCATCCACAGGGGTGCGCTCGCGACCAGGAGAGGGACGAGGGCGAAGACGAGGAGACTCCGGCGGCCGCGCGCCCGGAAGAAGAGCCAGATGCCGGCCGCGGCGAGGGCGCTCGCCGACATGAGGTGGGTCCACAGGGCGAGGCCGGCGGAGGCTCCCAACAGGACGAGCGCACCCCGCGGGCGCCGCTTCTCGTCGAGCTCCCGTCCAGCCCGCGCCGCGAGAAGGAGCACGAGCCCGCACAGCACCAGGGTCGTGGGATAGAGCGGCGGTGGGAGAGCCGAGAGGAGGATCAGATAGGGAGGTCCGCACGCCACGAGGACGGCGGCGGGCTGCGCCGCCGCGGGATGGAGCGACCGGGCCAGGCCATAGGCCAGCGGGACGAGGGCGAGTCCGAGGAGGAAGTACGGCAGGCGCAGCGCCTCGGTGCTCGTCCCCCAGACGGCGACAAAGGGTGTGGCCACCCAGGAGTCGAGCGGCGAGCCGTAGGGCTGTCCCCAGAACGTGGTTCCCTCACCGGGATGGCGGGCCATGAGGCCGACGATCGCGGTGTCCCCGTCCACCGGGGTCCGTAGCGCCTCGATCCAGAAGGGCACACGCACCACCACCGCGAGGAGGATGGCGAGCGGGATGGCGCGCGAGGCTCTCACCGCTCCACCGGGTCCGGCGCCCCGTCCGGCGCTGGTGTCTCCGCAAGCGCCTCCTCTTCTCCCGTGCGGGCCCACTCCGGCGGCCACGGGTCCGTCACCCAGCGGACCAGGCTCGGGCCGACAGAGAGCCCGAGGACGAGCGCCACCGCGGCCGCGGACCAGCAGCGCCGTGCGCCGAGCCGGGGGCGGGGACGGGTCCGAAGGAACACCCACCCCTGCCCCGCCACCAGGAACAGCACCGGGAGCGACGGCAGACGGTACCGAGGGTATCCGTGGGCGGCGACGTGGAGACAGACGTAGAAGACGAGGAAGCCGAGAAGCAGCGGGACCGCTCGATTGCGGGGCAGGGCGGCGATCCCGACGACGAAGAGCCCGAGTACGGCCAGGTAGGGCGCCAGCACCACCACGATGGCGGCGAAAGCCCGAGATCTTGCGACATCGCCGTAGGCCCCTCGCTCGAGGTGCACGATGGGCTGGCCGTGGGCCGCCCAGTACTGGGGCATCTCGTCGCGGAGCTTCTCGAAGAGCCACAGAGGCTGGCGATCCCAGATCGACTCGAGCGCCTTTTCGCGGGTGTAACGGTATTTCTGCATCCGGCCGTGCACGGCCCAGTACTCCTCGTACACCTCCTGCCGCGTGAGGTGAGTGTTGCCCTGCCAGAGGTTGAGCGCCCCCGCGGTCGACACCGGCACGAACGTTCGGAACACCATCCAGTTCCGGAGCGTCCACGGGAGGACGACGAGGAGGGCGGTGCCGAGCAGGACGGCCGCGCGCCGTCCTCCCCCGGGGCGGCGCCAGGAGAGCCAGACCGCGGCGAGGGGGACGAAGTAGAGGACGGTCTCCCGGGTCAGGACGGCCAGGCCGAGGAGCAGACCGGCGGCGGCGGTCACACCGGCGGAGCTGCGATCGTCGGCCTGGAGCAGGCGCTCGAAGCCCCACCACAGGAGAACGACGAAGACGGTCTCCGCCCAGAAGTGGACGCTGAACCAGACGAGCTCCGGGTAGAAGGCGGTGACGGCCGCCGCGAACAGCCCCGCGCGCTCGCCCAGGGCGCCGGCACCGATGCGACCTACCGCGGGCACGAGGAGCCCCCCGAGAACGCACTGAGCGAGCTTGACCGCGGTGAGGGTCCCGAACAGCGCGTAGAGGGCGCCGATGAAGTAGGGATATACGGGGGGGTGAAAGATGAAGCGGAGGCGCAGGGGCGAGAAGGCGATCTGTTCTGACGGGAGGACCTCGGTGCCCCAGACCAGCCACATCCGCTCGTCACCCGCCGGCGCCGTTGCCGGCTCGAGGAGCATGAAGAGGAGTCGGGTGACGAGGCCGGCCAGGGTCAGTGCAACGAGGCCGCGGCGAAAGGAGCCGGACACGGAAGCGACCTTAGCACACCTGCCGCGGCCGCCTCGGGCGTGTCCGGGCGGGGTTTGGCCGTGCCCGACGGCACGTGCTACGGTCTCCTGTTGCCCCGATGAGAACTGCCCTCTCCACCGCCCTGGCCGGTCTCGCCACGCTGGCGCTCCTGGCGTGCGGACGCCCTCCCGACCCCGTTGACCTGCTCGGGGCACACGATCACCTGGTCGAGGCTCGGGCCGGCGGTCAGGGGCGGGAGGCCGTGCTCGAGGCTGCGGGACGCGGATTGCGGGTCAACGACGTCCTGCGCCGGGGCTTTCCCGCCGGCCCCCCGGGCCGGCTCCGCTTCGACCTGGATATCCCGAAGGGCGCGCGGCTCACCTTCGCATGCGCCGTCGACCCGCGTTTCCGCGACCGGCCCGCCGTCGAGTTCTTCGTCAAGGTGGCGCGGGGCGGGCGTGAAGACGTCGTCTGGACCCGGCTGCTCGACCCGATCTCGCGCCCCGAGGATCGGGGCTGGGTTCCGATGGAGGTCGACCTGTCGGAGTTCGCGGGACGGGGACGTGAGCTGGTGCTCGAGACCCGGGGCTACGAGGAGACGGGCGAGCCGGAGCAGGCCTGGTGGGGCACCCCCGCGGTGACGGTCCGCGGCCACCGGGCGCCCCTCGCCATCATCTACCTGGTGGACACCCTCCGGGCCGATCACACCGGGGTCTACGGCTACTCCCGGGGCACGACCCCCGAGCTCGACGCCTTCGCCGAGGACGCGATCGTGTTCGAGCAGGCGATCATGCACTCGTCCTGGACGAAGCCGTCGGTGGCCTCCATCCTCACCTCCCGGCTGCCCGGCCAGCATCGCGCGGTGCAGCTTCGGGACGCCCTCGACGCGTCGAACGTCACCCTCGCCCAGCGCCTCGACGAGCAGGGCTGGGCCACCGGGGCCGCCATCGCGAACTCGGTGATCTACGGAGCGGAGTCGCAGTTCGACCGCGGTTTCGACTTCTTTGCCGGTCTGCACGGGGAGGACGACCGTCGCAGCAAGCTCGTGAACGCCGACGTGGTGGTCGACGCCGCCCTCGGGTGGATGCGGTCGCGCCAGGGGCTACCGACGTTCCTCTACGTGCACACGATGGACCCGCACGTCCCGTACGGCCCTCCCCCGCCGTTCGACCGGATGTTCGAGCCCCACCCCACCGAGGGCCACCCCGGGCACGACCCCCGCACCGACTATCTGGAGCCGCTCGACCGCGAGCGCATGATCGCCCAGTACGACGGCGAGATCGCCTACGGGGACCTCGAGTTCGGGCGCTTCGTGCGCGCGCTGAAGGAGGCCGGGGTTTACGACGACGCGCTCGTCCTCTTCATCGCCGACCACGGTGAGGAGTTCCTCGACCACGGGCGCTGGCTGCACGGTCGCAGCGTCTTCGACGAGCTCATCCGCGTCCCCCTCGTCGTCAAGCTCCCCGGCAACCGCCACGCCGGCCGCCGGGTGAGCGGGCAGGTCCAGGGAGTCGACGTCGTCCCCACCGTCCTCGAGGCGATGCGGATGCCCCTGCCCGACGGCCTTGTCGGTCTCCCTCTCCAGGAGGCGGTCGAGGACCTGGCCCCCGACCGAACCGCGCTCGCCGAGATCAGCCACCGCGGGTTCGTGGCCTACGGGGTCCGGAGCGCGCAGGACAAGTTCGTGCAGCGCTTCAACCCCGACCACGACGAGCTGTATTTCGATCTCCAGCAGGACCCGGCGGAGCAGACGAACATCATCGAAGAGCGCCCGGAGCGGGTGCGCTTCCTCAAGGCACAGGGCGAGCAGGCCATGTCCCCCAACCCCTTCCGCTACGTGGTCGAGGTGTCGGGACGGCGACCGTACCTGCTCCAGCTGGAGACGAACGGCTGGATCGAGGACGTCAAGGCCACGGGCTTCGCCCCCGACGAACGCTGGACGCTCGGGGGCAACGGCCGTTGGCTCCAGCTGGAGGCGCGTCCTGGCCCCAACGCCCCCCGCCAGGTGAGCTTCACCGTGCGCCCGATCGGCGCCCCCGTCACCCTCGCCGGCACCCGGAGCGGACGGGACCTGCCACCCGGCGCGGTGGCGGTCGGAAGCTCGGGATGGCATCCGCCCTCGATCCCCGGTCGTCTTCCCGACGTCGAGTCCGAGGCCGAGCGGGTGGCCGGCATCGATCTGTTCGTTCCTCCACCGCCGGAGGCCGAGGGTGTGCGGGTCTGGCTGACGCTGCCCCCGGGCCAGTCGCTGATGGAGCTCGACGACGAGGCTCGCGAGCGCCTCCGGGCCCTCGGCTACCTGGGACCCTGACGATGTCGACCCGCCGGCTGCTCGTGTTCGACCTCGACGGGACGCTCGTGGACTCCTCGCGCGATCTCGCGGCGGCCACGAACGCGGCGCTTCGGCGCGTGGCGCCCGACCGGCCTCCGATCCCCCTCGAGAAGGTCCGCACCTTCGTGGGGGAAGGGGCGCGTGTTCTGATCGAGCGGAGCCTCCGTCACGCCGGCATCGACCGACCCGTCGACGAGGTGCTCTCCATCTTCCTCGAGAGCTACAGCCAGTGCCTTCTCGACACGACCCGCCTCTACCCCGGAATCGCCTCCGCCCTCGACGGGCTCGTCGGCTCTTCGCTGGCCGTCCTCACCAACAAGCCCGGGGGCTTCAGCCGCACGATCCTCGATGGCCTGGGTGTGGGGTCGCGCTTCGCCCGGGTCTGGGGGGCGGGCGACGTGTCCGAACGCAAGCCCGACCCGGGGGGTCTCCTGGGGCTGATGGCCGAGCTCGGGGCCCGGGGGGACGAGACGTGGATGATCGGGGACTCTCCCATCGACGCCCGGACCGCCCGGGCCGGCGGCGTGCGGATGGCCGGCGTCACCTGGGGGCTCAACCCCGAGGGGCTGCGCCGGGAGCAGCCC
>JAJDNV010000171.1 GCA_022340545.1 Acidobacteriota bacterium | reverse complement strand
TCGGATGCTGGGCTTTCACGTCCTCGTAGACCGCGATCGCCTCGTCCATCTTCCCAGCCTGCGCAAGCTCATCCGCCTTCTTGAACTGCTCCAGGATCGGCGCCATGGCCTCCCGAGCCGCGACCTCGCGATCGACGATCTGGAATGTGGGCAGCACGGTCGGGGTGGTGGTGCCCGACGGCACCCGCACGTCGTTGGCCATCCCCTGGTAGCCGTCCTTCGTCACGGTGACCCGGTAGGGACCGGAGGCCACCATCTGGGTGTACCAGCCGCCCTTGTCCGTCTTGGTCGTGTACTGGCGTGACGTCTCGCCCGTGTAGTCGAATTGGACCGTGGCGTCCGCCACGGGCTTGTCCCCCTGGTCGACGACCTTTCCGCGAACGATCCCCATCTGGGCGTGCGCCTGCGCCGCCGAGACCACCAGTAGCGCGAACACGCCGACGACAGTCAACAATCGATTCATGAAGCCCTCCCGACCTGATTCACAATGCCGATCCCGGAGAACCAGGAGCGACCCTGAGCCTATTATTGTCGGAAACAAAAGGCAGTGCCAGCCGACTCTGTCCCAACATGAAGGCGGGGTGAAATGGACGTCCGGCCGGCCACGAGCCGGGACATGGCCCGGGAGCCGGCGTGTGATCTAGACTGTCGCCTCGAACACCGGGATCGGAGGTGGCCTTATGATCAGCAAACCGTGGCTTCGCGCCGGCCTCGCGGCGGGTGTCTCGCTCGTCGCCAGCGGGGCGCAGGCGGCCTACACCGCCGAGCAGGTCGGCAAGGTGGTGCGTCTCACCGACACCGCGACGCAGACCGTCGTGTCCTTCACACCCTCGGTCGGCAACCTGACCTTCGAGATGCGGGTGAAGGGCCACAACGTCCTGTACTTTCCGTTCGAGTCCGTCGACGAGTACCGTCGCGGCTTTTCGGGCAACCCGTTCCTGGCTCCCTGGGCCAACCGTCTCGACGAGCCCGCCTTCTACGCCAACGGACGGCGTTACGCCTTCGACATGGAGCTCGGCAACGTCCGCGGGCAGAACCCGATCCACGGCCTGCTCTCCCGGGCCGAGGGGTGGGAGGTCGTGGAGGTCGAGGCAGACGCGACCTCGGCCTGGGCCACGAGCCGTCTCGAGTTCTTCCGGTATCCCCTGTGGATGAAGCAGTTCCCGTTCGCCCACACCATCGAGATGACCCACCGGCTGAAGGACGGGGTCCTGGAGGTCCACACGCTCCTGCGCAACCTGAGCGTCGAGCCCATGCCCGTGTCGATCGGCTTCCATCCCTACTTCCAGCTGACGGACTCGACGCGCGACGAGTGGACGATCTCGGTCGCGGCCCGCCGCCAGTGGCTGCTCGACGACGACAAGATCCCCACCGGAGAGACGGTGCCGATCGGGGAGCTCTTTCCGGACCCGGCCGCGGTGCCGCTACGGGACTTCGACCTCGACCACGTCTTCGGGGACCTCGTCCGCGACGAGTCGGGCCGGGCCGTCATGAGCGTGAGGGGCCGATCGCAGCGGGTCGACGTCATCCTGGGACCCCGATACCGTGTCGTGGTCATCTACGCCCCGCGCCCGAGACCCCGGCCGGACGGCGGACCGGAGGCCGGGGCGGCTCCGGACAGGAACTTTGTGTGCTTCGAGCCCATGACCGGCATCACGAACGCCATGAACGCCGCCCACAAGGGTCTCTATCCGGAGCTTCAGAGCGTCCCCCCCGGCGGCGAGTGGGAGGAGAGCTTCTGGGTCCGGCCCACCGGCTTCTGAAGCGGCGCTGGCGGCCCCGGGGGGCCCGACTCAGGGCTCGACGGTGAAGCCGATCCGCTTCAGGAGGGTGCTCCGCACGAGGTGGTCGGTCACCGCCACCTGAAGGTTGTACTCCCCGGGCCCGAGGGACTCGAGATTGATGCGAGCCGTGTAGGCCTGGGGCACCATGCCCATCTGCGAGAGAGCGACCGGCGTCTCCGGCGTCGAGCCCAGGAGCTGGCCGTCCTCGAGGATCTGGGCCCGGATCGTCAGCTCGGTGTCGCCGGATGCGTTGGTGTTCGGGTTCAGGACCTGAAGCTGGTAGACGAGGTTGTCGCTCCGCTCGAATCGCGGGAACGCCTGGACCTCCCGGAGCTCCACCCCCGACCCCCCGTTGCCCCTCTCTCCGGTTGGATCCGCGGCCGCGCCCCTCAGCAGGAAGAGGTCGCTCAGGGTGAGCTTGCCCTCCTCCACGTCGGGAATCTCGACCCATTTCGAGGCGCTGCCCAGCCGTCCCGTTCCTTCCTCCTGGACCGCCAGGCGCACCTCGTAGGCGCCGGGCATCAAGGAGACGGCCTTCCTGTAATTCAAGCCCACCTTGAGGGCCCGGTTGTAGTCCGGGTCTTCCAGCCTCAGGTCGACGCGCTGCGGATCGAGATTCTTGAACGGCGCGCCCCCGGCGTCGTACACGACGCCGGCCAGGACGAGGGCCGCCAGCTGACGGTCCGCGACCTGCTCGAACCGCACCTTGGACAGGTCCACGTTGGCGTTGACCACGAGCTGCGGGCCGGCGCTGCCCAGGCTGACGAAATCCGCGGACAGACGCAGGGGGATCGCGGACCGCGGGTAGAGGGAGGCCAGGGCCTCATGCAGCTCGTGGGCGGCCAGCCGGCCGGCGGCCTCGGGCGGCGGCTTCGAGTCCTTGCGGTCGTCGGGGGCGAAGTAGCCCCGGCGGGTCCGGATCTTGAGATCATCCCGGCCCGGCAGGCGCACCTCGATCCTTCGGAATCGGCCGTCGCGCTTCGTGTTCGTGGGCTGGTAGGCCAGCAGATAGTAGGTCTCGGTGTCCCGCATGATGCGGTCCATGCCGGCTCCGAGGTCGTTGGTGTTGTAGATGAACAGACCCCCGGTGTCCTTGGCGAGGCTGTTCATCCCGTCGCGGACGGCCTCCTCGCTCTGTCTCGCCATCGCCTCCCGGGCTCCCGGCGATACCATGAAGGACGAGCCGCGCACCGCCGCGTCCACGACCGGCATCCCCGTCATGAGGCCGCGGGCGTCCATGGCGTACAGGACGACCCCGGCGCGGGTGCCGGCATCCGTGATTCGGCGAAGGTCGTAGGCCTGGTCGTTGGCGGTCCCGAGCCCCAGCAGGAAGCCATCGGAGACGAGCACGATCACCTTGCGGCCGGGCAGCTCGGCCAGACTGCGCATCACGTTGTCCAGGGTCTCCAGCGTGGTCCGGACGTAGTGTACGGCCTGGTCTCGGACCAGGCGGGCCCGGGTCCTCGCGTCGATCTCGGCCCGGGCGCGGCTCGCCCCCGCCGGCTGATCGAGAAGGACCTCCTGCACCGCCAGCTCGAGGGCGATCGGGTCGCCGCGCTCGATCAGCTCGGCCTGATACTGGGTGAGCTGGGGGGGACCGGCCCAGCCGCTGTCGACGAACTGTGGGGTCACCCGCGAGATGGCCAGCCGCAGAGCCCAGGGGTCGTTGGTGAACTCCTGGTACATGCCGTGCGAGCCGCTCGTCGCCACCAGCGCGACCCGGTCTTCCGGGCCGATCTGCTCGTCCACGAAGCGCAGCATCGCCTCCTTGGCCAGGGACAGGTTGCCGGGGTCGATGTGGAGATCGTCGATGGCAAACACGATGTGCCGGCGTCGGTACCCCTCGATCTCCTCGCCGGAGGCGGTGACCACAGGCTCGGCCTCGTCGTCCGCAAGCAGCTGCTGGCCACGAGAGTAGACCTCGAAGTGGGCGATCTCCTGCGGCTCCTTGTCCTCGAGGATGACGAAGTCCTCGGGGGCCAGGCTGGAGACCGGCCGGTCGTGCTCGTCCGTCACGACGACGTCGATGCGGACGAGCTCCGTCCCGATGGCAAACTCCGGGATCTCTCCCGGGGGTGGCGCCTCCTGCTGGGCGGTCGCGACGGTCAGACACGACAGCACCAGCGCTCCAGCCAACGGCAGCTTCCTGGGGATCATGGTTGATTCGAGTGTAACGGGTTTTTGTGGTCGCGGCCACACCCTTTCGACATCTGGGACGACGCCGACGACATACCATCAAAGTCAACGACTTACGAGGGGCGAGCGAGGCGCCAGGACCGGGACCGGCGGCCCGGCGTCCTCGCTTCAACGGCCGCCCCGGCCCCTGGCGGCCGGGCAGGGCGGGGGGGTGCCCGGAGAGGCGGCCACCCCGGCCGAGCAGGAGCGTTCGCCACGGGGGTGCCTTCTCGCATAGGTTATACGGCACTTGACCCAGCGGCCGGGGGTTTGGGGCCCCGGCATCGGAGGAGGAGCGGACATGGTGGACCTCATCGTGGATTTCATCGTTCACGGAAGCGAAGACACCGTCGGCGTCGCCGTGCGCGACGTGCCGGGCGCGCAGACGCTCACCGGCTGGAACATGGAGAAGGACGAGACCCTCTCGCTGGAGAGCCGAGATCCCGTGGCCCTGGGTCACAAGGTCGCCCTCGTCGACATCGCCCGGGGCGAGAAGGTCGTCAAGTACAACCGGCCGATCGGCAACTCGACTCAGGACATCGCCCGGGGCTCCCACGTCCACACCCACAACCTGAAGACGGCGAGGTGGCAGCAATGAGAGAAGAGAACTTCTGGGGCTACCGGCGTCCGAACGGCCGGGTCGGCGTCCGCAACCACGTCGTCGTCCTGTCGGTGGACGACATCTCGAACGCGGCCTGCGAAGCGGTTGCCGCGAACATCAAGGGAGTCCTGGCCCTCCCCCACGCCTACGGCCGGCTCCAGTTCGGCGAGGACCTGGAGCTCTTCTTCCGGACGCTCATCGGTACCGGGGCGAACCCCAACGTCGCCGCCTGCCTGGTGATCGGCATCGAGCCCGAGTGGACCCGTCGGATCGTGGACGGGGTCTCGGAGACGGGCAAGCCCACCGCCGGTCTCTCGGTCGAGGGGCACGGCGACCTGAGGACGATCGAGCGGGCGTCTCGAAAGGCGCTGGATCTCCTCCAGGACGCCAGCGAGCTGCGCCGGGAGGAGTGCCACGTCCGGGAGCTGTACGTTTCGGCCAAGTGCGGGGAGTCGGACACGACGACCGGGCTGGCCTCCTGCCCGACGGTCGGCCAGGTCTTCGACGGGCTGGACGAGATCGGCGCCACCATGAGCTTCGGCGAGACGTCGGAGCTGTGCGGGGCCGAGGACGTCTGCGCCGCGCGGGCCGCGACGCCGGAGGTGGGAGAGCAGTTCCTCCGTATCTTCGAGTCGTACCAGGAGCTCATCCTCTCCCAGGGGGTCGACCTCCTCGGGTCGCAACCCACGGAGGGCAACATCCGGGGCGGGCTGACGACCATCGAGGAGAAGGCCCTCGGGAACATCCAGAAGATCGGACGGAAGTGCCGCTACCTGGGTTGCCTGGAGCCGGCCGAGGCGCCGCGCGGGGCGGGTCTGTGGTTCATGGACACCTCCTCGGCCGCCGCCGAGGCGGTCACGCTGTGGGCGGCGTCCGGGGCCGTCGTCCATCTGTTCCCCACCGGACAGGGCAACATCGTCGGCAACCCCATCGAGCCGGTGATCAAGCTGAGCGGGAACCCGGCCACCGTCCGGAGCATGAGCGAGCACATCGACGTCGACGTGTCCGGCCTGCTGCAGCGTCAGCTCACTCTCGCCGATGCCGGCGACCGGCTGTGGGACATGATGATTCGTGTGTGCAACGGCCGGCTGACCCGGGCCGAGGCCCTGGGACACCGCGAGTTCGTGCTCACGAAGCTGTACAGAAGCGCGTGAGGGGTTGGCGGTGTCGACGACCGTCTCCATTCCGTACGGAAACGCTGCGGTAGGGCTCGAGGTTCCCTCCGGGAAGCTCGTCGACTGCGTGCTCCCCGGGGCGGCCGAGCCCCCGGAGGGCCCGGAGACCCTCGTGCGCCGGGCCCTCGCCCGGCCGGTCGGCACCCCCGCCCTCCGGCAGCTCGCCGGGAGGGCCTCCTCTGCCCTCGCCGAGGGCGCGCCCTCGGCCGTCATCGTCGTCGACGATCCCACCCGCTGCGTTCCCAGCGCCGTCCTGGTGGACGAGATCATCCAGGAGCTGGCCGCGGGCGGGCTCGGGCCGGATCGTGTCGTGGTCGTCGTGGCCACGGGGCTTCACCGGCCGGCTCGGGCGGACGAGCTCGCCGAGATCCTGGGGCGATGGAACGGCCTCGTCCGCATCGAGAACCACGACGCCGCTCGCCCGGACGCGCTCCGGGAAGTCGGAGTGACACGGCTGGGCACCGAGATCTCGGTCAATAGCACGTTCCTGGACGCGGACCTGAAGATCCTGACCGGCGATGTCGAGTTCCACCAGTTCTGCGGCTACGGGGGGGGCGCCAAGAGCGTCTACCCGGGATTGGCCGACGCCGAGTCGATCCGTCGCAACCACTCGCGCATGGACCTGGAGGGGACGGGGCCCGGCCTGCTGGACGGCAACCCGGTCCGCGACGAGATCGAAGACGTCGCCCGGATGGTCGGCGTCGACTTCCTGCTCACCGTCGTCCTGAGCCCTCGGGCCGAGATCGTCGCGGCCTTCGCCGGCGACGTAGGACAGGCCTTCCGGGAAGGCTGCCGCGAGGTCGACCGCCTCTACCGCGCGACCCTTCCACGCCCGGCCGATCTCGCGATCGTGTCGCCCGGGGGATGGCCCCGCGACGCCAGCCTCTACCAGGCGCAGAAGGCGATCGAATCGGGCCTGCGGGTTCTCGGGCCCGGAGGGCGGATCCTGCTCTTCGCGGAGTGCCGTGAGGGGAGCGGCTCGGCGGAGTTCGAGCGCTGGATGGAGACGGCCACCGGTCCCGGCGACATCCTGCGGAGGATCCAGGAGGGGTTCGTCATGGGGGGGCACAAGGCCTACCAGATCGCCCGCGCGGTCAGTCGGGCCCCGGTGCACGTCTTCTCGGAGCTGCCCGCGGACGCCGTTGCCTCCTGGTTCTTGCGACCGGTTCGGGGCCTCGCCGAGGTCGACGAGCTGATCCGTGCGTCCGAATCCATCGTCGTGCTGCCGCAGGCGCCGATGACTCTCGCGTCAACGCTCGCCGCGAGCGCCGCCGGGTCCGGCCGGTGATCCAGCTCGCGCCCCTCGACTGGCTCTGGTTGAGCCTGTTCCTGATCCTCATGATCGGGACCGGCGTGGCCTTCTACCGGCTGGCCCGACGCTCGGAGGCCGACTTCTTCCTGGCCGGGCGGCGGCTGCCCTGGTGGCTCCCGGCGGTCTCGGTCTACGCGACCCACACCGCCACGGACACGCCGATCTTCGTGACCGGGGTGGTGTTCCTCCACGGGGTCTCCGGCATCTGGTACACCATCTTCCCGGTGTGGGTGGCGGTGAGTGCCTTCACCTCCACGCGCATCTTTCGGCGCTCCGTGGCCTACACGATCGCCGAGTGGCAGAACCTCCGGTTCAGCGGGATCCGGGCCGAGATGCTCAGGGGCTGGTTTGCCGGATGGCAGTTCTTCATGAGCATGTTCGTTCTGGGCTGGGTCGGGGCCGCCATGGGAAAGATCACCACGATTCTCTTCGGGTGGCCGGGCTGGATCGGGATCGTGGGGTTCTCCACCATCTGCGCCGTCTACGTGCTCGCCGCCGGCTACTGGGGAGTGGTGGTCGCCGACTTCCAGCAGGGGATCATCGCGTTCCTGCTCATCCTGTTCGTGTCGATCTGGGCCCTCCTGGCCGCCGGGGGACCGGCCGCGGTCGTCGAGAGGATCGGCCGGATGAACAGCAGCTACACCTGGGCCGTTCCCTCGGATCTGCCCCCCTCGTCCGACTACATGCTGAAGATCGAGGCCCGGGTGGTGGAGGCCGGGGTCCCGCGCATGCGGTCGGCAACGGCCGGTCCCTTCACCGTCGCGCTCGGTCAGGACGACGGGGCGGATCCCGAACGGCCGTCCTTCGCGGACATGTACGCGGAGAAGGAGGGCCTCGAGGTCCTGTTCCCGACGACGGGGGACGTGCTTCGACCCGGCCGGAAGTACAAGGTTCTCTGGACGCCCCTGCCCGACACGGAGGCGTTGTCGCTGCACCTCTCGCGGGACCGCGGAGGCTCGTGGGCGGTCGTGACCGATCGTCTGCGCAACGGCCAGGCCTGGCGTCTCAGCCCTTTCGCCTTCACCGGGTACGTCAGCGGCGACTTCCCGCTGGCCTGGTTCCTGACGATGCTGGTGATGGCCACGCTCGGGGGGCTGGGGGTCGGCACCAACTCCGACTGGTTCGTGGAGGCCCAGCGGATCCAGTCGGCCAGGACCCTGAAGGAGGCCTCCTTCGTGATGCTCGGGGGAGGGGCCTCGGTTCTCCTGCGCAACGGCATGTGGGTCGCCGCCGGTCTCGGGCTCTTCTCCCTGATGCCCCAGTACGCCGAGACCGCCCGGGTCGAGACGGCCTGGTACGAGGCGGGGTTCCGCTACCTGCCGGTGGGCATGGTGGGGCTCTTCGTCGCCGGGATCGTGGCCATCCACCTCTCCACCGTATCGACGCGGCTGAATCTCGGGGCGATGTACGCCACCCGGGACCTCTACCACCACTATGTGAAGCCCGACGCCTCGGAGCGCGAGCTGGTTTGGGTCGGGCGCGTCAGCACCGCCATCCTGCTCCTGGGATCCTTCGTCTACGGGATGATGATCACCGAGATCACGCAGTGGCTGATCTTCGCCATGTGGATCATGTTCGCCGGCGTCTGGCTGCCGAACATCCT
>JAJDNV010000141.1 GCA_022340545.1 Acidobacteriota bacterium | reverse complement strand
GCGAGGTGGGCGACCATGCCGTCGAACTGCTCACTGGCCAACGGGCTGCTCTGCATGGCCTTCCGGGCGACCTCGGCGGGGACCGTCTTGCCCAGCCGGTAGGACATGTTGCCGAGGTGGCAGTGGAGGGCCGAGATGTGGCCGGCCTGCAGCGGTGCGTTCAGGTCCTGGGGCCTTCGTGAGCGGACCGCGTCGAGGAAATTCTGCACGTGACCGCGTCCTCCGTCGCCATCGATCGACTCGACGCGCTTGCCGTCCTTGTCGTAGATCCAGCCTCCGCCGCGTCCGCCCGCATAGTAGCCGTGCTCACACTCGATGACCGTCCCGATGCGGATGCCACGGTAGTGGTCCATGGCTTCGAGGCCGGGTCGCATGGTCAGGGCCCGAAACTGCGCCACCAGCGGGAAGCTCCCGGTTTCGTAGGCCACGAGAAGCGTGTTGGGCGTCTCCCCGTCGTCGTCATAGCCGAAGCGCCCGCCCACCGCGATCGCGGACTTCGGCGCCTCGGTCAGGCCGGTGATGTTGAGGGCGTCGTCGATCATGTGGGCGCCCCAGTTGCCGCTCTCGCCCGTTCCCATGGGCCACTGCCAGTGCCAGTCGTAGTGCAGGAGCTTGCGGACGGGCGGCTCGGCCGGGGCGGGGCCGGCATAGATGTCGTAGTCCACCTCGGGCGGAATCTGGAGCGGTCCCTTCGCCTTCCCGATGGATTTGCGCCGGTTGAACACCTGCGCGTACGCGAACTGGATCTTCCCGAGCTTCCCGCTCTGGACGTACTCGCGGATCTGGAGCGTGGCGGGGCAGCTGCGCTGCTGGGAGCCCGTCTGGGCGATGCGCCCGTAGCGGTGTGCTGCCGCCACCAGGCGGGGACCCTCCCAGATGCTGTACGTCAGCGGCTTCTCGACATAGACGTCCTTGCCCGCCTGCATCGCCCACACCGCCGCCAGCGCGTGCCAGTGGTCCGGCGTGGCCACCACCACCACGTCGAGAGCGGCCTTGTCGAGCATCTCGCGGATGTCGGCGAACGTGTCGACCTTGTCGCTCTCCCTCTCGAACTCGGCACGGCGGCGCGCGAGGAGGCCGCGGTCGGGATCGCAGAGGGCCACGACACGCACACCTTCGATGGCGTGGAAGTCCTGGACATGCCCCCAGCCCCTGCTGTTGATGCCGGCGACTCCGACGCGGATGGCGTCGTTGGCGCCCATGACCCGCGCCCAGGAGGAGAGCGGCATCTGCGTGGCCGCGCCGGTCATCAGCGTTGTCTTCAGGAACTCTCGACGTCGATTGCTCATGCGGGACCTCCAGGGACCAACACCGCATTTTACCCTCGCCTCCGGCGGCCGTTAGAGCCGGACGGGCAGGGGACGCGCGATGCCCCGATCGAACAGGCGGATCGGGTGGCCTCCCGCCGGGCTACTTGCAGGGGAGGAAGCGAACCGTCGTCTTCATCTCCTCGAGAACGTGCTCGAGCGCCGCGACGGTGTGGTCGATGTCCTCATCCGTCGTGTCGTGCGAGAGGGAGAAGCGCAGGGAGCAGTGTGCCTCCTCCGCCGAGCGGCCCATGGCCAGCAGGACGTGGGTCGGTTCAGGAGAGCCGGCCTTGCAGGCCGAGCCCGAGGAGAGTGAGATGCCGTGCTGGTCGAGGCCGACGACGAGGGCCTCTCCGCGCAGGTCGGGAAGGGTGATGTTGAGCGTGTTGGGGAGGCGTTTGTCGGGGTGGCCGTTGAGACGGCTGCCCGGGACCAGCTCCTCCAGACGGGCTTGGAGGCGGTCGCGCCGCTCCGCCAGCCCCTTGCCGTTCCGCGCGGCTCGCGTGGCCAGCTCGGCGGCCCGTCCCATGCCCACGATGCCCGGCACGTTCTCGGTACCGGCCCGCAACCCCGACTCCTGCTGGCCGCCGTGCACGAGCGGCTCCAGCTCCACGCCCTTGCGCACGAAGAGGGCGCCGACCCCCTTGGGGCCGTGAAACTTGTGGGCCGACACCGTGGCCAGGTCGACCCCGAGCTGCTCCACGTCGACCGGGATCTTTCCCGCCGCCTGCACCGCGTCGGTGTGGAAGAGCGCGCCCCGCTCGTGGGCGAGGGCGGCGAGCTCGCGGACGGGCTGAACGGTTCCGACCTCGTTGTTGGCGAGCATGACCGAGACGAGGATCGTGTCGGTGCGGAGCGCGGCGGCAAGGGTCTCCGGGGCCACGAGCCCCTCGGCGTCGACGTCGAGATAGGTCACCTCGAAGCCCTGGTCTTCCAGGAACCGGCTGGCCCCGAGGATGGCCGGGTGCTCGATGCGCGTCGTGACGAGATGACGTCCCCCACCCTGGCGGGCAAACGCCACCCCCTTCAGGGCCAGGTTGTCCGCCTCCGATCCTCCGCCGGTGAAGATGAGGCGCGAGGGCCGGGCCCCGATGAGGGCCGCCACCTGGCGCCGCGCCTTCGACACCGCGCTCTTGGCGTCGCGACCCCCACCGTGGATGCTCGAGGGGTTGCCGTCCTTCTCGCCCAGGTACGGAAGCATGGCCTCCCGGACCGCGTCGCTCACCGAGGTCGTGGCGTTGTTGTCCAGGTAGACGCGCCGGGCGGGCGACGGCGGAGACTTCACCTGAAGCGGCGTGGCCACGCACGCGGCCGCATGCGAGGCCGCGGTCCTGCGGGTGGACTCGGTGGCCGTCTCAACCCGCTCGACGTCGCACAGGAGGGCCTTGTAGACGGGGAACCCGGAGATCTCGTCGCAGTTCTCGACGTCGGTCAGCTCGTTGACGTTCCACTCGCGCCAGGCCTTCGGCCCGACGGGGGTCCCGCCCCCCATGTTGCACTCCACCGCCCCGGCCACGATGTCGGGGGAGACGCGGGCGCGGAAGGGGACCGTCCCCCGGGGGGAGCGGACGTGGACGAGGTCGCCGGTCTGGATCCCCCGGGCGGCGGCGTCGTCGGGGTGCAGGTCCACCGTCGGCTCCGGGTTGTCCTTCGCCAGGCCGGCGATGCCGTGGTGCTGCGAGCGGAAGTCGGTGTGGGGCCGCGCCCCGGAGTTGAAGACCAACGGAAACGCCCGGGCGGTCTCGGGGCTGCCGAGGGGACCCTCCACCGGCTCGGTGTAGCGCGGGAGTGGCTCGTAGCCGTACTCCTCCAGTACCGTGGAGCGGATTTCGAATTTCCCGGTCGGCGTGTCGAAGCCGGGTCTTCCGTCCTCGCGGAGCTTGCCCTTCTCCCACTTGCGGTACTCCATCATCGGGGTCGGGATCTTCACCCAGCCGCCGGCCTCGCGGACCGCCTCGACGGTGAAGCCGGAGCCCTCGAGGACCGTCTCGAGGAGCTCCTTCTCGCTCTGGGGGTAGCGGTGTCCGTGGCCGAGACGCGCGGCCAGCTCGGCCATGATCAGGTAGTCGTTGCGCGCCTCGCCCACCGGCTCGATGACCTTCTCGCGCAGCCGGAAGATCGGCCCGTAGGTCATGTACGAGTCGATCTCGAACATGGTGGTGGCGGGGAGGACCACGTCGGCGTACGCGGCGTCGGCGGTGAGCTGCCGGTCGATGCAGACGAGGAAATCCAGCTTCGCGAGCATCTCTCGCCAGGTCGGGGTCTGGGGCCACGAGGTCAGGAGCGACGCGCCGTGGACGATCAGGCCCCGGATCCGGTAGGGGTCGCCCTCGAGGACGGAGGCGATGAGGCCCGAGGCGTGGCCCTCGCCGCGGTAGGCCGAGTAGAGGGGGAAGCGGTCTCGGGCCACCGCCTTGCCGATGTCCGGGTTCTCGACGTTGCCCGAACGGTTGATGGGGAAGTGGGTGCCCAGCATGCCGAGGCCGATGCCCCCGGGGACGTCGAGCTGCCCGGCCAGGGCGAAGAGCGTCAGCACGGCGCGGATCGCCTGGATGCCGCTGTTCGAGTACTCGAGGCCGGTGTACATCACCGGACAGGCGCCGGTGGCGCGGGCGATGCGCCGGGCCAGGCCCCGCACCGTCTCGGCGGGGACCCCCGTGATCTCCTCGACGGTCTCGGGACGGAAGTGCTGGACATACGTCGCCAGCTCCTCGAAGCCGTGACACCACCTCTCGGCGAAGGTCTCGTCGTAGAGGTCCTCCTCGAGCATCACCGCGATCAGGCCGAGGGCGAGAGCTCCGTCGGTCCCGGGGCGGATCGGGACCCACTCGGCGCCCGTGCGTACCGCCGTCTCCGTACGGCGGGGATCGATGACCACGATGTCGGCCCCGCGGGCGGCGGCGGCCTCGAGGCGGTTCATGTCGAGTGGCGGCGAGTCCGTGGCGGGGTTGGCGCCCCAGACGACCAGCAGCTCGGCGTTCTCGATGTCGACGAAGGTGTTGACGAGCATCCGGCCCAGCGTCACATGGGGGGCGATCATCGCGAACGAGACGTAGCACAGCGCCCCGACTCCCATCGTGTTTGGCGAGCCGTAGTCGAAGAGCACGCTCGACGCCGAGGAGACGGCAACTCCTCTCGGCTGGAAGATGTCGCACAGCGACAGCTCGAAGGCGCCGCGCCCGGTGTAGACGGAGACGGCCTCGGGCCCCGACTCGGCCTTGATGGCCTGTAGTCGGTCCACGATCAGGTCGTAGGCCTGGTCCCAGCTGACGGGCTCGAACTCGTGCGTGCCCTTTGGCCCCTTCCGTCGGAGCGGATGGCGCAGGCGGTTCTCCGAATAGACGATCTCCGGGGCATGCTCGCCCCGCCGGCAGATCATCCCCAGGGGATGGCCAGCGTCGGGGCGGATGTCGACCATGCGACCGTCGCGCATCCCGACTTCGACCCAGCACCCGGCCGGGCAGATGCCGCAGATTGCCGGCTTCCAGACCTCGGGTTCGGCAGATGGGCTCACAGCACACCTTCGAGACGAGCAGGACGGGGTGGGCGTCCTGGTTGAAGGGAATTCACTATTGAGGCCATCTTAACGCACACGTCGAGCGGCATGCGGTGACTCGCGCCCTTTGATCTGAGCCACCGCGCTGATCTAATCAGGCCGATTCGGAAGGAGAGTGAGCTTCCATGAAACCAGGACTGTCGAGAAGAGGCTTTCTGCAGGCCAGCAGCGCGTTCGCCCTGATCCCGGCCCCCGTCGAATCGGGCCCCGGGGCGGCCCCGGGCCGGGATTGGCCGCCGGCCGGGGGCCCGGGAGTCCCGAAGCTCTGCCTCGGCACCGGCTCCAGCGCCGACGCGAAGCAGATGCGCAAGCTGAAGCAGATCGGCATCGATCATGTCCTCATGGGCGGGCCCCCCATGCCGTGGAAGGAGGAGGATCTGCGGGCGCTGATGGAGCGCTTCCAGGCGAACGGGCTCACGGTCTGCAACCTGATGATCTACGGGTACCGGAACACGCTCTACGGCCGGCCGGGTCGGGACGAGGAGATCGACAAGTTCATCCAGTCGATCAGGGCGGCGGGGAAGGTCGGGATGCCGGTGATCGAGTACAACTTCTACGCCCACCGGCTGATGAAGGGCTATCACGAGGTGGAGGGCCGGGGCGGCGCCGGCTTGACCGCCTACGACTACTCGCTGTCCAGGGACCTGCCCCCCCTCCCTGAGGTGGGAACCCACACCCTCGACGAGATGTGGGCGAACATCACGTACTTCCTGAAGGCGGTGGTGCCCGTGGCCGAGGAGGCGGGCGTCCGGCTGGCCCTGCACCCCAACGATCCGCCGGTGCCCCTCAGCCGGGGATCCGAGCAGATCATGGCCACGCTCGCGGGCTGGAAGAAGCTGATCGAGATCGTCCCGAGCCCGGCCAACGGCATCACCTACGACTGCGGCGTGACACGGGAGATGGGGGAGGACGCGGTGGAGGTGTGCCGGTACTTCGGCGAGCGGGACCGCATCAACCACGTGCACTTCCGCAACGTCCGGGTCAAGACGCCATACGTCGACTATGTCGAGGTCTTCCCCGACGAGGGCCAGGTCGACATGTTCGCGGTGATGAAGGAGCTGGTGCGCCAGAAGTACCCGCGCGCCATCTATCCGGAGCACCCACGGGCGCTCGACGCCGACCGGGAGCTGGAGGGCTTCAGACCCTACTATCCTGGAGGAGGTGGCTACTCGGGCCTCGTCTACAACGTGGCCTACACGAAGGCGATGCTGCAGGCGGCGCTCTCGAACTGAAGAATGGCCGGCGACGCAGGTCGTCAGGTTTGACACGCGGTCCGCCCCAAAGGATAGTGCGTTCGCCGAAGAGGAAAGGCCAGGCCGAGAAAGGAACCCGAGATGCACATGAGAGGAGTCTCCCGAACCACGTTTGCCACGCTCGCGGCCGCGGCGCTCGCAGTGGGCGTCCTGGCCCAGGAGGCCCGCGAACGGCCCCGGTTCACGCCCCCGCAGGGACCCCAGGTGAGCTCACCCGAGGTCCAGGAGGACGGGCGGGTCACCTTCAAGATCCTCGCCCCCAAGGCCGAGGCCGTGCTCCTGCGGGGCACCGACATCCCCGACAACCAGCGGGGCACGGCGATGACGAAGGGGTCGGAAGGGGTCTGGGAGCTGACGCTGGGGCCGCTGGAGCCGGGGGCCTACCGCTACGTCTTCGGAGTGGACGATGTGAGCGTGGTCGACCCACGCAACCCGGCGACCAGCGAGTCGAACGAGAACTCTTGGAGTCTCGTCTACGTCCCGGGCTCCGACGTCATGGACACGAAAGACGTGCCCCGGGGAGCGGTGGCCGAGGTCACCTACTACTCCAAGGCATTGAAGCGCTTCCGTCGGATGCACGTGTACACGCCGCCGGGCTACGAGTCGGGGGAGGGGCAGTTCCCGGTCTTCTACCTTCTCCACGGCGCCTTCGACTGCGACGACTCGTGGACCACCGTCGGACGGGCGGGCTTCATCCTCGACAACCTGATCGCCGCCGGGAAGGCGAAGCCGATGGTCGTGGCCATGCCGGCCGGCCACACCGGCCGCTTCCGCTTCGGGGCGCCTCGTCCCGCGGTCGATCCGTTCGCGGCAGACTTCACCGGTGACGTGATGCCCTATGTCGAGAGCCACTACCGTGTGCACACCGATCGGGCACACCGGGCCCTGGCCGGGCTCTCGATGGGTGGGGCCCAGACCCTGAACGTGGCGATCGCAGACCTCCAGAGCTTTGGATACCTGGGCGTCTTCAGCTCGGGGGTGTTCGGGATCACCGGACAGGGACCCGGGGCCGGACCCGGAGAGCAGCCCTGGGAGGAGCGGCACGCGGACGCGTTGAACGACGCCGCGGCCCGGGCCGGGCTCGAGCTCGTCTGGTTCGCCACCGGCAAGGACGACTTCGTCGTCGAGACCTCCCGGGCCACCGTCGCCATGCTCCGAAAGCACGGGTTCGAGGTCAGCTACGAGGAGTCGGAGGGCGGACACACCTGGAAGAACTGGCGGGACTACCTCGCCGTGTTCGCGCCGCTCCTGTTCCAGTAGCCCGGCGGTCCGCAAGGGAGGACATACACCCCGGGCACCCGGGGAAGACGAGAGGATCGACGCGGGACGAGCCCGGAAGCCAGGTGGACGGGCGAAGGGAGCGAACGATGCGGAAGCTGGTCATCGGGACCCTGCTGGTGCTGTGTGGCGCGGGTGTGCGCGCGGCGGACCCGCCGGCGCCAGTGGCGCTGGGGGACGAGGAGACGATCGTCATCTACGGGGACAGCATCACCGAGCAGAACCTCTACCCCGCCTACCTGGAGACGTTCTTCGCCAGCCGCTTCCCGAGCAAGCGGGTCGCGAGCTTCAACCTCGGCTGGAGCGGCGACACGGCGCGGGGCGGCAACCAGCGGTTCGAGCGTGACGTGGCCCCGGTCGAGCCGACGCTGGTGTTCGTCAACTTCGGGATGAACGATGGGGGCTACAAGCCGTTCCAGCAGAGCGTCTACGACGCCTATCTCGCGTCACAGGAGGAGCTGGCGGCCAGGATCGAGGAGATCGGCGCCCGCGAGGTGCTGTTCACGACCTCCCCCATCGATCCCGACCAGCGCCCCGACGGGGACGCCTACAACGGGATGCTGGCGCGAATGGCGGACGGCGTGATCCAGATGGGCGCCGAGCGCGAGATTCGGGTGATCGACCTCTTCCACCCGATGCTCGAGGTCCAGCGCCGGGCCAAGGAGGAGAAGCCGGGGTTCACGATGATCCCCGACTCGGTCCATCCCGACCCGGTGGGCCACCTGGTGATGGCGTACCTGGCCATGCGCCGCATCGACGCCCCGAGAGTCGTCGGCGAGATCGCGGTCGAGGAGGGCAGGGTCGAGGCGACGGGCGGCGCCTCGGTGTCCGAGGTCCGGGCGCGATACGGGGGGACCGAGATGGCGCTGCGGCTGCAGTTTCTCCCCTTCTACGTGCCACCCGAGGCCCGGCCCGCTCTCGAGCTCGTGCCGCTTCAGGACGAGGTGAACCGCTTCCGTCTGCGCGCCGACGTCGGGACGGCCCGCGCCGACACGTGGGTGGTGTCGGTGGACGGGGCGACCGCGGGGACCTTTGTGCCCGCGGAGCTCGCCGCTGGGGTGGACCTGGCGCTGCTCGACGACGCGCCGTGGTCCGTCGCCGGCCGGCGGCTGTGGGAGGCGGCCCAGTACCGCTGGGAGAAGCACTTCGAGGCGTGGCGCAGGATGGCCCTCGCTCCTTCTCCCACGATGCTGCCGACGTTGCCCACGTTCGCCCCGTTCGCGGCGGCGCAGCGGGCCCACGCCGATGCCATGGGACACGGGCTGCAGGCCCTCGCCGAGCCCGGGAGCTACCGCGTGCTGATCTGCCCCCTGGGCGAGGTGGTCCCGATCACGGGTCTCGCCCTCTCGCCCACCTACCCCTTCGACACCGAGTTCGATCGCGCCCACCCACCCGAGACCGATCCTGGCTCTGTCGAGTGGAAGGAGGCTCCCTTCGAAGGGGGGGAGATCGATCTCGGAGCGCAGTACGCCGGGGCCTCGAACGTCGTGGCGTACGCTCTCGTCAACGTCGAGGCTGACGCGGACTGCGCGCTCCACCTGTCGATGGGAAGCGACGACGGGCTGGCCGTCTTCGTCGACGGAAGCCGGGTCTTCGCGAACGACGTGCGTCGCTCGCTCCGACCGGGCCAGGACGAGGTGCTGGTCGAGCTCGCGGAGGGCCGCCACGGACTCCTCTTCAAGGTGACACAGGAGGGCGGAGACTTCGGCCTCGCCGTCGACGCGCAGGTGTACGGCTCGGCCCACGTCAGCGCCGTTGCGCCGTAGGGTGGGGCACGAGGGGCCGTCTCCGGCACCGTGGCGGGTCGGTGCCGACCGCACGTTCCCGCAGTCCGATTCCCTCCCTATTCCAACGGCACCAGGCGGACGACCACGCCGGGAGTGGACGAGGACAGCCGTCTCCCCGGCAGCTGCAGCGCCACGTAGAGCAGCCCGTCGGGCCCCGTGACCACGTCGCGCACCCGGCCGAAGCTGTTGAAGAGGACCTCCTGGTGGGTGACGCGCCTCCCGCTGACCTCCAGGCGCCGGAGGGCGGTGCCGACCAGCCCCGTGACGAAGAGGTCGTTCTTCCATCGCGGGTAGCGTGTGCCGCCGTAGAAGTGGATGGCGCTCGGGGCGATGGCCGGGGTCCAGTGCACGATCGGGCTCTCCATCCCCTCTGCCGTCCGGCGCGATATTCCCGGCTGGATCCCGTGGGAGATGACGCCCCACCCATAGTTGAGCCCCGGCTCGATGATGTTGAGCTCGTCACCACCGATGGGCCCGTGCTCAGCCTCCCACATCAACCCGGTGACCCGGTCGATGGAGAAGCCCTGGGGGTTGCGGTGCCCGTAGCTCCAGATCGTCGGGACGGCGTCGGGTCGGCCGACGAAGGGGTTGTCGTTGGGGATCGTGCCGTCATCGTTCACCCGATGCACCTTGCCGAGGGGGCTGGTCAGGTCCTGAGCGGTCTCCATCCGGCCCCGGTCGCCGATGGAGAACAGGAGCTTTCCCTTCTGGTCGAAGATGAATCGGGAGCCGTAGTGAATGCTGGAGGACGAGAAGAGCTCCGGACCTCCCTCGAAGATGCCCTCCTCGTCCACCCAGCGGTGGTCCCGGATCCTCCCGCGAACGACACGGGTCATGGAGGTGTTGCCCTCGCCTCGCTCCGTCGTGGACCAGTTTCCCGGCCCGGGCTGGGCGTACGAGAGGTAGATCCAGCCGTTTCGGGCGTAGTCGGGATGCACCTCGATGTCGAGGAAGCCTCCATCCTGGACCGCCCAGGGTGTGGGCGTCCCGGCCACCGGATCGGGCTGCAGCACGCCATCCTCCACGACCCGGATGGCCCCGGGCCTTTCGGTGACCAGCATCCTGCCGTCCGGGAGGAAGGCAATACCCCACGGCGTGTTCAGGTCACGGGCGACCACCTCGACGCGGAAGACCTGCTTCTCCGACTTGACCTCGTGGCCGTCGGGATCGACGATGGTCGCGGGCCGGTCGCCAGGGCGGTCCTTCTGCTGACGAATGTAGACGAGAAGCTGCCAGATCTGGTGCTCGTCCAACAGCTCGCCGAACGCCATCATGGGTGTGCCGGGCCGTCCGTCCGTGATGGTCTCGAGGATGTCCGCCTCGGTGCCGCCGAACAGCCATTCGTCGTCGATGAGGCTCGTGGCCGATCCGCCCTCGAGGTGGGGGCCGTGACAGCCGGCGCAGAACTGCGCGTACAGCGCACCGCCACCGCTGCGGTTGGGCCGACCCCGCGGCGCCACTGTGCCCCGCTCGTCGCCACCGGCGGCGGTCGGGTGCTCGCCAGCCTCTCCCACTGGATCAACCTGCGACGACCGCGCCGGCTCCTGCGAGTGCACGACCGGGATGACCGCCACCCCAGCCACCGCGGCCAGTCCCAGGATCGACTCGAGGATCGTCCTTGATCGGGTCATATACCGGCAACTATATCCGGGTTCGGCGCCCTTCCTCGACCGTCCCGAGGCTCGCCCGCCGAGTAGACTGCAAGGTCGGAAGACGATCCAGTCTGGGCACCAATCCCGGGCGAGGAGACGACCTCATGCGCCAGAACGATCAACGCTCGAATGCCGGACACCCGCACGTCCTGCGTTGGAGCGTCATCGCCTGTGCCCTCACGGTCGCCACCGCTGGCTGCAGCGGCGACCGACGACCGCAGCTCTCGGCCGCCAGTGGCGCCAGCCTGTCTTCGTGCACCGAACTGGAGACCACGTTCCGCTTTCCCCACACCACGATCACGTCGGCCGAGCCGGTCCCGTCCGGCACCCTGACCTGGGGTGGTGCCGCCATCGGTGCACACTGCCTGGTCGAGGGCGAGATGTATCGACGCGTCAGCCCTCAGGACGGAAAGAGCTACGCCATCGGCTTCGAGATGCGGCTGCCCAACGCCTGGAATGGGCGCTTCTTCTACCAGGCCAACGGCGGGCTGGACGGACATGTCGCCACTGCCCTGGGCGGTGGCAATGCCGTGCCGACCACCGCCCTGCAGCTGGGCTTTGCCGTCATCAGCTCCGACGCCGGCCACTCCGGACCCACCGATGCCAGCTTTGGAATCGACTTCCAGGCGCGGTTGGACTACGGGTATCAGGCCGCCAGGAAGCTGACGCCCATGGCCAAGGCCCTGATCGCCGCCGCCTACGGCAAGTCCCCCGATCGCTCGTATTTCGGCGGTTGCTCGAACGGCGGCCGACACACCTTCGTCGCAATGACGCGCATGCCCGAGGAGTACGACGGCTACCTGGCGGGGGCCCCGGGCTTCCGCCTGCCGCTGGCGGCCATCGCCAACCAGTTCGGGGCCAAAGGGTACGCGACGGTCGCGACGAACCCCTCCGATCTCGGCACCGCCTTCACCGCCGAGGAGCGGGCAACCCTCTCCGCCGCGGTGCTGGCCCGGTGCGACGCTCTGGATGGCGCCACCGACGGCATGGTCCAGGACACCACCGCGTGCCAGGCCGCCTTCGACTTCGACCGTGACGTGCCCTCCTGCAGTGGAGAGCGCGACGGCAGCTGCCTGTCGGCCGCGCAGAAGCGGGCGATCGCGCCGATCTTCTCGGGTGCGGTCGACGGCAAGGGCGAGAGGTTCTACGCGAGCTTCCCGTTCGACAGCGGCCACGAAAGCGGCAACTGGGCGTTCTGGGAGTACGTGGCGCCGCTCCGCATGGATTCGGCAGCCACGGCCATGATCTGGGGCGTGCCGCCGGCGGATCCGGCGGCTTTCGACGGCCCCGCCTACGCACTCTCGACCCCCACCGACGCGATGCTGGCGTCGGTGGCGGCCACGAACAGCACTTACACCGAGTCCGCCCTCTCCTTCATGCTCCCCGTGGAGCCGACGAACCTCGAGGCGCTGAAGAGCCGCGGCGCCAAGGTCATGGTCTATCACGGCGTGAGCGATGCCATCTTCTCCGTGGACGACACGACGACCTGGTACGAGGGGCTGCGAGCCAGGAACGACGGCGACGCCTCGGACTTCGCGCGCTTCTTCCGCGTGCCTGGCATGACCCATTGTGCCGGCGGCCCGTCAACCGACCAGTTCGACATGCTGAGTGCCCTCGTCGACTGGGTCGAGAAGGGCCAGGCGCCGGACAGCGTCATCGCCTACGCTCGCGGCGCCGGCAACGCGGTCGGCGTGAACCGTGACGTGCCCTCCGGCTGGTCGGCCGACCGCAGCCGCCCCCTGTGTCCCTACCCGGAGGTGGCGCGCCCGAAGGCGGGCCGCGCCAACCTGGAGAGGGCAGACAGCTTCAGCTGCCAGTGAGGCCGGAGGGGCGTGAGAGGGGCGAGCCCCTCTAGGCAGGCAGCGTCAACCTTGCCTCCCGGTCGGGATCGCTCTTCACCTCGCAGGTGTCGTTGAGGACCATCAGCTCGCCACTATCGGCCGTGTATCTCGGCCATGGCGGAAGCCCTTCCCCGTTCGGATCCCCGGTCCGCATGAACCGTAGCAGCGTATCCGCCATGATCTTCGAGAGCTTCCTCGGCCGCGCGCCGCCACCGGTGTGCGTGAGCATCAGATCCGTGTTGGAGAACCAGAAGCATATGTCCAGACAGTGAAAGGCTCTCATGCGCCCATCGAACAGCGGCGGCTGCCAGCCGAACCAGGCCATGAACACCGGGCTCCGTTGCTTCGCCTTCGCGTCAGCGGCAGCGACGACCAGCTTCCGGTTGCTCAGTATGAGCGACCACAACTCCACCGGTCGGGACTCCGGGAACGCAGCAGCATAGGCATCGACCACCGTGGCCGTCTTGTCCCCAAACCTCTCTTTCAGCTTCTCCTTCACCCCATCGAGGGTGATGCGGCTCAGGGATCCGTCAATGCGGTCGGGAGAGAACTCATTGAACGTGCTCGAGAAGACCATGGGAATCGACGCAGACGGAGCTGAAGGATCGGAGTAGAAGGTTCCCTTCGGAACGTCGATGCCGTCGCCCACCGGACCGAAGCTGCCGCGCATCATCCCACTTCCGCCGGTGTCCTTGATGATCTTGGCGCTGGCCCGGTTGGCTATGTCTATGTATTCCCTCCAGGGCAACTGTTGAAGCTGGTCCATCTGGCCGCCCGTCAGCCCCGCCTCTCTCAGAATGTATGCTCCCAGCTTCTCTGAGAACTCCTTCGGCACGGCTCCTGTGATGTTCCCGCTCAGAGCGACAGCCCGGTGTACCAGCCCCCTGGCTGCCGGCATGGCCACCACCGTACAGACCTTGGCGCCGCCTCCGGACTGTCCCATGATGGTGACGTTGTCGGGGTCCCCTCCGAAGTTGGCGATGTTGGCGTGCACCCATTGCAGCGCGGCGATGATGTCCAGGATGCCCGCATTTCCCGATTGGGCGAACTTCTCGCCTCCGACTGCCGAGAAATCGCTGAACCCTATCGGCCCCAGACGGTGGTTGACCGAACAGAACACGACGTCGCCGTAGCGGCTGAGGTTCTCGCCGTTGTAGCCGTCCTGTTCGATGCCATTGCCATTGGTGAAGCCGCCGCCATGGAGCCACACCAGAACCGGCCGCTTCTTGCCGTCGTCCACGGCTGGGGTGAACACGTTCAGGCGCAGGCAGTCCTCGCTGACGTCGTCGTAGTTCCAGTGGTCGGCAAAGGACGCGTAGGCGTTGGCATACCGGTTGTCCATGATCTGAGGGGCCGTGTTACCCCACCACACCGCGGGAAAGACGTCCGTCCAGGGTTTGGGTTTCTGCGGGGGCATGAAACGGTTGGCGCCCGAAGTATCCGCGCCGTAGGGGATTCCGAGGAAGTAGTAGATACCCCTGAGCTGATATCCCTTGACCTTGCCGTACTGCGTGTCCGCGAGGGCGATGTCGTCGCCGATGTACAGGACCTGCTTGTCGTGGTCGTCCTCGGCCGGAGCGGCGGAGGCGGTCCTTCGTGTGGCTGCTGCCCCCAGCGTGAGGCCGGCTGCGCCGGCGCCCATGGTCTTGAAGAACTCTCTTCTGTTTGGCGTGGTTTTCAACTCTTGAGATGGTCTGCTCATGGCGAAGGTCCTTTCTGCGCGGATAGAGTGAGTGCGAGATCCCGGACACCCGGCCTGCCGTTGTCCGACTGGCCGTTGTCCGCCGGCCCAACCGACCGGACGCTCGGCGGGCGCTGACGGACGACACAGTAGGGTGTGTTCGCCCAGCTCGCGTCGAAGCCGGGGCAGAGCACGACCGCGGCCGGCGTGGCCAGGACGAGCTCGAAGTAGTACTGCAGCGGAAACACCGAATCCGTGTAGCCGGACGGGATTGTCGCTCGCCAGACGCCACCCTCGCGAACCATCGTCTCGGTCGGCCAGGGCTCGGCCTGGTTCGTGTGTCGGTAGCGAAGCCGGACGGCTTCGGCGCCAGACACCTCCAGCTCGATGGCGAGCGGGCGGGCACGCTCGAACGCCTCTGGGACCGCGTGGCGGACCGCCGGCCGGGGTCGCTCGGCCGGGGCGAGCACGGCCCTCTCCCAGGCCCGACTGCGCTCCGCATCCGCGCCGGCGAGGGGCCCGGGCGTCCGGAGCGATGCCATCGCGGCACGGTCGCGCTCGAGGGCATCCAGGCGGTCGGCCCAGTGGCCTCGCTGGTACCACTCGGGGCCGTAGGTCACGTCGTCGACGTAGACACCCCTCGTGATGTCTGCGATGCGCGTCCACACCTCGCGCGCACGGGAGTACCTCGCGACCGCGCTCGCCAGCAGGTGCTGATCTCGTGTCCGCTCGAAGAGGGCGTACAAGCACGCCGCGCGCAGCTTCTCCGCGAAGAAGCGACCCAGCTCGATCTGGGCCGTCGCGTCGACGAAGACGCGCCGCAGCTCCGGAGAGCCGGGATCGGCCGCCAGCGAGCGCGCCTCTCCCAGCCCAGAGGCCGCGTCGTCGGCGAGGCGGTCGAGGCGGGCGGCCACCTCGGCCGGCGTGTAGCGCCCGCTGGGAGCGCCCTCGGAGAGCTCGCGCGCAAAGTCGTCGACCGACGCGAACAGCTGGGGGTCGAGTGGGCTCACGGCCCCAAACCTCTTCGGCACGGGCGTGTCCGTGAAGGGCTCGGGATGCGAGGCGTCGATGATCGACATGTGGACGGCCATCTCCGGCCACCAGTGGTTGTTCGCGGCGGAGGGCGTGTGCGCGGTCGTGACCAGCGGAAGGATGCGGCTCGAGGCCGCGAGGGACGCCTCTACGGGTGCCGCCGCCTCTCCGTACTGCCGACGCAGGAGACGCTGCCAGGACTCGGCGTAGGCATCGGGGTCGTAGAGCAGCCGGCCCCAGAGCCGGTAGGTGTACAGGTATTTCTCGTAGTCGTGTCGCGTCACCAGGCCCGCCTCCGCGTAGCCGGTGCGCCGGCCTTCTCGCCCCGAACCCTTGCGGCCCTTGAACGAGAGCGGCTCCATGAGCTCCGCCCCCTGCGTCCCGCAGAAGCCGGCGCTGCGTGAGTAGGCGGCGGCGAGCTCGGGATCCCCCCAGAGCAGCACTCGCTGAGTGCCCGGCCAGATGCGGTGGAGGATTCCGTAGCGGCGTTGCTCGTCGAGCAGGTCGCCGTAGCCGTAGCGCATGAAGCTGCGCGCCCCCGCGCTGCGGGCGAAGAGCCCCTCGCCTCGTTCGCGTTTCGGCAGCTCGGTCGGACGGATCCAGGCCTGGTGATAGGGCAGGCCCAGGTGCTCCGCCCAGAACTTGGGGGAGATGACCACTGGCAGCCCCGTCTGCAGCGCGACGTCGATCATCGTCCGATCGATGCCCTTCGCGTGCAGATCGAGCTCGACCGGTCGACCCGAGCGCCGGGCGCCCTCGAAGACCATCCGCCACAGGTCGTAGCTGCCCTCGCCGATCCCGCTCTCGCCGTGCGTGCGGATCGTCAGGCCGGCGATGTTGGGGCACTCTTCGAGGAGGAGCGTCAGCGCGTCACGACAGTACGGCCCCAGGCTTTCGGGCGTGAGCCCTTCGATCCGGTGGTTGGCATCGGGGCTGTCGGTCCACTCATACGCGTGCGTCCACAACCCGAGCTGGAACTGCAGGCCGCGTCGTGCCGCCTGGTCGCTGATGAAACGCAGCATCTCCAGGTTGGCGTCGCGCTCGCGGTCGGGGAGGTTCGTCGCGCGCACGTCGTAACCCGGGACCGCGAGCAGGAAGGGGTAGGTGAAGTGCAGGTATGCGTCCCGGATCCCCGTCGTGAAGTCGTAGCCGAGCCCGAATGAGAGATTGAAGCGATTGAACCGCTGGGCGACGAGCATCGAGAGATAGGAGGTCCAGAACTCCCGGTCGCGGAACCACGCCTTGTCCTCGACGTCGCTGCAGAACAGGCGCATGCAGCTGCGAATGGCGTTCGCGGGTCGGCCGCGCGTCTCGACGCTGGCCAGAGCCGTGGCCGGGTCGTCCGACAGGGCCACGCGGTCCGCCAGCTCGGTCAGCGCGTACACGTGGCCGCGGGGGTCCGGGGCCCGGACGATGACGGCGTCGCGGCCGGCGACGTCGCCCTGCGCGATCGTGAACGACTCGTCGGCGGGGGCGGGCGCCGGCTCGCCGGCGGCCGGGAGGGGATCGGCGGCGAGCACCACCAGGTCTCGCGCGGGCGCGTCTCCCACGTGAGGCACGAGTCGGGACTCGATGCCTCGGGCCCGCAGGCTCTGCTCGAGGTGCTCGGCGGCCCAGCGGGCGGGCGATGTGGGACCGACCGCGTGCGTGGTATCGAGGACGATCGACACTGCCCTCGGCCCGCCGAGGCGCGCCGCTCTGGCGACGGGCGCTCCGAGGAGGCCTCCCGCCGCAAGGCCCGTCTGCTTCAGGAAATCACGTCGCTCAATGCCGTGTGCTCGCTTTCGGGTCATGGCTTCTTGTACTCGCCCGGCTACTCTCCGAGCTCGATCACCAGGACGGATTTCGCCGGCGCAGTGAACGTCACCGCACCGTCCTGGACGACGACCCCGCCGAGAGCGACCGGGACCAGGGGGTCCTGGGCGTCGAAGTCCGGGTGTGCGTCCATGGTGGCGGCGGTGACCACGCGCCCGGCCGCCTCATGCGCGGCGAACCCGTGCACGTCGGCGCGGACACGCACGTCACGGTTGGGGTCCAGATTCACGAGCGACAACGTGAGGGTGCCGAGATCGTGGCGCGACGCGGAGGCGCTGAGCGACGGCAGCTCCACGTCCCCATGGGAGTAGTCGGGCGCGGACACGTGCGCGGGGACCCGTGTGGCGCCCTGGTGGGGCTGATACAGGTCGAACACGTGATAGGTCGGCGTCACGATCATCTTCTCGCCACGGGTGAGGATCATCGCCTGCAGCACGTTGATCATCTGTGCGATGTTGGCCATGCGCACGCGCTCGGCGTGGTTCTGGAAGATGTTGAGGGTGAGCCCGGCGATCACCGCGTCGCGCAAGGTGGCGACCTGGTAGAGATTGGACGGTCGGTTCTCGTCGGCGGCCCACCAGCTGCCCCATTCGTTGATGGAGAGGCCAATGCGCCCCTCCGGATCGTAGCGGTCGAGGATGGCGGCGTGGCGCGTGATGAGCTCGTCCATCTTCGAGGTGCGCTCGAGGGAGAGGGCCCAGTCGGTCTCGCTGAATCCGGTGGCGCGGCTCTTCTTGCCCCAGTCGTTGCCCGCGAAGGTGTAGAAGTGCAGACCCATCATGCTGATCTGCGGGCGTCGGCTGATGTAGGCGAGCGGTGTCGCCACGGCGTGACGGTAGAGTGCCCGCTTGAGCAGGGTCTCGGTCCAGGCGTAGTCGTCGGAGTTGGCGTCCGCGGCCACGAGTGTCCCGTAGCGCCCCAGCACGCTGACGTACCGACGGTAGACGTCCGAGTAGTACTCGGCCGTCATGTTGCCACCGCAGCCCCAGGTCTCGTTGCCGATCCCGACGAAGGCAATCTCGTAGGGCTGCGGGTGGCCGTTGCGCGCGCGCTCCTGCCCAGGACCGGAAGTGGCGGGTCCGGTGAGATATCGCAGCCAGGCCTGCGCTTCGCCCGGTGAGCCGCTGGCGACGTTCACGGATAGAAACGCCTTCGCGCCGATCTGCTCGAGAAAGTCCATGAACTCGTGCGAGCCGAAGGCATTGGTCTCGGGTTCATTGCCCCGCGCGGCGTTCACCCCGAGCGGCCTCCGGTCGCGGGGCCCGAGGCCGTCGCGCCAGTGATAGCGCTCGGCAAAGCAGCCACCGGGCCAGCGCACCACCGGCACACGAATCCTTCGCAGCGCGGCTACGACATCGCTGCGAATACCGCGCACGTTTGGAATCGCAGAGTCCTCGCCCACCCAGATGCCTTCGTACACCCCTCGGCCCAGGTGTTCGACGAACTGGCCGTAGACATCCGGATTGATCCTCGGGCCGGGCTGATCGGCATCGATGATGATGCGGGCGTCGATGCCCTGGGCGACGGCCGGTGTCACCGCGAGCACCCAGACGCCGATGCCGATGACCGCCTTCTTGCCAACACGGGAGACAATGAACACTCCTGACCCCCTTCTAGATCTTCGGCGAAAGGACAGTCGTTCCCTCCACGCCGGCTGGAGACTACCCCGCTCTAGAGGGCCTGTTCAAGCGTCCGGCTCGCACCTGCGTCTCCCTCTTTCTTCCGACGCGGCTATAATCCACGTCGAATCGCCCTCGCGCGAGAGGGCCTTCGCCTCCACCCCCGGATTCCGTGTTCGACACTCTTTCACGAACGGACATGATGATGATCAAGAGCAACTTCGGCGGACTGCCGACCAGCACCTGGGCTGTCTCAGCCCTCACGATCGTCCTCGCCTTGTGCGCCGCGGGCGCCTTCGCCCAGCAGGAGCAGCTGACGATCAACGACCAGCAGTATTTCGAGAAGCGGGGCCTCAACGTTCTCGTCTTCACGAACGAGTACAACGGCATGTTCTTCGACGAGAAGACGGCCGCCGTCGAGATCATCCACCACGGAGTGAGGAACGCCACCGGCGGAGCGGTCCGCCTGAGCCCCACGCCCGAGCAGTGGGACCAGATCCCGAAGGTCGCGGATCGGAGGGTCGATCCGCAGACGAACACGATCGAGGTGACGCTGCGCTACGAGGCCTTCGACTTCGACTCCCGCCTCGTCGTCACCCCGGACGGCGCCGGGTTCCGGATCGCCGTCTACCTCGACGAGCCCCTGCCCGCCCAGCTCGAAGGCCGGGCCGGACTGAACCTCGAGTTCCGGCCGTCGCGCTACTGGGAGCGCACCTACCTGATCGACGGCACGCCCGGCATCTTCCCGCGCTACCCGGCCGGTCCGACCACGACCCTTCCCTCCGGCAGGAAGATCCCGCAGTTCGAGGGGCACTCGACGTTCGATCTCCACGGCCACGAGGACTATGTCGAGGCGCAGCCGATCGCCACCGGCACCACCATCCTCATGGCCCCCGAGGACCCGGAGCGTTCCGTCGCGATCCGGTCCCTGTCGGGTGAGCTGCAGCTTTTCGACGGCCGCAACCTCGCCCAGAACGGCTGGTTCATCGTCCGCACGCTCCTGGCGACGAAGACGGCCGGCAAGGCCGCCGAGTGGCACGTCGAGCCGCACACGATCCCGAACTGGACGCGCACGCCCGTCATCGGCTTCTCCCAGGTGGGCTACCATCCCTCGCAGCCCAAGCGGGCGGTCATCGAGCTGGACGCGAACGACACGCCGCTCGCCACCGCCGCCCTGATCGAGATCCTCCCAGACGGCACGCAGGCCGAAAAGAAGGAGGTTGAGGTCACCCCGTGGGGCAAGTACCTCCGCTACAACTACGCCGTGGCCGACTTCTCGTCCGTGAGGGACCCGGGCCTGTACTTCATCCAGTACGGGACACAGAAGACCGGCGCGTTCCCGATCGCGACGAACGTGTACGACCGGGTCTGGCACCCGACGCTCGACGTGTTCTTCCCGGTCCAGATGGACCACATGTTCGTGAACGAGGCCTACCGGGTCTGGCACGGCGCGCCGCACCTGGACGACGCAGTGCAGGCGCCGCTCAACGAGCAGCACTTCGACGGCTACCGGACGGGCGCCACGACCAACACCCCGTACGAGCCGGGCGAGCGGATCCCCGGCCTGGCGGTGGGCGGCTGGTTCGACGCCGGTGACTTCGATATCCAGGGCGGGTCGCACGCGGCGACGGTCTCGAGCCTGGTGGCGATCTGGGAGACCTTTCGGCCAGCGCGCGACCAGACCCTCGTCGACCAGGACCTCCGCTTCGTCGACATCCACCGGCCGGACGGGAAGGCGGACGTGCTGCAGCAGATCGAGCACGGCGCGCTGCAGATCGCGGCCCAGTACCGCTCGATCGGACGTCTGGTGCGGGGCATCGTCGACGGCGAGCTGCACCGGTACCACCACCTCGGCGACGCCTCGACGCAGACCGACAACCTGATCTACGACCCGTCGCTGAAGCCGTACGAGTCCGAGGGAGGAAGGAGCGGCACGCCCGACGACCGGTGGGTCTACACGAACGATTCGCCGTTCTCGAACTACTCGGGGATCGGCGCACTGGCCGCGGCCAGCCGGGCACTGCGTGGCTTCAACGACGCGCTGGCCAGCGACTGCCTCGCCCTCGCGACAAAGGCGTACGCCGAGGAGCGCGCCCGCCCCGCGCCGCCGCCAACGGGCTTCGCGGCGAGGTTCGGCCCGGTCGCGGAGCTGACGGCCGTGATGCAGCTGATGATCGCGACCACTGAGCAGGAGTACGTCGACCGGTTCCAGGAGCTGGTCTGGCCCGCCCTCGAGCGGAGCGCCGGCCGGGTGCTCCCGCTCGCCCTGCGGGCGATTCCCCTCATGGATTCGGCCTACGCGGCGAAGCTGCGGCCCTACGTCGAGACGTACAGGGTCGAGCTCGACGGCATGCTCGAGGAGAACCCCTACGGCGTGCCGATCACCACGGGCGGCTGGGCCGGCAACTCGCAGGTCATCCGCTGGGCGACGACGAACTATCATCTGCACAAGGCGTTTCCGGACCTCGTGGGCGTTGATCTCGTCACCCGCGGCCTGGACTACATCTTCGGAACGCACCCGGCGCACAACTACTCGTTCGTCTCCGCCGTCGGCAACCGGTCCAAGCATGTGGCCTACGGCAACAACCGCGCGGACTTCTCCTTCATCGCGGGCGGCGTCGTTCCAGGGGTGCTGGTGCTGAAGCCCGACTACCCGGAGAACATGGACGACTGGCCCTTCCTGTGGGGCGAGAACGAGTATGTGATCGGCATCGGGGCGGACTACATCTTCCTCGCGAACGCCGCGCAGGAGCTGCTCGGCGAATAGCCGTGCCACCCCGCGTGCAGGGATTTCGCTGAAACGGAGAGTGCACATGCATCGCCCTGGAAAGTGGATCGCGTCGTTCGCCCTGATGGCCCTCCTCGCGGCAACGGCGGCGGCGGAGCCGGTGGCGGCCACCATCGACGCCAATCGCACGGGGCCGCCCGTCACGCCGCTGGTGTTCGGCGGCTTCATGGAGCCGGCCACGACCGGTGTCTGGGCCGAGATGCTGTCCGACCGGAAGTTCTTCAATCGGGTCACCTCGCAGGCGGATCCCGCCGCCGTGACCGGCGGCTTTGGCCGAAGGCGCTCGCAACGGCGATGGATGCCGGTCGGCCCCGACGCGTTCGTAATCATGGACAGGGAGAACGCCTACGTGGGCGAGTGGAGCCCGCTCGTCCGGCTCGAGGCGGCGACGCCGCATGGCGTGAGCCAGTCGGGCCTCGCGCTGCGCGGCGGCCGGGCCTACACCGGGCGGGTGGCGCTGGCCGGCAGCCCCGGGGCCCGGGTGAGCGTTAGCCTGGTCTGGGGGCCGAGCCCGGGCGACCGGCAGACGATCGACGTCCCCACGCTCGCCGCCGAATACACCAGGTTCCCGCTGGAGTTCGTGGCCCGGGCCGACACCAGCGACGGCCGCTTGGAGATCGTCGGGACCGGCACCGGCTCGTTCCACGTCGGGGTCGCCTCCCTGATGCCGGCCGACAACGTCTCGGGCTTCAAGGCCGCGACGATCCACTGGCTGAAGGAGCTGGGAATCGAGATCGCGCGCTGGCCCGGCGGCAACTTCGTCTCCGCCTACGACTGGCGGGATGGGATCGGTGACCGCGACACGCGCCCGCCGCGGCGCGAGCTGGCCTGGCACGGTCTCGAATCGAACGACATGGGCATCGACGACTTCATGGTCTTCTGCCGCCTCGTCGGCGCCGTGCCCTATCTGGCCGTGAACTCCGGCCTCGGCGACGCCCACTCGGCGGCCGAGGAGGTCGAGTACGTGAACGGCGCCGCGACGACGCGGCTCGGCAGCCTGCGCGCGGCGAACGGTCATCCCGCGCCCTACGGTGTGAAGATCTGGGGAGTCGGCAACGAGATGTACGGCCCCTGGCAGTGGGGCCACATGTCCATCCGGCAGTACCCGGAGAAGCACAACCTGATCGTCCGGGCCATGCGGGAGGTCGACCCGACCGTCAAGGTGATCGCCTCGGGCGCTACGCCCGAGGAGGCGTCCTGGTGCTACATCGAGAACCGGCAGCTGGGCACCTTCAGCGAGCGCGAGGAGGTGAGCGAGCCGCTGCCGTTCGCCTTCGGCTCGAGCCAGGATTGGACGGGGGCGCTGCTTGCGACGTCGGCCGACTTCATCGACTTCCTCGGCGAGCACTTCTACGGCTACCCCAACCTGGTGATCGACCCCGCCCGGGAGCAGTTCGTGGCGTCCGACGAGCCCCTCGCCCTCAAGGTCCGGCGGCTGTCGAACCGGGTGCAGTTCAAGTTCGAGGCGTGGGAGGAGTACCTGAAGAGGTTCCCCCACCTGAAGGACAAGGACATCCGCTTCGCGTTCGACGAGTGGTCTCCCCGGAACCGGGGCCTGGGGGGTGGGCCGCCGCCCGTCAGCCACCCGATGCTCTATTCCCTGACCAACGCCCTCGTGTACCACGAGTTCTTCCGCCATTCGGACATGGTAGGGCTCGCCGTCGCGACCGGAGGCATGCGCGGGCTGGCGAACGACTCCTTCGGGGACGCGATCGGGCTCCGCCGGGAAGGCCTCGTGATGAAGGTGCTGCACGACCACTTCGCCGGCGCGCTGCCGGTCGCCGTGGACGGCGACTCTCCGCAGCGTCCCACGAAGGGAGTCGTCGGCATCGACGCCTCGGCGCGCCCTTCCGGAAGCCCGACCTATCCGCTCGACGTGTTCGCGGCGGTCCGGTCCGACCGCGGGAAGATGGTCATCTCCGTGGTGAATCCCACCGAGACGCCGCAGGAGTGCGATCTCCATCTGTCCGGCGTCCAGGCCAGCGGGCCCACGAAGGTCTTCCAGCTGACCGCGCCGGCCAGGGAGACACCACCGCCTGGCGGTCCGGGATGGGGCCGATTCAGCGGGCCGCCGGCGACTCTGGCGGAGAGCTCGCTGCCGGAGGCACCGAGCCGGATCACGCTTCCCCCGGCCAGCCTGACGGTGTACGAGTTCGACGCGAAGTAGCCATCCGCCCCCGCGCTGACTCCATGGACCGCCCCTACGGCTTCGTGAGGGTGTGGTCGCAGCGGTCCAGGTCGACGGCGAGGCTCAGCGAGTGCGGGGTCTCCATCTCTTCCCGGCGAAGGTCCCGCAGCCCCTCGGCCTTCTCCTGCCACCAGGCGCGGGCCGCGTCGTCGCTCCATTCGCCGTAGCTGGAGCAGGAGAGGATCTGACCCAGGAGCGCGCTCGCCGACTGCGGCCGCTCGGAGGCCTCCTTGGCCAGGCACGAGAGAATGAGCGCCTCGAGGTCGGAGGGGACGGGGTGGCCGAGCCGGTGCGACGGGGGCTCGGGCGTCGTGTGGAGATGGTGGCCACAAACCTCGGCCAGGGTCCGGCCGGCGAAGACGTGGCTGCCGGTCAGCATGAAGTAGCCCACCGCGCCCAGAGAGTAGAGGTCGGCGCGAGCGTCGACCTTGTCGGGAGCGGTCAACGCCTCCGGTGACAGATAGAGCGGGGTGCCGGCGAGGGTCGCGGTGCTGGTGAGCTCGACCCCGTCGGTGCCGGCCAGGTCCTTGACCAGGCCGAAGTCGACCAGCTTGGCGACGTCGGGCTTCCCGCCCTGCCAGCACAGGATGACGTTGGCGGGCTTGATGTCGCGGTGGATGAAGTCGATGCCGTGGGCCTCCTCGAGGGCGCTCGCCACCTCCGCCAGCACCTTGAGCACGCGCCCCGGGGGCTGGGCCCCGTCGAAGCGCACCACGTCGGCAACGGTAGCTCCGTCGAGGAGCTCCATGGCGTAGTAGAAGATGCCGTCGGGGGTGCGCCCGTAGTCGAAGATGGTGACGGTGTTGGGGTGGGTGAGCTGGGCGGTCAGCTGGACCTCGCGCTCGAACCGGGCCAGGTTGGCCTCCCCCGCCTTGCCGGGTGGGAGCAGCTTGACCGCGGTGGGACGACGCATCATGGCGTGGCGGGCGCGATAGACCGTGCCCATGCCGCCTGAGCCCAGCTTCTCCTCGAGGGTGTACTGGCCGAGCTGGCGGGCCCGGTCCAGGTCGCGCCTCAGGCCGTAGATGATCCGGGTGATGGCCACGCAGACGACGGTGATCAGCGCCCACCAGGCCAGGAAGTTGGCGGCGGTCATGGCCGCGGTGTCGAGAGGGGTGTGGCGGAGGATCGGCTCCGGGCCCTCGAGGGGAACGGCGCCCACGGTCATGATCGTGCCCCCGACCACGCCGGTCAGCAGCGTCAGGACCACGGTGCGCAGCGTCTTCGACGGCACGATCGCGGCCCGGACCAGGACCAGGATGCCGAGACCGACGACCATGCCCATCCCAGCGTGGGCCTGGTGCAGACCGACGACGCGATCGTAGGCGGGGTCGGCGGGGCTCACGACGCCGCCGAGGGCCTGAGGCAGCCCGAAAGGAATCATGAACCGGCTCATCACCGAGCTCGACAGCGCCGATCCGATCAAGGCCGTGGCCTCGATGGTTCGACAGAAGCGCACCGATCGCACCCCGGTCCGGCAGCTCAGCCACATCGCGACGATCAACCCGGCGTTGACGAGATAGAGGGCGAACCACGGCTTGAGGAGATACTCCCAAGGAAACAGCGCCACGAAGGCCCCGCAGCCGAGGGCGTTGACGATGGTCATCACCTTCCCGAACAGCGCTACCCGCTGCTGCAGGAAGGCCCGTTGCTCGTCGCCCGGCCCGCTGCTCGTGGTGGTCACTTGCACTCCCAGTCGTCGAACCGAGCGAGGCTGACGTCGTCGGGGAGCACGGGGACACACTACGGCCAGGTCGCGACCCCGTCAACCCTCGTCGGACGTGAAGCAGGCATCCGCCCCCGCGCCTACTCCATGTAGCCCTGCTCCCTGTAGTAGCGGGCCGCTCCTGGATGAAGCGGCACCTCGTACCCCTTCCACACGGTGTGGACGTTGTACGAGAAGCTCAGGTGCCTCCACTGTAGCAGGTGCTGCTGCTCGTCCAGCGCCCTCGCCACGTCGTAGGCGAAGTCGTCTGGCATGTCGTCCCGGCCGTAGACCACGGTTCCCGTCCGCACCACGGTCGGGATCGGGCGATCGACGCCCGGGTAGAGGCCCGCCGGGATCGTGCCTCGCTCCTGCTCGCCTTCCCGGGCTAGCGCGACCAGCAGGTCGTCCGGCAGCTCGATGAAGTTGAGGTCGTACCTCTGGCTGATCTCGGTCCAGATGCTCCACTCCGGAGCCGTCGTCATGTCGCCGCCGCCTCCGATGACGACGTCGAAGTCCTCCCGGTCCTCCTGCGAGCGGCCCACGCGGCCGCCAGCGGCCTCGACGACGTCCTTCGAGAGACCGTAGTAGGCCAGGATGCGCGAGGAGTCGGCGCCGACTCCCGCCTCCAGGATCCGGACCGGCCAGCGTTTCTGCCGGATCTGCGACAGGTCGGTGATGCCCGTCTCCGCTCGGGCCGCGACCAGGACGTAGGTGGGGTGCTGGATGTTGGCGATCAGGCGCAGGTTCGTCCTCGGCTTCTCGCCCGCGTAGAAACCCCTCCCGCGGTACGCGTCGCGCAGGAACTGGATCGCGACCGCGCCGAAGTCGACGGGTCCGAGTCCGGGGGCATTCCGCGGCGCGAGGATCTCGGGAACCACGGGATCAGGCTCGTAGGGCGGCGGCACGCGAGCCTCGCTGACGATCCGCGGGGCGTCGGCACGGTTGCAGTTGTAGCAGATCTGCACGTCGTACCCGTACGGCCTCATGGCGGCCTGGACGACCTCGGCCATTGCCCCCCAGGGGCACACACGGCACGCGCCGCCAAAGACCGGCTTCTTCTCCCGGATGCCGGTGTCGGCCAATCCTTCCGGGCTGCGCCTCCACGCGAAGTAGCGGTCCAGGACCCGCAGCGAGCCCTCGCTGGGCACGGGGCCGGTGTGCGGCGTGCCGGCGAAGTACATCACCACGGAATCATCATCGCTGAAGGCCGGCCACGCCGGCAGCCCGTCGCCGTTGGGGTCTCCACGCTTCGCGAAGTTCGTCCAGTATGCCGCCATCGCGTCGGAGATCCGCCGATCCTCGGGCGTGACGGGTTGGTCCCGGCCCTCCAGGTTCTCGAACACGTAAGGAACGTCCACGCCGTGCGGCGCGCCGTGGTCGGCCTCAGGTGAGCCCACCGGGCGCTCGGGGTGCTGGTCGAAGTAGTAGTAGAAGGCCTTCCCCTGGCCGTGCGCGGACTGGAGGCGCGCCCACACCCAGGTGTGCCACCCGAAGGCCGAATCGCGCGCCAGGTCGCGAGCGGTCTTGGGGATGGCGTCGGCGGCCGTGGGATAGGCCTCGAGCAGGCGATCGGCGAACGGCCCGTAGCGCTCGCGCACGCCGGCGATGTAATCCTCGGGTGTGCGGACCCGGGTGAAGCTGAGGCCCTCGTCCGAGTTGTAGCCCACCAGGATCGGCGTGTCGTTGAACCGGCCGGCCTCGTAGAGCTCGTGCTGGTCGCCGGGAATCACCCAGCCGTCGACGATCGGCCAGGCCATGCCGGGCAGGCGACCGCGGGCCTCGACCACCTTCTCGGCCGGCAGGGCCCGCAGCTCCTTCAGCGATCGCACGCCGGCGGCCTCGGCCAGCCCGTCGCCGGACGCTTCGGCGTCCGCCAGCAGGCGCATGTTCTCGCCGGGCACCGGAGACCGGCTGCTCGGCCCGAACGAGCCGCCGCTCTGCGAGATCGCGCCGTGGAACAGGCCCTTCGCGAGAGGAGACGCGCACAGCATGCTCACCGCGATGCCGCCGGCGGACTCACCGAAGATGGTGACCCGCTCACCGTCGCCCCCGAACGCGTCGATGTTGCGCTGGATCCACTCCAGGGCCGCGATCATGTCCAGCAGGCCGTAGTTGCCGGAGACGTGGTGGGGCGACTCCGCGCTCAGCTCCGGCTGCGCGTGGAACCCCAGGACGCCCACGCGGTAGGCGATGGTCACGAGAACCACCCCGCGTCGGGCCAGCTTCGCCCCGTCGTGCACCGGGACCGAGGTGGCGCCCCCGTTGAAGCCGCCGCCGTAGATCCAGACCAGGACCGGCAGGCCGTCCCCGGGAGACGTCGCCGGAGTCCACACGTTCAGGTACAGGCAGTCCTCGCTCGCGCCACTCGGAGGCGGATCGCCTCTCGACGGCACGCATCCGGGCGCGAACTGGTCGGCCTCGAGCACGCCCGGCCACTCCGCGGCCGGCTGCGGCGCCCGCCACCGGAGATCGCCGACGGGCGGCGCGGCGAAGGGAACGCCCTTGTACACGGTCAGGTCGCCCTCGGCGACTCCCCGGACGAGACCGCCTTCCACCTTGACGGGCGCAGCGGTCGCCGTCTCCGGCCACGAGGCCGCGCACGCGGCGAGGGCAACGAACCAGAGCATCCTCATGTGTCGCTCCTGTTCACCTAGCGGAACAGCCGGGGGGCAAAGTCCTTGAGATCCCGGCGCCACGTCTGCCACTCGTGGTCCGTGCCGGGTGACTCGTAGTAGACGTGCTCGATGCCCGCGTCGATCAGCGACGCGTGCAGCCCCCGGATCCCCTCGAGCATCCTCGCCGGCTCGTCCGTGCCGATGCCCAACCACAGCAGGTGCACCTTCTTCGCGAAGGCCGCCGGATCGGCGAAGACGCCGTCGTAGACCGTCCTGATGTCGAGCTCCTGGTCGCCGAACATCATCCGCCCGAGCCCCCCGCTGAACCCACCGATGTGAGAGAAGAGATCGAGGTTGTTCAGGGTGATCTGGAAGGTCTGCATCCCGCCCATTGACAGGCCGGCCATGGCGCGGTGGTCCCGGTCCGGGACGGTCCTGTAGGTGGCGTCGATGAAGGGGATGAGGGCCTCCGTCATGTCCGCCTCAAAGGCCGTCATCATGTCCTGCAGGGCCTTTCTCCACACCGGCGAGCCGAAGGGCCTTCCGGAGAGATCGGGGGACTCCGCGCCGGCACGTCGCGCGTAGCCGTAGGCCATGACGACGATCATCGGCCTGCAGTCTCCGGCGGCGATCAGGTTGTCGAGGATGAAATTGGCGCGGCCTTGCCGGATCCACCCGGTCTCGTCCTCGCCGCCGCCGTGCTGCAGGTAGAGGACGGGGTAGCGCGTCTGGGGCTGCTCCTCGTACGCCGGGGGGAGGTAGACCAGGGCGTGGCGCCAGGTGCCGGTGATCTTCGAGTCGTACCAGACTTCGCGCACCTGGCCGTGGGGCACGGATCGAATGTCGTAGAAGTCGACGCCGGGCTCCGGGACCTCGACGGCGCTCGCGTACCGGCCACCGCCGAAGAAATGCTGGCTGCCGGGATCGCTCACGTCCGCGCCGTCGATGATCAGCGTGTAGTAGTGGAGGCCGGGGGCGAGGGGGTCGGTGGTGAACGCCCAGAAGCCGTCCTCCTGCTTCACCATGTCCACCTTCGGTCCGCTCCAGAAGTTGAGCCGGACCGTGGACGCCTCGGGCGCCTTGATACGGACCTCGACCCTCCCCGCGCCGTCGACGCGAGGATACTGCCCTCCCCAGACGTTGGTCGTCGCGGGTCGGAAGTCGGCCGACTCCTGCGCCGAGCAGACGCTGGCCAGGAAAAGGAACGCCCATCCAAGCGGCTTCATCTCACACCTCCTCGGTCAAATCCCCTCGCGCGTTCCCACGAGCCCGACCCGCGAGGGCGGATCGCTCCGGCTCCCGTCATGGCTCCACCGAGATCACGGTCACCGACTTCGGCTCCAGCGCCAGGGTCAGCACGGGGCCTTCGACCTCTGCCGCGATCGGCTTCGGAGCGACGGTTTCGGGCGCTTCGAACGTATTGATGCTGTCGACCCGGGCGGCCGTCAGCGTCTCGCCGGCGGCGGAGCGGGGGACGAGGCCCGGGAGCCTCGCCTCCACGGTCACCGGCCGGGCGGGATCGAGGTTCGTCAGGGCCAGCCAGACCCTCCCCGCCGCGTCCTTCGCGGCGATCGAATCCAGCCGCGGGAGGGTGATCTCGCCGTGGGCGTAGGTGCCCGCGTCGAAGCGGACGGGCACGAAGGTGGCGTCCTGGAACGGGACGTACATCCTGAAGACGTGGTAGGTCGGCGTGAGGATCATCTTCTCCTCGTCCGTCATGATCATCGCCTGAAGGACGTTGACCATCTGGGCGATGTTCGCTCCGCGGACGCGGTCGGCATGGCGCGCGAAGATGTTCAGGTTGAGGGCGGCCAGGACGGCATCCCGCAGGCTGTTCTGCTGGACGAGAAAGCCCGGGTGGCTGCCGGGCAGGGGAGCGTACCAGGCGCCCCACTCGTCGACGATCAGTGCGACCTTCTTCTCCGGGTCGTACTTGTCCATGATCGCCGAGTGGGTCTTGATGATGCTGTCCATCTGCAGGGTCGACTGGAGTATCTCGGCGTACTCCTTCTCGCCGAACCGCGTGGACTCGTACGCCGGCGGCCACCTCACCACCGTGTAGTTGTGCAGCGACAGGCCGTCGATGTCCCAGCTCCATGTGTGACCCTGCCACGCCTTCATGATGGTCTCGGTCCACTCCGTCCAGCGTGGCCCGTCGCCACCCGGTCCCACCGCGACCTTCAGCATTCGGCGTGCGCCCTCCTGCTGCGCCGGATTGAAGTTCCTGACGAAGCGGCTGTAGATCTTCAGCTGGCTCAGGTAGTAGTCGGGCGTCATGTTGCCGCCGCAGTCCCAGCTCTCGTTCCCGATGCCCAGGAAGGGGACCGACCAGGGATCCGGGCGGCCGTTGGCGGCGCGCTCCGCGGCCAGGGCCGTCGGCTGGGCGGTGGTCATGTACTCCAGCCACTCCGCCGCCTCCTGCGGAGTGCCCGAGCCGACGTTGATGGACACGAACGCCTGGCTGCCGATCTGCTCGAGGAAGTCCATGAACTCGTGCGTCCCGAACCTGTTCGGCTCGGTGACGCCGCCCCAGTTGGGGTTGAGGGTCACCGCGCGCGGACTGACGCCATTGCGCCAGTGGTACTCGTCGGCGAAGCACCCGCCCGGCCACCGCACATTCGGAACCTTGAGCGCCTTGAGGGCGGCCACGACGTCGTTGCGGATGCCACGGGTGTTGGGGATCGAGGAATCGGGACCGACCCAGACGCCCTCGTAGATGCCGTGGCCGAGGTGCTCGGCAAACTGGCCGAAGAGGTTGCGGTCGATCTTCGCGCCCGCGGCGGACGTATCGATGGACAATGCCACCGTCTCGGCGGCCCCTCTCGTCGGGGCGAGCAGCACGGCCATCATGGTGAGGCCGAGAGCCAGGAGGCAGCGACCGTAGACCCGTCCCAACGTGCGCGCGCGTGAATGACCCATTTCTTCACCTCTCAAAGGAGATGGCCTCGGATCTGGCAAGCCTCGGCAGACGTTGGAGGCGCCGCCGCCCCACAACGTCCTGCGGAGGTCACCCGCAAGCGAGTCACCGCGAGCCGAAGTCTAGCATCCCGAAGGGCTCCGACGAGGTGGCCCGCTTGTGCCGAGCGTTATACTCCAGCCCAGCCTTGAGGAGCGTTATCATGCCTTCGCTACGAGCTTCTCTCCTGTTCGCCATCCTCACGGGCGCTTTCGTGTGTGCGGGGCCCGTGCTCCACGCCCGGGAGAGCGCCTTCCCGTTCCAGGATCCGGCGGTGCCGGTGGACCAGCGTGTCGACGATCTCGTGGCGCGCATGACGATCGAGGAGAAGGCCTCCCAGCTCGTCAACACCACCCGAGCGATCCCGCGGCTGAACGTTCCCGAGTACAACCTCTGGTCCGAGGCATTGCACGGCGTGGCCGGCCGCGGCTACGCCACGGTGTTCCCGCAGGCCATAGGCCTGGCCGCCACCTTCGACGTGCCGACGCTGCACAAGATGGCGGAGGCCACCGCCCGGGAAGCCCGCGTCAAGTACAACCAGGCCGCCCGGGCCGGGCGCGCCGGGCGCATGATGGGCGGCCTGACCTTCTTCTCGCCGAACATCAACATCTTCCGGGATCCGCGGTGGGGCCGCGGGCAGGAGACCTACGGTGAGGACCCCTTCCTCACCGCCCGGCTGGCCGTCGCCTTCATCACGGGCATGCAGGGTGACGACCCCGGCCACCCCGTCGTGACGGCCACGGCGAAGCACTACGCCGTCCACTCGGGCCCGGAGCCCCTTCGACACGGCTTCGACGCCAGGGCCTCCGCCCACGACATCGAGGACACCTATCTGCCCGCGTTTCGCGCGGCGGTCGTCGAGGGCAGGGTGAAGTCCGTCATGTGCGTGTACAACGCCGTCAACGGCGTTCCCGGCTGCGCCAGCGAGTACCTTCTCGACCGCACGCTGCGGGAGGATTGGCAGTTCACGGGCTTCGTGACGGGCGACTGCGACGCCGTCAGGGACATCGAGACGGGCCACGAGTACGCCCGGTCCGCCGCCGAGGCGGGGGCCTTCGCGGTCAAAGCCGGGCTCGACAACGACTGCACGACGAGCGTCCTGTTCGGCCGTGGGGGGCCGCCCGACTACCAACGCTACATCGACGCCGTGAACGAGGGGCTGCTGACCGAGGCCGAGATCGACGTGGCCCTCAAGCGGATGCTGCGCACGCGATTCGAGCTCGGGCTCTTCGACCCTCCCGACCAGGTGAAGGCCGCCCAGGTGCCGGACTCCGAGCTTGACAGCCCCGCCCACCGGGAGCTGGCCCTGCAGCTCGCCAGGGAGTCGATGGTCCTGCTGAAGAACGACGGCGTCCTGCCTTTCGCGAAGGCGCCAGGCCGAATCGCCGTGGTGGGGCCGCTGGCCGACAACAGTCGTGTGCTCCTGGGCAACTACAACGGCTTCCCCTCGCGCTCGACGACGGCCCTGGAGGGCATCCGGGCACAGTTCCCGAAGGCGCGCGTCGTGTTCGAGCCGGGCACCACGTTTATCAGGCCCGACGTTCCGGTCCCGGCGACGGCGCTGTCCACCGACACGGGCGCCCCGGGCCTCAAGGCCGAGGTGTTCGAGACCCCCGAGTTCAGCGGTGCGCCCGTGGAGACGCGGACGGATCCCCAGGTCCTCGTGGGGCGCCGCCGGGGCGAAGGGCCGCGGCCGGACTTCGACCAGCTGCCCCCACCTCCGCGTCCCACGCGGTGGACCGGCTACCTGACGCCGCCGGAGAGCGGCACCTACCGCCTCGGCGTCGAGGGGTTCCGGAACCGGCTGTTCCTCGACGACGAGCCGCTGGTCGATACCACGAGCAGGGGCCCGCGGACACCCGGCATCGCCGAGGTCACCCTCGAGAAGGACCGCCGGTATGCCATCCGCGTCGACTCCGTTCCCGGTCGATTTGCGTCGACGCGGCTGGTCTGGCTACCACCGCAGCCGGACATCGAGGCCCGAGCGGTCGCCGCGTCTCGCGACGCCGACGTCGTGGTGGCCGTCGTCGGCATCACGTCCGACCTCGAGGGCGAGGAGTCCGGGGTGGACCAGGAAGGTTTCAAAGGGGGCGATCGAACGCGGCTCGGCCTGCCCCGGGAGGAGCAGCGTCTCCTCGAGGCTGTCGGCAGTGCGGGCAAGCCCCTCGTGGTGGTGGTGATGAGCGGCAGCGCCATCGCCCTCAACTGGGCGAAGGAGAACGCCAACGCCATCCTGCAGGCGTGGTATCCGGGCGAAGAGGGCGGCACGGCGATCGCCCAGACGCTGGACGGCACCAACAACCCGTCGGGACGGCTGCCCGTCACCGTCTACGAGGGCATTGACCAGCTGCCGGAGTTCACCGACTACTCGATGGCGGGCCGGACGTATCGCTACTTCGAGGGCGAGCCCCTCTTCCCCTTCGGGCACGGCCTCAGCTACACGACCTTCGCCTACTCGGACCTCCAGATGCCTGCCGAGGTGGACGCCGGCGAGCCTCTCCTCGTGCAGGCCGCGGTGGAGAACACCGGCAACCGCGAGGGCGACGAGGTCGTCCAGGTCTACCTCACGTTCCCGGAGCTTCCCGGCGCGCCCCTGCGGGCCCTCCGGGGCTTCACTCGCGTCCACCTGAAGCCCGGCGAGCGCCGGATGGTGGACTTCAAGCTGAGCGACCGCGACCTGAGTCACGTGAGCGTCGACGGCGTCCACGTCGTGCGTACCGGCCGATACGGAATCAGCGTGGGCGGTGGACAGCCGGACACCGGCGCGCCGGCCATCGCGGGGGCGTTCGACATCAAGGGTGAGCAGACCCTGCCCCGCTGACCTCGACGCACATCGCCTGGAGACTTCGGTGGAGTTCCGCCCGCCACCGTCGTGGAGGGCGGGGCCCACTCGATCATGTGTGTCTACAACGCCGTA
>JAJDNV010000129.1 GCA_022340545.1 Acidobacteriota bacterium | reverse complement strand
CCTCGGTGATCTCCATGGATGGGAGATCCAGCTGCCCCCCGACGGACCGGATGTCGTGAAGGGCATCGAAGTAGAAGAGCTTCCAGTCCACTTCGCCCAGACGGTTGAACCAGATCGGAGTCTCGTGGGCGGCACTCACGTACGAGACGTACGTGCGCCAGTAGAGGGCCGCCATCTGGGCATGACGGATGGCATTCAACCGGTGCTCCCGGGCGTTGGTGGCCCAGTGCAGGGCGATCTCCGTGGCCGCCCGGATCTTGTGGCTGTAGTGCTTGCCCAGGTATGCCATGGCCCTGATGTCTTCCAGCAGCTGCCAGAGCTCGAGATTGCCCCGGGGACGCAGCCTCCGGACCCGCTCGAGAGCCCGATCCGAGCGTTCTTCGATCCGCTGCGCGAGCTCGAGCGGGGTTGTCCCTGGCCCTTCCTCTCCGGAGGCCCGAGACTCGACGAAGTCGGGGATCGAAACGTAGTCCGTGCCCGGGTGCGTCGGATGAGAGATGAAGGTCTGGATGTCGTGATACCCGCTCGAGGTGTTCGCCTCGTTGTTCCGGCTGCAGGACCCCTCCACGTACCATTGGAAGTCGAGTGCCCCCCAGTGGAACCCGGTGGTCAGGGGATAGATCATGGAGGCGTCCTGCAGTGCGTTGAAGAGGTCGCTTCCCGATACGCCGGGATATCGACGCTCGAGGATCGAGACGAGGCGCTCGTTCCCGAGCCCGGGGTCGTATCCCAGCCGTCCCCACAACAGAAAGCTGTACCAGTGCTTCTCGACCTCGAGCTCGCGCGGAATCCGGGGTGTCTTGCTGGAGAACTCCCGGCCCCAGATGTACCCGTCTGAGCCGAAGTAGTAGCCCCTCGAGACGTCGTAGGGGATGTTCGTCATGAACTCCCGGACGAAGTCGGGAGCCCCCCAGCGGAACAGGTAGTTGTCGTCGTTCCTGAGCGTCCAGATCGTCTTCAGGCCACCCGCGGCGGTGATGTCGGCGACGAACTCGGGATGGTACGTCTGCCTCGTCGAGCTGTAGGAGTGGGCCTGCGCGTACTTGAAGCTGAAGATGAAATTGACGTTGTCGTGGTTGATGAGGGGGGCGAACGTCTCGGAGATCTCCGTGGCCCTCGCCTCGTGCTGCCGGTGGATGAAGGTGATCGTTCGATCGGGCTGCTCCTCGACGACGTCGAGCACTCCGCGGCCGTAGGTTCGAAAGGCCCAGTCCTCCTTCTCCTGAAAGGTGGCCCCGGGCATGTTCTCCCCCGTCGTCAGGCCGATGCCGGCCAGGTCGGGATAGGTCAGGAACAGCTGCTTCACGCTCGCCCGGTAGTAGTCGACGGTGGTCTCGTTCTCGGTATCGGCGGTGATCCCGTACTTCCCGAACGTGCCGTAGGGGTAGATGTTCCAGGTCACGAAGTAGAAGTGTATGTTGCGGCTCTTCCCGTACTCCATCACCCGCCGCCAGTGGCGGATCTTCTCGTCGATGCTCATGACCTTGACGATCTCGAGATCGCGCATGATCTCCGGGTCGTCGAAGTCCCGTGCGCTGAGCTCGTAGAGCCTCCGGCGGATGCTCGTGGACCTCATGACGTCGTCCAGGGCGATGTCGGGATAGGCCGGCACCCGCACGAGCGAGGGAAACGGATGGAGGTTCCAGAGCGAGACGAAGTTGTATCGGTGCCGGGCCAGGTTGTCGATGTAGCCCTTCCAGAACTCGAAGCTCCACATCTCCGGCAAGTTGACCTGGGCGGACTCACCCGGGTCCGAGTAGGTCGGCGTGCGGACGTCGAGGGGAAGGTTGAACTTGGTCCCCCGCATGGGCATGTAGGGGTTCTGGTCGGTGCTACGAACGCCGTCCCAGCCGGAGATGGCGAGCTGCTCCGCGAGCTCGAACCCGCCATAGAGCAGCCCGGCCCCGTCGGAGCCGGCCACCCAGATGGTCTGCCCACCGCCGCCAGTGGACCGGCGGATGCTGAACCCCTCCGGCTTCAGGTCGGGGGAGGGGGTGCAGCCGGAGGCCTTCATGGCCTGCAGGACGGCGTTGTCGTCGAGGATGAACAGGACGATCGTCGGCGCGTCGCGCGGCCCATCCAGGGAATCGAAGGTCCCGAGGCCAAAGGTCGCGTCGACGGCCGAAGCGCGCAGCTCGGCCAGGACCGGCGCCACCTGTGGCGTGTCGGGGTCGGCGAGGACACGGATGGTCTCGGTGAAGCCGTTGGCGGCGACGGTGGAGACGAGAAGCGAGACGAGGATGGCGTGACCAGGCTTCATTCCGACCTTCCTGCGCCGGCACGATACAACCGGTCCGCCATCTCTCGCAGCCTTGCTGCCGGGAGCTTGATCACCGCGCGGTCGTAGGTCATCAAGCCGTTGGTCTCCGTCTCCACATCGGTTGTCTGCGTGTAGACGGCTGCGGCCAGACCGTCGCGGACCATCGGCTCGAGCTTCCGCAGTAGCTCCTCGTAGGCGGCCAGTAGCTCGGCTTTTGTCGTGTACTTGCGGTATCCCCAGTTGTCGTCGCTGACCCACGTGTGCCCTTCGAGCGGCAGGCCCAGTCCACCGAACTCGCCCAGCACCGCGGCCCGGGCGGGTTCGTTTGCCGGCGCGGCCGGACCGGGGTACTTGTGCAGATCGTGGACGTCTCCCACGTCCCTGTCGGCCCAGCCACTCGCCGAGTCCACCAGTCGCCCACCGTCGTACCTCTTGATCCATTCGGCGATCCGCTGCGTGTCGTACTGCCCCCAGCCCTCGTTGAAGGGCACCCACATGACGATGCTGGGAAAGTGCCGAAACGCGTCGATCACTCGTTGCAGCTCCAGCTCGAACTGCTCCGCAGAACGGTCGCTGCGGACGAAGTCCGGCTGCCCCGGACGGACGAACTGGTCGCCGCTCGGCATGTCCTGCCACACCAGCACGCCAAGCTTGTCGCACCAGTAGTAGAACCGTGCCGGCTCCACCTTCACGTGCTTTCGCAGCATGTTGAAGCCCAGCTGCTTCGTGACCTCGATGTCGTGCTTCAGCGCCGCGTCGGAAGGCGCGGTGTAGAGGCCGTCGGGCCACCATCCCTGGTCCAGCGGGCCGTACTGAAACAAGGGCCGGTCGTTGAGAAACAGACGATTGACGCCGGCACCGTCCTTGTTCAGCGTGATCTTCCGCATCCCCGTGTAGCTGGTCACGGCATCCACGACCTCTCCCCCGTCGGACAGGGTGATCTTCAGGTCGTACAGAAACGGATCCTCGGGGGACCAGAGTCTTGGCGCATCGATCCCCAGGCGGAGCCGGTCTTCGGTTTCTCCTTCGGCAGTCGCAACCGCCTGGCCATTGTCCAGGACCTCCACCGACACCGAGTGGCGGCCGGTCGTGCCATCGCCCCTGACGCGCACGTAGATCTCTTCCCGATCCACCGAGGTCTCGATCTCGAGGTCGGCAATCGACGCCGGCGGAACCGGCTCCATCCAGACGGTCTGCCAGATGCCCGTCACCGGTGTGTACCAGATGCCCCAGGCATCCTGGGTCTGCTTGCCGCGCGGCTGCGTCCCGGCATCCGTGGGGTCCCAGACGGCGACCGCGAGCTCCTGTGGTCCGGTACCTTTCAGGGCGGGGGATATGTCAAGTGAGAGGGGGTCATACCCGCCCCGATGCTCACCGACCAGCTCGCCGTTCACGTAGACGTGGGCTTCCCAGTCGACGGCGCCGAAGTGCAGAAGCACCCGTTGCCCGTTCCACGCCGCGGGGATCTCGATCGTTCGGCGATACCACAGCCGGTTGACGATACCGACGTCTCTCTTCACCCCGGACAGCGCGGACTCGGCGCAGAAGGGAACGAGGATCTGGCCATCCCAGGTGGCCGGCGCCTCTCCGGGCTTCGTCCCCGGGGTCCAGTTCCGTCGCCTTGCCGGTCGAATGGCGTAGTCCCACAGGCCGTTCAGGTTCACCCACTCGGCGCGCACCAGCTGGGGCCGGGGATACTCCTGCAGCACGTTGTCCGGCGTGATCCTCCGACCCCACTCGGACATGATCTTGCCTCCCACGGGCTTCCACTCGTCCACCGCGTGAACGCCGGTGGCTGACTGCAGGAAGCAGGCACACAAGAGTGCGGTCCAACACAGGTCACGTCGACTCATGGATCACTCCTTTCCGGTACGACGGTTCTCCTTCGAGGCATGTCAACATGAGAACGAGCCACAGGATCAGTGAGACCACGAGCCTCGTATATCATTGAATTGCGAACGGGATGGCCTGACGAGGGGGTGCTCATTGAAGAGGCGAACGTTCCTGGGAGCTGCTCCGGTGGCGGCGGGGCTGACCGCCCTGGCGGGCGAGAGCCGGGCGCAGGCGACCGATCCCTCCGGGGCGCTGCGGCTGGGTGTCATCGGCGTGGGCGACCGGGGCCGGGACCTCATCCGTGCCTTCATGCGCACGGGACAGGTCGAGGTGACGGCCTTGTGCGACGCGAACCCCTCGCGGCTCAAGGTCGGACGCTTCCTCGCCCGCCAGGAGACGGCGGACTTCGAGGACTACCGAAGGATGCTGGACGAGTCCGACATCGACGCGGTGGTCGTCGCCTCACCGCTCCACCTTCACGCCGAGCACACCCTGGCCGCCCTGGACCACGACCGCCACGTCTACTGCGAGATCGCCCTGGCCCACACCATCGACCAGTGCCGGAAGGTGACCGAGGCCGTCGGGCGCACGGGGAAGGTCCTTCAGGTGGGTCATCAGTATCGATACGCGCCCTGGATCCAGGAGGGCGTGAAGCGCATCCGAGAGGGAGAGCTGGGCCAGGTCCAGCGCATCCACGCGATCTGGCACCGCAACGACGACGGCCGGCGGCGCACCTCGGCCACCGACCCCGCGGCGGCCCGCCTCGCCAACTGGCGGCTTTACTCCGAGTTTTCCGGAGGACCCCTGGCCGACCTGGGCGCTCACCAGCTCGACCTCGCCAACTGGATCTTCGAGGCCTCGCCTGAGACCGTTCTGGCCGCCGGGGGCGTCGACTTCTGGAAAGACGGCCGCGACCTCCCCGACAACGTGGCCGCCGTCTTTCGCTACCCGGGGGGCCGCACCCTGGTCTTCAGCGCTCTCAGCACCAACTCCATGGAGGGCACCCAGACCCGGGTCTTCGGGACCGACGGAGCCCTGGTGATGACCAACGCCGACGCGGCCCTCTACTGGGAGCCCAGGAGCGAGCACTCGGCTCACGTGCGGGAGGACGCCGGCACTGACGCAACCACCGCGCCGACGCGAAAACACGGCGTGCCGTACCGGGGACCGGGTGAGCCCCTGGCCCCGGCCGAGGACGAGCACGTAGAGCCCACTCAGCTGGCCTGCGCCGCATTCGTCAGGAGTGTCCGCCAGCCCGCGCAGCCGCTGGCGGACGTGACTGCAGGGCAGGCCGTGGCCGAGTGGGCCTGCCGAGCGACCCTGGCCATGGCCGAGGGCCGACTGGTCTCGGGGGAGGCCGGTTAGCCCCGGACGCTGGCCGCCGGGATCTTCTGGATGAGGTCCTCGAGCTCGGCGCGGTTCTCGGCGCCGATCGTGAAGCTATCGAGCGCCGGCGAGGCGAGAACGAACTGCAGCGCCGGGTCCACCTCCTCACGGAGGAAGCCCTGCCCCAGGATCTTCATTCCAATGACGCCCTTGCCCTGACGCCGCAGCCCTTCCATGACCGGTGCGACGGTCGCCGCGTCGGTGTCCATCTCGACGCCCACCGGGTTGAACCGGGTGAGCAGCACGTCGACCCAATCGGTCCTTGCTGCGGCCTCGAGAGCCTGGATCGCGTGGCTCGAGATGCCGACGGCTCGGACGAGCCCCTTCTCCTTGGCCTCGCTGAGCGCCTCCATGGGTCCCGCATGAAGCGTCGGCCAGTCCGGCGTATGCATGTAGTGCATGAGGACGATGTCGACCATGTCCGTGCCCATCTCCAGGCGGATGCGGTCGAGATCCTTCTCGACCCCCTTCGCATCGGAGATGTTGAGCTTGGTCATGATCACGACCTTGTCCCGCGCGACGGTCTTCAGCGCCTCCTTCACGTGGGCATGGCTTCCGTAGTTGTCGCCCACGTCCCAGAAGTTGAGCCCCTGGTCCACGCCAGCTCGGAGCAGCTCGGCCAGCCCCTGCAGGCCCAGCTTCGTCTGCCTCGACTCCTTGCCGAACCCGTAGGTGCCGGTCCCCTGGGCCAGACGGGACACCTCGATCCCCGACTTGCCGAGGGCGATCACGTCCTGCGCCGCCTTCTTCTGCTCGGAGGCGTAGAGGGCGTGGGGGAAACGGGAGAGCCCGAGGAGGGCCGCCCCGCTCGCCACCGAGCCGTGTCGCAGGAAGTCACGCCGCCTCACACCATGCCGTCCGCAGCTCATGCCGCCCCCTTCCGGTGCGTCATATGAATCATACGCAGCGTTTCTACCATACGCTGCGTCTTCCGCGCCATAGACCGCTTGCCCCATGGTCCCCTCCGGCGAGGCGGGGATCGCCGCGCTGACTGAGGCTACAATGCCCGGCACCGGGCCTGGCCGCCCAGCCGGTCGCCGCCTGGCGCTCGCCGCGTTGCCCGAGAGGTGGGCCGCCGGCCCGGATCGCGTGGCGTGCCGTGGGCAGGGGAAGGAGACACGATGAGCCCCTTGAATCGACGTTCGTTCCTCCATCGTTCGGCGGGCGTGGGTGTCCTGCTGGGCCTGGGTGCCCGAGCGGTCCGCTCGGCCCGGGCTCGGCCGCTCGGAGCCAACGACGCCATCAACGTGGCCATCGTCGGCCTTCGCAAGAAGGGGATCCAGCACATCGAGGTCTTCCGGAAGCTGCCCGGGGTCCGCGTGGTCGCCCTGTGCGACGCGGACACCGAGTTCATCGACCTTCAGAAGGCCAAGTTCGACGAGCGCAACGAGAGCGTCAAGACCTATGTCGACTATCGGAAGCTCCTGGAGGACCAGGACGTCGATGCCGTGGTCGTGGCGACGCCCGACCACTTGCATGCCCTCATGACGGTGTGGGCCTGTCAGGCCGGGAAGGATGTCTACATCGAGAAGCCCGCCACCCATGACATCTGGGAAGGACGCAAGATGATCGAAGCGGCCGGCAAGTACGGCCGCATCGTCGCGGTGGGCTCCCAGAACCGCTCGGACGTGGGGCTCCGCGAGGCGATCGCCTACGTTCAGGCGGGGAATCTCGGTGAGATCCGGTCCATGCGGACCTTCGCCTTCTTCCCGCGGGAGAGCATCGGCAAGGTCAATGGCCCCCAGCCCGTTCCCGACACGGTCGACTACGACCTGTTCCAGGGACCGGCCTCCCTGCTGCCGCTCCGGCGCCGGGACCTGCACTATCGCTGGCACTGGTCCTGGGATACAGGCACCGGCGAGCTCGGGAACCTCGGCGCCCACACGATCGACGACGCGCGCTGGGCCCTCGGCCAGGACACCCTCTCCACCCGGGTCTTCGCCCTCGGCGGACGGTTCGGATACGACGACGACGGGGAAACCCCCAACACCATGATCGTCTACATCGACTTCAAGCCCGTCCCCATGACCTACGAGATCCGGGGCCTGCCGCGGGCGAAGGGCAGCTCGGCCATGGACGACTACAACCGGCTGCGTGTCACCATGCACATCGAGTGCGAAGGGGGCTCCTTCGCCGGGGGACGGGGCGGTGGATTCACCTATGACCATCAGGGCAACCGCATGAAGCACTTCCCGGGGGATGGTGGGGAGACCCATCAGGCCAACTTCATAGAGGTACTGCGGAGTCGCGAGGCGGGCGACCTGCGCGCCGACCTCCGGGCGGGTCACATCTCGGCCTCCCTGTGCCACATGGGGAACATCTCCTATCGTCTGGGGCGGCACGAGCGACCCCGGACCATCAAGGAGGCGGTCCGCGACTATCCAACCGCCTCCGAGGCCGTGGATCGACTCCTCAGCCATCTCGACGCCAACGAGATCGACCTCGAGAGGAATCCCATCGCCCTGGGACCCACCCTCACGTTCGATGAAGGGCAGGAGAGATTCGTCGACCAGTACGGCGACTGGGCCAACATGTACGTGAAGCGCAACTATCGCGAGCCCTACGTCGTGCCCGAGGTGGTGTAGCCGTACAACCGGTCCACCCACTCCCGGAACCACGGGGGCCGGGCGAGCAGCACCCACGCCGCGAGCAGTCCCGTCACCGGGACCACGAAGACCGCGACGTCGAGGACGACAATCAGGACGGCCAGTGCGACTCGTTCGCTCGTTCTCATCAGCCCTCGCTGAGCGATCAGGTTAGCCGGACGGGGTGGGGGTTTCCACCTCCGCCGGGCGGGCCGCCGGCGGCGGACACCCGACCGCAACCTCTGGAGCAGGCCAGACAAGGGCGCCGCGCGTGTCCCTCCACGCGGGCGCTCTCGCGGATGCTAAGCTCTAATCCTGGGCCAAAAGCTGGTGGGGGCGTAAGAGCAGGAGCGATCTGTCCTTGGAGGCTCTTTTCGAGCTCCTCTTCAAGTACCGACCCACGCTCTTCGAGCGTGGGAGTCTCGGCCTCGGTGTGTCCTGGCCAGTACTGGTCGGCCTGCTGGTCCTGGCGGCCCTGCTGACCCCGACCCTCCTCCGTTACAGCCGTGCCCGCGGCAAGGCCGACGGTCGCGATCGGGTGCTGCTGACGGGCCTGCGTGTCGCTCTCCTGGGGATCCTGGTCCTCAGCCTCTGTCGTCCGGTGCTGGTCCTCTCGACGGTGGTCCCGCAGCAGAGCTTCGTGGGCGTCCTCGTCGACGACTCGCTCAGCATGCGGATCGCCGATGACGACGGTCGGGCCCGCTCCGAGTTCGTCCGCGCCACCTTCGGCGACCCGGACAGCCCCCTGCTCGAGGCCCTCGAGGCCCGCTTCAAGCTCCGCTACCTGCGCTTCGCCGAGAGCGCGGAGCGCGTCGCGGGGGTCGACAGCCTCCTGTTTGCCGGGCAGCTGACCGACCTGGCCACGGCCCTCGCCCGAGCCCGCCAGGAGCTGAGTACCGTGCCCCTGGCCGGCCTCGTCGTCGTCGGCGACGGGGCCGACAACACCGACGGCGCCCTGACCGAGGTCCTGGTGGCCCTCCGGGCCGCGGGAGTCCCCGTCTACGCGGTCGGGCTCGGGCGCGAGCGGTTCGAACGCGACCTCGAGGTCTCCCGGGTGGAGGCGCCACGGGCGGTCCTCGAGGACACCACACTCGTTGCCGATGTTCGTCTCACCCACCGGGGGCTGGCCGGCGAGCGCGTCCAGCTCGTGGTCGAGGACGGTGGGCGCGTCGTTCACACCGAGGACGTCGAGCTCCCGGTCCTCGGTGAGATCGGCGTGAGGGTGCACGCGACGGCCTCCGAGCCGGGGCCACGGGTCTTCACCTTCCGGGTGGTGCCCCTCGAGGGGGAGCAGGTGGTGGAGAACAACCGGCGTGACGTGCTCGTCCGGGTGGTGGACCGCGAGGAGAAGATCCTCTACTTCGAGGGTGAGCCGCGCTTCGAGGCCAAGTTCCTGCGGCGTGCCGTGGACGGGGACGACAATCTCAGGGTCGTCACGCTGCTGCGGACGTCCGAGAACAAGTTCTACCGTGTGGGGGTCGACGACGCCGAGGAGCTTGCCGACGGCTTCCCCCGGACCCGGGAGGAGCTCTATCGCTATCGTGGGCTGATCCTCGGCAGCATCGAGGCCAGCTTCTTCACCGGCGACCAGCTCCGCATGATCGGCGACTTCGTGAGCGAGCGCGGCGGCGGCCTCCTCATGCTGGGCGGGCGACACTCGTTCTCCGAGGGAGGGTACGCACGGACTCCGGTGGCGGACGCCCTGCCCGTGGTCCTTGGGGAGGCCGAGGAGGTCGAGCCGAAGCGGTTCTTCGCGAGCGTCGACGTCGAGCTGACGCCCTTCGGACGCACTCACGGGATCACGCAGCTCGGCGCGACCGAGGCCGAGTCGGCCGAGCGCTGGGGGGCCCTTCCCCCGCTGTCCATCGTCAACCCGGTCTCCCGGGCCAAGCCCGGGGCGGCGACGCTCCTCACCGGGACGGTCGACGGACAGGACACGCCTCAGGTGGTGCTGGCCTACCAGCGCTACGGGAGCGGCAAGGCGCTGGCCTTCACGGTCCAGGACTCCTGGCAGTGGCAGATGAACGCCGAGATCCCGCTGGACGACACCACCCACGAGGGGCTGTGGCAGCAGCTGCTGCGCTGGCTCGTCAGCGATGTCCCGGGGCCCGTCCGGGTGATGCCGTCCGAGGACCGCGTCAGCCCGGGGCGCGCGGTGGAGCTCCGGGTCGAGGTGCGGGACGAGGCGTTCGTGCGCCTCAACGACGCGCAGGTTGTCGCGGTGGTGGTCGACCCCGCCGGGCACGAGCGCGAGTACCCCGTGGAATGGAGTGTGGAACGGGACGGCGAGTACACCACCCGGTTCTCGACCGCCGCTCCCGGCTTCTACGAGGCCCGGGTGGAGGCCACCCGTCACGGCGAGCCGCTGGGCTCGGCCACAACCTGGATCGAGGCGGCCCCGCTCACGACCGAGTACTTCGGGGCCGAGCGACGCACGGAGCTCCTGGAACGCGTCGTCGACGAAACGGGCGGACGCTTCTACACCGAGGAGACGGTGGCCGACCTGCCCGAGGACCTGAGCTACACGGAGAGCGGGTCCACCGTGAAGGAGCGCAAGGAGCTGTGGAACATGCCGGTGCTCTTCCTGGCCGCCCTGGCCCTGGCGTGCACCGAGTGGGGATACCGGAAGTGGCGGGCGCTCGCGTGAGGAGGGCAATCGTCCTCGCGGCACTCCTCGTCGCGACGCCGGCGGTGGCGGCCGAAGGCCACCTGGTCGTCGTGGCGGGTCTCGGTGGTGATCCCCAGTTCCGCGACCTCTTCCATGAGCAGGCGGTCGCCCTGGCGAGCGCCGCGGAGACCCGCTTCGGCCTGGCGGCCGAGAACGTCTACTGTCTCACCGAGAAGCCCGAGCGCGACCCCACGACCATCGACCAGCGCTCCACGCTGGAGAACCTCACGTCGGTCTTCGAGAAGCTGACGGCCCGCGTGCGGCCCGGCGACCGGGTCTTCGTGGTCCTGATCGGGCACGGCAGCTTCCGTTCGGGAGAGGGTCGCTTCAACCTGCCCGGCCCGGACCTGACGCCGTCGGGGCTCGCCCGGCTCCTCGAGCCGCTGGACGACCAGGAGGTTGTGCTGGTGAGCACCGCCAGCGCCAGCGGGGCCTTCGCCGAGCCCCTGGCCGGGCCCGGGCGGGTCGTCGTCACCGCGACGAAGAGCGGCCAGGAGCGCAACCAGACGGTGTTCGGCGAGCACTTCGTGACCGCCCTCACCACGCAGGGCGCCGACGTGGACAAGGACGGCCGGGTCTCCATCCTCGAGGCCTACGCGTACACCACGCGTGAGGTCGAGCGCTTCTACGAGAGCGAGAACCGTCTCCAGACCGAGCACGCGCGACTCGAGGACGAGGGGCAGCTGGCGCGCCGGCTCTTCCTCCAGGGAGAGGGACACGGGGGCGCCGAGGCAGAGACCGCGAGCGACGATCCCGCCCTCGCCTCCCTCTACGCCGCCCGCCGCGACCTCGAGGACCAGATCGAGACGCTGCGGGCCGGCAAGGACGAGATCGCGCCCGAGAGCTACGCCGAGCAGCTCGAGACCCTCCTCCTCGAGCTCGCCCTCCAGAACGAATCCATCGACGCGGCCGGGGGGGAGCGATGATCCCTCGGCTCGCCCTCGTTCTCGTGGCCACCCTCGCCGGCGCCCTTCCCGCCGAGGCCCAGCTCCGGGGGGCCGTCATCGCCGCCCGAAGTGGACGCTACGATGCGGCGATTGCCGCCTTCGAGGACTGGTCCACCGAGAACCCCGACGCGCCCGCGGGACACCGCTACTGGGCAAAGACCCTCCTCGAGATCGGCCGGTACGACGAGGCCGAGCAGGTGGCGCGCCGCCTGGTCGACGGGGGATCCCCGGAGCTGCTGAACGTCCTCGGCGAGGCCCTGGCTGCCAGGGGGAGGCTGGACGAGGCCGAGGACGCCTTCTCCCGGGCGATCGCGGCGGAGGCCGCCGACGCCCTCGTCGCCCGGGTGAACCGGGGGCGGCTCCGAGAGCGGCGGGGAGATCCCCGGGCGGAGGCCGACTACGAGGCCCTCATCGACGCCTACAACGCACGCAGCGGCCTCGCCGCCGAGGAGCTCCTGGCCGTGGGTGTCGCCTGCCACCAGCTGGGTCCCAGCGATCCTCAGCTCTACAAGGACGCCCTGCGCGCCTTCGACGAGGCGATCGCCGCGGACCCCGGGGATCCGGCGCCGCGGGTCGCCCGGGGTGCGCTCTATCTCGAGAAGTACGACTCCGTCGCGGCCCGGGACGCCCTGAAGACGGTGCTCGAGATGAACCCCAGCCACCCCGGCGCCCTCCTGGCCATGGCCCGGACCATGGATTTCGACGGGGACCAGGGCGCCCTGGCCCTGGCGCGGCGGGCCCTGGAGGTGGCCCCGAGCCGGGTCGACACGCGGGTCTGGGTGGCCGAGGCGCTGCTGGAGCTCGAAAGCTACGAGGAGGCGATCGCCGAGGCCGAGCGGGCCCTCGAGACGGACCCCTCCTCCCTCGAGGCGTTGTCCGTCGCGGCCGGCGGCCGCTACCTACAGGGAGACGAGGCCGCGTTCGGGGCGCTCCGGGATCGCGTCCTCGCGCTGAATCCCCGCCACGCCGATCTCTACAACACGCTTGCGGAGCTGTGCGTCCGGAACCGTCTCTATGAAGAAGCCGTGGACTTCGCCCGGGAGGCGGTGCGCCTCGACCCCCGCTCGTGGCGCGGCCACGGGACCCTGGGCGTCAACCTGCTCCGCCTCGGCGACATCGAGGCGGGTCGGGCGAGCCTCGAGGCCTCCTTCGCCGGCGACCCCTACAACGTCTGGACCAAGAACACCCTCGACCTCCTCGACACCTTCGACCGCTACGAGACGAAGCGCGTGGGGCGCCTGGAGCTGTTCGTCCGGCAAGAGGAGGCGGCCCTCCTCGAGCCCTACGTGGCCCAGGTGGCCGACGAGGCCCTGGAGGCGCTCGAGGGCCGCTACGGCTATCGGGTCGCCGAGCCCGTCCGGATCGAGGTCTTCCCGAGCCACGCCGACTTCTCGGTGCGCACGGTGGGGCTCGCGGGCCTCGGGGCCCTCGGCGTCTGCTTCGGGCGCGTCGTGGCCATCGACTCGCCCTCGGCCCGACCCCGCGGCGAGTTCAACTGGGCCTCGACGCTATGGCACGAGCTCGCCCACTCGGTCACGCTGGGTCTGTCCGACCACCGGGTCCCCCGCTGGCTCACCGAGGGGATCTCGGTCTACGAGGAGCGCCGGGCCCGGCCGGGCTGGGGAGACGACGTCAACCTCGACTTCATCGCCGCCTTCGAGCGCGAGGCGCTGCTCCCCATCGAGAGCCTCAACGACGGCTTCGTGAGGCCCGAGGGTCCCGAACAGGTGGCCCGCTCGTACTACCAGGCCTCGCTGGTGGTGGAGCTGATCGAACGGGACTACGGGTTCGAGGCCGTGCGGGGACTGCTCCGTGGCTACCGGGACCGGCGCAGCACGGAGGAGCTGTTCCAGAGCCTCCTCGGCCTGGACCTCGACGAGTTCGACGCCCGCTTCCAGGCCTTCGTCCGCGAGCGCTTCGGTCACGCCGTCGAGGCCGTCGACGTGCCGGAGGGGCCCGCACGTCGCCGACACCGCGACGAGCTGGTCGAGGGCGCCGACGAGGACCCCGGCGACTTCCTGGCCCAGCTCGCGGCGGGCAAGGCTCTGCTGGAGAACCGCCAGCCCGAGAAGGCGCGTCCCTATCTCGAGCGGGCCCTCGAGCTCTTCCCCGAGTACGCGGAGGGGGACAGCCCCAGCTGGCTCCTGGCCCAGCTGGCCCTGGAGGAGGGGGATCTGCAGACGGCACGGAAACACCTCGAGGCCTTCCTGGCCTTCAACGAGACCCACTACGACGCCCACCTCCGCCTGGCGTCGGTGGCCGAGGAGCTGGGCGACCCGGCCGCCGCGGCCCGCTGGCTCGAGCGTGCGCTCTGCATCGACCCTTCCGAGGCCGCCGTTCACCTCCGTCTCGCCGAGCTCTACGAGTCCCTGGGCGACACCGGGGGCGTCGTGCGCGCCCGTCGCAGCGTCCTCGACCTCGACCCGGTGGACCGCCCCGAGGCGCTCTACCAGCTCGCCCGGGCCCACTGGGGAGCGGGAGACGCAGCCGCCGCTCGGCGGGTCGTCCTCGAGGCCCTCGAGCTGGCCCCCCGATTCCGCCGAGCGCAAGCGCTCCTGCTCGAGCTCCACCGTGCGCGGAACGCCACAGAGGGTGAGTCGTGAGGAGGGCCCCTCTCGTGCTCCTCGTCATCCTCGGGGGGCTGCTGCCCGCGGCGGCGGACTTCGGGCCCCCCGACGTGCCCTACGAGAACGTGCCCTACGACGGTCGCTTCGCCTTCACTCGCCTTCGCTTCACCCCGTCTCGCTGGGGGCCGGGAGACTACGCCTGGGGCCTCGACCTGAAGTGGAACCACGACTACCCCCGCTCCGACAGCCACCTGTCGAAGATCCTGCAGGCGACCACAACCATCGACGTCGCGCTCGAGGGCACGGACATCTTCGCGCTGGACGACCCGGAGCTCTTCCGCCATCCGCTGGCGTACGTGTGCGAGCCGGGCTTCTGGACGATGACCGAAGCGGAGGCTCGGAGTCTGAGAGAGTACATGCTGAAGGGTGGCTTCGTGATCGTCGACGACTTCCGGGGTCCCCACTGGTACGCCTTCGTGGAAGGGCTCGGCCGCGTGCTCGCCGACGCGCGGCTCATCCCCCTGGAGGCCACGCACCCGATCTTCGACGTCTTCTTCCGCATCGACCCCTACACCATCCACCACCCTTACTTCGCGCCGGGTCCCCCCGCCTACTACGGCGTCTTCGAGGACAACGACCCGACCCGGCGCCTCATGCTGGTGGCCAATTACAATTCCGACATCAGTGAATACTGGGAGTGGTCCGACACGGGCTTCATCCCGATCGAGCTCAGCAACGAGGCGTACAAGCTGGGTGTGGACTACGTCGTCTACGGGATGACCCACTGACGACAAAGGAGAGTGAGCACTTGACCGAGCCAGAAGCCCTGCCCGAGCCCCACGACGACGCCGCCCTCGCCGACAAGCTGAAGGAGAGCCGCGATCACATCGTGGAGGAGCTGCGCAAGCAGATCGTGGGTCAGGACGACATCGTGGAACTCGTGCTGACGACCCTCCTGGTGGGCGGCAACAGCATCATCACCGGCGTCCCGGGTCTCGCCAAGACGCTGCTCATCCAGAGCGTGGCCCAGGTTCTGGACCTGAAGTTCTCCCGAATCCAGTTCACGCCGGATCTGATGCCCTCAGACATCACCGGGACCGACCTCATCCAGGAGGACCCGGACACCGGGCAGCGGAGGATGGTCTTCGCGCCGGGGCCCGTCTTCGCCAACGTGGTGCTGGCCGACGAGATCAACCGCACCCCGCCGAAGACCCAGTCGGCGCTCCTCGAGGCCATGCAGGAGCACCGGGTGACGGTCCAGGGCAAGACGTACGTCCTCGAGGAGCCCTTCTTCGTCTTCGCCACCCAGAACCCGATCGAGCTGGAGGGCACCTATCCGCTCCCCGAGGCCCAGCTCGACCGCTTCATGTTCGACATCGTCATCGACTACCTCCCCGAGGAGGAGGAGATCGAGGTCGTGCGCCAGACGACGGCGATCCAGGATGTGCGCTTCACCCCGGCGCTGACGGGCGCCGAGATCGTGGCCTTCCAGCGGCTGGTGCGGCGCGTTCCGGTCGCGGACGAGGTTGTCCGGTACGCCGTCAGCCTGGCCCGCAGCTCGCGCCCGAGGGGAGAGGGCAACCCCGAGTTCGTCGGCCAGTGGGTCGAGTACGGGGCCAGCGTGCGCGCCGCCCAGTACCTCGTCCTGGGGGGCAAGGCCCGGGCCCTGATGCGGGGCCGGAGCCACGTCAGCTTCGACGACGTCCGGGCCCTCGCCCATCCCGTGTTCCGTCACCGCATCCTGACGAACTTCCACGCCGAGTCGGAGCGCGTCACCTCGGGTCAGATCGTGGACCAGCTCCTCGAGGCGGTCCCCGTCCCCCGTTCGAGGATGTGAGCCTCATGCCCGCCACCGCCGGAGCCCGCTTCCTCGATCCGAAGGTGCTCGCCCGGATCGAGAACCTCGAGCTCCTGGCTCGGACCGTCGTCGAGGGCTTCATCAACGGCCTGCACCGCTCGCCCTACCTGGGTCGCTCGGTGGACTTCGCCGAGCACCGGGCCTACATGCCCGGAGACGACATCCGGCGGATCGACTGGCGGCTGTTCGCCCGGACCGACCGGTATTACGTCAAGGAGTTCGAGGCCGACTCGAACTCCAACTTCCTGGTGCTCCTCGACGCGTCGCGCTCCATGCAGTTCTCGTCCCACGGGATCTCGAAGCTCGACTACGGGCGCTACCTCGCGGCCTGCCTCACCCATTTCGCCCACAAGCAGAGGGACCGGGTCGGGCTGGTGACGTTCGACGAGGACGTTGTCGACTTTGTTCCACCCTCGGCCAAGCACCGCGAGGCCGTCCTCCACGCCCTGGACCGCCTCGAGGGGGGAGGCCGGGGCGAGCTGAGAGGGCCCCTCCTCAAGGCCGCCGAGGCCAGCCGGCGACGCGGGATCTGCGTCGTGATCTCCGACCTGTACGAGGAGCCAGACGCAGCCCTGCGCGCGGTGCGCCACCTGGCCCGCCGCGGCAGCGACGTGATCGTATTCCATCTCCTCGATCCCGCCGAGGTGCGCTTTCCGGACGACGCGTCCGCCAACTACGAGGACCTCGAGACCGGGGAGCGGATGCCCGTGGTGCCCGACTACATGCGGGAGCAGTATCGGGCGCTGGTGGCCGAGCACGTCGCCGCCCTCGAGCGTCGGTTCGGCGAGAACCGGGTGGACTACCTCCTCATCGAGACGGACACGCCGCTGGACCAGGCCCTCTTCCATTACCTCGTGCGTCGTCAGCGCTTCGATCGGGTGAGGTAGGCTCGCCGATGGGATTCCTCGCCCCTGCCTTTCTCCTCGGTCTGCTGGCCCTGTCCGTGCCGGTGCTCCTCCACCTCGTGCAGCGCGAACGCCGCCACACGAGGGTGTTCCCGTCGCTCATGTTCCTGCGACGGGTCCCCCACCACTCCGTGCGTCGCCGGCGCATCCACCACTGGCTCCTCCTCGCCCTGCGCTGTGGGGGTCTCGCGCTGCTCGCCGTGGCGTTCGCCCAGCCGGTGCTCCGCGGCAACGAGCGCGCTCGTCCACTCGTGGACGGAGCGACGGCCCGGGTCGTCCTCGTCGACCGCTCGTACTCCATGAGCTACGGCGACCGCTGGACCCGGGCGCAGGAGGCGGCCCGCCGCGTCCTCGACGAGACCGGCGCGGGTGACGTCGCGGGTCTCGTCTTCTTTGGAGAAGGGGCCGAAGCCGCCGGCCCGCTCACGGACGATCGGGCCGTCCTCGGGGCGGCCCTGGACGAGGCCGAGCTGGGCTGGGAGGGAACGCGTTTCGCCCCGGCGCTCAAGCTGGGGATGCGCCTCCTCGACGAGTCCGGGCGGCAGAACCGGGAGCTGATCCTGGTGAGCGACTTCCAGAGCCGGGCCCTGGACGGTCTCGACGAGGTCCTGCTCCCGGCGGGCACCGACCTGCGCTGGGTCGATCTCTCCGAGACCGAGGCACGGAACCGCAGCATCACCGAGGTCACGCTGCAACGCGTCTACGAGGGGGGCCGGGAGGGCGTGGCCATCGCCGCCCGGGTGGCGAGGCAGGGTGAGGAACCCGGCGAGCCCGTCCCGGTGACGCTGGAGCTCGGGGGACGGGTGGTCGGGAGCCGCCTCCTCGATCTCGGCGACGAGAGCGCCGGCACGGTGCGCTTCGATCCCGTCCCGGTTCCCTCTCTGGCCCAGCACGCCCTCGTCCGGCTCGAGCCCGACGCCCTGCCCCGGGACGACGTGTTCCGCTTCGTCCTGGCACCGGGCCGGGAGCTGGGCGTCCTGATCGTGGGGCGCGACGGCGGCCGCCGCACGGAGAGCCTCTTCCTGCGCCGGGCCCTGGCCATCGGCGACCGTCCCCGCTTCGACGTGCGGCTCCGGGAGCGCCTAGCGCTGCGGCGGCAGGACCTGGCGGGGGCGGGTGCGGTGATCCTGAACGACACGCCGTGGCCGACGGGCGAGGCCGGGGAGACGCTGCGCACCTTCGTGGAGGGGGGAGGAGGGGTCCTGGCGGCCCTCGGCGCGCGCGGCGTCCCGGCGGGCCGGGACGGGTTCCCCCCCGAGCTCCCGGCGACGGCGGAGGGGCGTGTCGTGGACCGGACCGCAGACTGGGGAGGGAACCTCGCGTTTCTCGACTACGACCACCCCGTGTTCGAGATCTTCCGTCGGCCCCGCAGCGGCGACTTCTCGAGCGCCCGGTTCCAGCGCTACCGGACGCTCAGCGCCCCGAGCGCCACGGTCCTCGCCCGCTTCGACGATGGCAACCCGGCCCTCGTGGAGATCCCTCTCGGGGGCGGGCGCGTGCTGCTGTGGACCTCGAGCCTCGACACCCTCTGGAACGACCTCCCCCTTCAGCCGGTCTTCCTGCCCTTCGTGCACCGCCTCGTCGCCCACGCTGCCGGGCATGTCGAGTCCCCCGCTTGGCGGCGGGTGGGCGACGTTCTGGAGCTCCCGGAGCTCGACGAGGGCCACTGGATCGGGCTCAACCCCCTCGCCGAGGGGGGACTGGTCGAGGGGGACGGGCGATTCGTGAGGCTCGAGGCCGCGGGCTTCTACGAGCTCCGCCCCTCGCGCGACGAGGACGAGGAGGCAGTGCTGACGATCGCCGTGAACGTGGACCCCGGGGAGGCGGACCTGACGACGGCGGATCCCGAGGAGGTCGCCGCCGGCCTGACGCGCGTCGGAGGCGCCGCTTCGGACGGCGCAGCTCTGGGGGGTGCCGAACGACAGCAGGGCCAGAACGGGTGGTGGTTCCTCCTCCTCGCGGCCCTCGCCGTGCTGGCGGCCGAGACCGCCCTTTCGAACCGTCTGTCCCAGGCGGTGCGTTGATCGTGTCGATGCGGAGGTGGGGATGGTGATCTCGCTGGGCATGGACCCCGGGAGGCCCCGGGGTACGGGTCGCGACCTGCGGCGAATCATCGGCAGCGTCCGGCGCCGCTGGAGGCTCAAGGTCGCCCTACGGGGCGCCGCCATCACCCTCGGCTTCGGCCTGGTGGCGTTCGCGGTGTCGGCCTTCGGGATGGACCACTTCCGCTACACGCCCATGGCCATCGCCGCCTTCCGCGTCTTCGCCTGGACGGCCCTCGCCGGCCTGGTCCTCCGGTTTCTCGTCCTGCCCCTCTTCGTGCGGCTGCCGGACGAGCGGGTCGCGCTCTACATCGAGGAGCACGACCCTTCGCTCCAGGCGGCGCTCCTGAGCGCCGTGGAGCTGGGCCCCGAGCGCGTGGAGCGGGACCGTCCCGACTTCTCCTCGGATCTCTCACGTCGTCTCGTGGAGCAGGCCGTTCAGCGCTGCGAGGAGATCGACTACCGGCGT
>JAJDNV010000125.1 GCA_022340545.1 Acidobacteriota bacterium | reverse complement strand
CCGGCGTCGAGAACACGGTCGGAGCTCCGGATGCGTCCGTACTCGACGAGCTTCGTGTTGAGACGGGTCACCGCCTCGGCCAGGGTCCGGGTGCTCTCGTCCCAGTACCCGTAGTGCATTCCGAGGTGACGCTTGAGGCCCCAGACCAGCGAGTAGTCCGGCTCGCACTGGTCGTAGTAGGCCACGATCTCGTCTTCGTTGACCGCGGGGCCGGTCTCGGCGCGGGCCCCGAAGAAGCCGGGTTCCGCTCTCAGGTAGCTCTGGCTTGCCGACACGGGTTTCCTCCTCCCGGCCTCTCGAGGCCCGGCGATGCGGACGGACACAAACGATGGCAGTCGGTATGAAGAACGGCATTATAGCGGGCCCGGGGGCAGAAGTGAGCGGACTTCGTTCCCACATTGCACGGACCCCCCTCACCCCCGGAGAGGGGTGGCTTCTCGGCGGAGGGGCTTGAGCGGTGGTGGATCCGCGGCTATCATCCGACCGATCACCGTCGCAACGAAAACCGGTTAGTCGAGCCTGCCCCGGGGCAAAAGGGGGCAGAGGAGGCTGAGTCCATTCCGTGGGCGTGCCGCGCTGTCCGCCGAGGTCAGGGTGCCGCCGCCACGAGGGAGAACGCCCATGGCCACGTCACGCTGGACGAAGGGACTGCTCAAGAAGGCGAGCACGCAGGGCGACAACCCGGAGGTCCACCCGAACGCGGACGACCTCGCGACGGCGGTGATGAGCCACGAGGGCGGCGTCCACCGCTACAACCACCTGCTCGAGGTGGCGGACACCCTCCTCGCCTCTCCGTCGCTGGCCCTGACCCCGCACTCCGCGCTCCGCCGCCACCTCGAGGAGTTCTCGCCGGACGCGCTCCGGTACTTCGAGCCGTCGCCGGCCCCGGCCTGGGTGGACGAGGCCAAGCTCCGGGACGCGAGCTCGCTCTGGGAGGAGAACTCCGTCGCCGCCATCGCTGCGTTGTACGCGCTGAGCCTGCCCTGCACCTATCTCTACCGGAACGGCGTGCCCGCGCTCTACGAGACCGGGAAGCTCACCAAGCACGAGTACATCTTCCAGCGGATCCACGAGACCGGGGTCTTCGTCGACGACGTGATGAGCACGGGCGGGATCGAGGTCCTGAACGACTACGTCCCGGACGAGGAAGAGATCCTCGTGAACGTGCTGAGACAGCTCGATCCGGAGGGCGACTGGCAGCGCGAAATCCGGGGGAGGCTGGTGCGGGCGGCCGGCGAGGAAGGACCCCCCGAGCTCGCGGCCCGGGTCGCCGAGGAGATGGAGAAGCGACGCAAGCCCAACCGCTTCCTCTGGGGTCGGGGGTACCTCACCGCACGGAAGGTCCGCTTCCTGCACGCTTCGATCCGCTTCATGCTCCGCAACCCCGGCATGATGCGCCCGGCGGCGGCCGAGGGGCACGACCCCCAGACGCTGACCGACCGGTATGCCGACGCCCCCGCGCCCTGGGACGAGGAAGGCCGAGGCGCCCCCATCAACCAGACGGAGCTCGCCTTCGGGCTGCTCAGCTTCGGCTACCTCATCCCACTCGGACTGGAGCGCATGGGCTGCCGCATCAGTCGCAAGCGGAAGGAGAGCTTCCTCCACCTGTGGAGGGTGATCGGTCACGTCATGGGCATCCGCGAGGACCTGATGACCGAGGACTGGGACGAGGCCATCGCCCTCCTGGCCCTGGTGAGAGAGGAGGAGTTCGGACCCACGCCCTTCGGCCAGCACCTGACGGTGGCCCTGATGGAGTTTGCCCGCAGCTACTTCCCCCACCTCACGACCGGGCTGCAGCGCCGGCTCCCCGCCCACATGATCGTCGACCAGCTGGGCCGGATCGATCCGTCCTACCCGGCGATGGTCCTCCCCGCCGACGTCTTGAAGGACACGAAGAGGCTGGGCCCACGGATGCTGTTCCAGGCGGTCATGCTCTGGGTGCGCCTCTACTACGCCGTCCGGGACCGGATCGTCGGGAGGATCCCCCTCGTGGGAGAGACGCTGCTCTCCTCGCTCCACCGGTCCTCGGAGGAGCTGATCGCATCGTGGCGCGACCAGTTCCGCCGCCGGCCATTCAACGTGGCCGGGAACATGGCCTGGGTGCGGCGGCGGGGCGCGAACCCCGAGACCGAGGCCCGGCTCGAGCGGTGGCGCCGGAGGATGTTCAACAACCTCGCCTTCTCCATCGTTTGCCTCTTCGCGATGGTGGCCGCGCTGGTCGCGGCGGGGGTGGTGACGGTCGTCCCCCACGGCCTGCTCGAGGGGAAGTGGACAGTGGTCAAGGCTCTCGGCCTGGGCTCGGCGGTCTTCGGCTTCGTGGCCTGGCTGTGGATGACCTGGCGGATGCCGAGGGTGCTCGCCGCCCGGCCCGAGTGAGAGACACTCGGAAGCCATGGCACTGACCCCCGGGGCTCGTCTGGCCTCGTACGAGATCGGGCCGCTGCTCGGTTCGGGCGGGATGGGAGAGGTGTACCGCGCCCGGGACGTGAGGCTCGGGCGGCCGGTGGCAATCAAGGTGCTCCGGCCCGAGTCGGCGTCGAGCCCGGATCGACTGGCGCGGTTCGAGCAGGAGGCCCGGACCGCGTCCGCCCTCAACCACCCGAACGTCATCACCATCTACGACATCGGCCAGGTGGACGCCCTCCCCTACATCGCCATGGAGTTCGTGGAGGGGCGGACGCTGCGGTCGATGCTCGAGGCCGGCCCGTTCCCCGTTCCGCGCCTCGTCGACATCGCCACCCAGGTCGCGGGGGGCCTGGCCAAGGCCCACGCCGGCGGCATCGTGCACCGTGACCTCAAGCCCGAGAACCTGATGATCACCGCCGATGGGCTGGTGAAGATCCTGGACTTCGGCCTGGCCAAGCTCACCCCCGACGTCTCGCGGCTCTCGACGGACCCCACGAACGCCCCGACCGCCACCGGGGTCCTGCTGGGGACGGTGCAGTACATGTCCCCCGAGCAGGCCAAGACGCCCGCGGTCGACCACCGCTCGGACCAGTTCACCTTCGGCCTCATCCTCTACGAGATGGCCACCGGCCAGCGCGCCTTCCCCCGCGAGTCGATGGGCGGCACCCTGGCCGCCATCATGTTCGAGGAACCCACGCCCGTCCGCGATCTCAACCCCGCCATCCCGGAGATCCTGGTCCGGATCATCACCACCTGCCTGCAGAAGGACCCCGAGAAACGGTTCGCCTCCACCACCGACCTCGCCCGCGAGCTCAGGGCCTTGCGGAGCCGCAGCGCTCCCCTGTCCGAGGATGAGCCGGTCGAGGTGACGGCGGAGCGACCCGCGCCCGCCCCGGAGCAGCCCTCGGTGGCGGTCCTTCCCTTCGTGGACATGAGCCCGCAGAAGGACCAGGAGTACTTCTGCGACGGGATGGCGGAGGAGCTGATCAACGCCCTGACCCAGATCCCGGAGCTGAGGGTCGTCTCACGGACCTCGTCCTTCCAGTTCAAGGGCAAGGTGGAGGACGTGCGTGCCATCGGACGGCGCCTGGGCGTCGGCACCCTCCTCGAGGGGAGCGTGCGGACGGCGGGAGAGCGCATGCGCGTCGGGGCGCGTCTCACGAATGTCGCCGACGGGTATCAGCTCTGGTCGTCCCAGTTCGACCGGGAGACGAAGGACGTCTTCGCGGTCCAGGACGAGATCGCGGAGTCGATCCTGGCCGCCCTCCGCGTCACCCTCATCAAGGATGCCGACGTGCCCATCGTGCCGCGCCCCACCGGGACCCCCGAGGCCTACCAGCTCTACCTCAAGGGTCGACACGAGTGGAACAAGCGGACCGAAGAGGGTCTGGCCCGGAGCATCGAGTACTACCAGCAGGCGATCCGGGAGGACCCGGGCTACGCCCGTGCCCACGCCGGGCTGGCCGACTCCTACGTGCTGCTGGGGATCTACGGGATCCGCCCGCCGAACGACGTGATGCCGAAGGCGAAGGCGGAGGCGACCCAGGCCCTCGAGGACTCCGTCGACCTCGCCCAGCCGGGCCAGTCCGACGCCACCCTGGCCGCCGTCCACACCGCGCTCGGTTGCGTCAAGGCGGTCTACGACTGGTCGTGGTCCGACTCCGAGCGCCACTTCCGGCAGGCCATCGAGCACGACCGCCAGTACCCGACGGCCCACCACTGGTACGCCATCAACTGCCTCGTCCCCCAGGGGCGCTTCGACGAAGCCACCCGCGAGATCCGGCTCGCCCAGGAGTCCGACCCCCTCTCCCCCGTCATCCAGACCAGCCTGGGCCTGGTCCACTATTTCGCCGGCAACCTCGTGGAGGCGGTGACCGAGCTCAAGAAGACGCTGGACGCCGACTCGGGGTTCGCGATGGCCCACTTCTTCCTCGGCCAGACGTATCTGCAGATGTCGCGACCCGAGGACGCCCTCGCCGCCCTCGGCAACGCCAGCCGCCTCTCGCCCTCTTCGGCCGAGTTCCGGGCGGGGCTCGGCCACGCCTACGCCGAGGCGGGCGAGACCGAGCTCGCGCGGCAGATCCTGGCCGAGCTGAAGGAGAGGCGCCACGACCGGTACATCTCGGCCGCCCTGATCGCCGAGGTGAACGCCGGCCTCGGCGAGGCCGCCGAGGCGCTGTCGTGGCTGGAGGAGGCGAAACGCGAGCGCTCGCCCGAGCTCTCCTGGATCGGGATGCGGCCCGCCTTCCGACGGCTGCGCGCCGACCCGAGGTTCGTCGACCTCGTGAGGTCCATCATCCCCGCGACGGCAGACCGTCCGGACCCGGAACGAAGGACACTCGAAGGGCCGCACGTTCGGCCGGAGTGAGCCCCGCCTGCTAGCATGGAGAGTCCCCTGTCGTTCAAGGGACGGGAGGAGTGAGTCCTGCCGCTGCTACGCCCCAAAGAAGACCGTCCGAAGCTCGGTGCGAAGCTCAGGATCCACACCGTCCTGCGCTGCCCGCTCAACGGACACCAGGTGGGGGCCTGCCGCGGCCTGTGCACACCCTCGCCCGAGGGCGATGGCCTGTGCGGCCGCCTCGCCCCCCACGCCCTCATCGGGCGCACCCAGGCCGCCATCGCCGCGCACGAGGAGAGAAGGGCCCCACGGTTCCGCCAGGGCGTGCCGGGAAGGCCCCCACGGACCCTGGTCCCGCCCGAGGAGACCCGCCAGGGCTTCTCGTCCTAGTCAGAACGGGCGGGCTTGACCGGCCGCCGGGCCGACCCCATTCTGGGCACGCTCACCATGGACGTCTACGCCACCCTCTCGCACCCGCTTGCGCTCGGGGTCTTCGTCCTGACCCTGTTCCTGCCCGTGCTCGTGGGGTTCCTCGCGGTGCGGAGGACGCGCTCGCAGTCCGACTTCTTCGTGGGTGGGCGGGCGATGAACCGCATTGTCGTGGCGCTCTCCGCAGTGTCGTCGGGACGATCCTCCTGGCTCGTTCTC
>JAJDNV010000123.1 GCA_022340545.1 Acidobacteriota bacterium | reverse complement strand
CGTGGAGATGGGAGGGTTCGGGCCCAGCGGGTCGCACGGCGGAGAGGGGTGGGTCCGTCGGGTCGTGGTCGTGACGGGGCGGGGTGACATGAAGCAGGTGGCGCAGCTGACCTACGAGTACATGAAGCAGCTCTGCGACCTGCTCGACGGCCTCGTGGTCAGGACAGTGGCCCGTTGGAGGGAAGGCCCCCGGGCGGGCCGGCTGATGCTGCCGGACATGAAGATGAGGTTGGCGGAGTACGAGGCGGGGCGGGACGCGATCACCTACGGCGCCCCGGCCGCCCTCTTCGTCCACAGCCCCAGGGTCACCGCCACGCCCCAGACGGACTGTGACAACATGATGTACCCGATGATGCTCATGGCCCACGCCCTCGGTCTCGGGACATGCTGGAACGGCTATCTGTCCAGGGCGGCCTCGGGTTTCAGACTCTCCGGGTTCACGGCCCTGAGGGACATGCTCGAGCTGCCGGACCACCACGATGTGTACGCGGCCGCCACCCTCGGATTCCCGCGCTTCAGGCTGCACAGCGTGCCCCAACGGGAAGCCAGGGCCCACTGGGTGTCGAACTGACGCCTGCACCCGAGGCCGCGCGGCGGCGCCGGCAGCGGCCGACGGATCTCAGGCCCTAGGCCTTGATTCTCACCGCGTCGCCGTCGGCGAGCCCGTCGGGGGGGCGCGCGACCAGCGTCTCGCCGCCGGACAGGCCGTCCTTGACGATCACCTGGTCCTTCCGGGGCGTGCCCAGCACCACCGCGCGCTCCCGGACCTTGCTCTCGCGGACGAGGAAGACGACGGAGCGGCCGCCCCGGGACACAACGGCCTCGCGGGGCACGAGGACCACCGCTGCCTCCTTCTCCGCCCGGTTCTCCTCGTCCTTCTCCGGCTCGAGGAAGGTGACCTTCGCGCTCATCTCGGGTTTCAGGTCCTCGTCTTTGTCGAGGATGGTGACCTTGACCATGACCGTGGCCTTCGTCCGGTCGGCGGTGGGGATGACCTGGCGGAGCACGGCCTCGTAGCGCCGATCGGGGATCGCCTCGACCGTCACCTCCGCCGGCTGTCCGCTACGGACCTTGGCCACGTTGGCCTCGGCGACGTCCGCTTCGACCTCGAGGGTCGCGAGGTCGGCGAGGGCCACGATGGCCCCGGAGGACGTGGAGATGTTCACCCCGGGGGGGATGGGAGCGACGCTCTCCCCCACCTCGGCCATCTTCTTGACCACGACCCCGGCGAACGGGGCACGAATGATCGTGTTCTGCAGCTGGGCCTCGACGAAGGCGAGGTCCGCCTCCTGCTGGGCGAGCTGGGCCTCGGCGATCCGGACCCGGCTCTCGGCCGCCTCGCGCTCGTCCTCGGCCAGGATCTGCTCCGCCGCAAGCTTCTCTGCCACCCGGAGCAGACGCTCCTGCTCGGCGAGGTCGGCCTCGGCGCGCTGAACGGCGGCCCTGGCCCGGTCGACCGCGGCTTCGTAGTCGAACGACTCGAGGCGGGCCAGGATCTCGCCCTTCTTCACCTCGCTGCCTTCCTCGACCCGCAGCTCCTCGAGCCGCCCCTGGATCTTGGCGGAGACCACAGCCTGACGGCGCGCCACCACGTAGCCGGAGGCGGTGAGAATGGGGGTGCCCGCGCTGGGCTGGACGTCCCGGCTCACGGTGGCGGTGACGGTTTCGATCTCGGGGGCGGAGAGGGCCTGCCGCGCCCGCAGGCCGTAAAGCGCCAGCAGGACGAGCACGACGGGCAGGAGGAGCAGCAGCGGCCAGCGCCAGACGCTCCTCTGAGGCCGCGTGCGGTCGATCTTCAGGGTGGCCAGCTCGCCTTTCAGGTCCGCCACGTCCTCCTCCTCGGGGTCTCTGACCTCTCTCCCAGTCTCCTACGACCGCGGCGCTCGCCGGAGCCGCGAAAGTCGGTCAATCCACGGCCCCCACCGGCAAGCGGGGGCCGGCCGGGAGACGGCCGGCCTTAGTAGAGCCGAGAGACGTAGTCGTTCATCTGGCGCATCCAGAACGGCCACTCGTGGCCGCCCTCCGGGCCCCAGTCGTCGACCGAATGGCGGATCCCCCGGGCCGACAGCACCTCCGAGAGCCGATAGCTCGGCCCCCGATCCTCCCACGGCCCGGTGCCGGTCACAAGGCGGATGTCGTCCTTCGCGAGCTCGTCCAGGTACCTGGGGTCGGACAGGCCGGCCACATAGTCGACGGGGTTGTTGAAGTAGAAGTTGTCGTCGTAGTCCCCGTCCATGAAGCGCCGCAGGTCGTACACGCCCGACTGCGCGATGCACCGTCGGAAGAGCCTCGGGTGCTTGAGGAGGCTGTTGGCGGCGTGGTACGCGCCGAACGAAGCCCCGGTCGTCGTGATCGCGATGCCCGGCGTCTGGCAGTGGTCGTGGATGAACGGCACGACCTCCTCGGCGATGTACGCGTCGTACATCGCCTGCACATACGAGCGGTGACGGGGGTGTGCCCCGGTGTTGTACCAGCTCTCGTTGTTCACGGAGCCCACGCAGAAGAGCTTGATCTTCCCGCCGTCCACGTGGTGGGCGAGCGCCTCGACCATCCCCATGCGCTCGTACTCCCACTCGTCGCCTCCGCTCGTCGGGAAGACGAGGAAGGGCGCGCCCCAGTGGCCGTAGACGCGGACGCCCAGACCCCGGTCGAGCCGGGACGAGTGCCAGCCGTGATGCTCGACGTGCAAGGGGACCCTGCCGGGAGCCGCCTAGCGGTAGCGGGGGCGGGCCGTCGCCATCGAGGACGGGGCCACGAGGTTTGACAGGAAGACGGCGTTCGACGGCGTCTTCTGGAGCTTGTCGATGAGGAACTGCGTGGCCTCGACCGGGGAGAGATCGGCCAGCGCCCGCCTCAGCAGATGACGCTTCTGGAGTTCGTCGGGCGGGACGAGCAGCTCCTCTCGCCGGGTGCCCGATCGGAGGACGTCGACCGCCGGGTAGATGCGTCGGTCGGCGATCGCCCGGTCGAGGATGAGCTCCATGTTGCCGGTGCCCTTGAACTCCTGGAAGATGACCTCGTCCATCCGGGAGCCGGTCTCGATGAGCGCGGTGGCCAGGATGGTCAGGCTCCCCGAGCCTTCGCAGTTGCGGGCGGCGCCGAAGAACTGCCGCGGGAACTGGAGGGCGCGGTTGTCGATGCCCCCGCTCATGGTGCGGCCGCCCGGCCCCATCTCCCGGTTCGACGCGCGCCCGAGCCGGGTGAGGCTGTCGAGCAGGATCACCACGTCGCGGCCCCCCTCGACCAGCCGCTTCGACCGCTCGATCGCGAGGCGGGCCAGCTTGATGTGGGCGTCCGCGGCCGAGTCCGAGGTGGAGGCCAGCACCTCCGCCTCCACCACCCGACGGAAGTGGGTGACCTCCTCTGGACGCTCGTCGATGAGCAGGAGGATGAGGTGGACGTCCGGGTGATTGGTGGCGATTGCCACCCCGAGGTGCTCGAGCAGCGTCGTCTTGCCCGCCTTGGGAGGAGAGACGATCATCCCCCGCTGCCCGTGTCCGACGGGCGCGATCAGGTCGATCACCCTCAGGCTGATCTCCGAGCCCTCTCCCGACAGGGCGAAGGCCCGGTCGGGGTTGACGGACACCAGGTCCTGGAAGTGCGGGAGGGCCTTGTACTCCTCGGGAGGAAGGCCTCCTACCTTGCCAACTTCAACGAGTACGCGACGACCGTTCGCACCATCGCGGGCGAGCCCTTCGACTTCCGCCCCATCGCGCAGGCCGTGGTCCCGGGCAACGACGTACGGGACGACCACGTCGTCGCGCTGAGGCAAGTAGTTCTGAGCGGCCTGCCTGACGTATCCCCCCGCCCCCTCGGCTAGCTCGACCACACCCTGAACCGGGGTGGTCGGCCCCTCAGTCGGAATCGGGGCCTGGCGGGGATCTCTCGGTCCCTTCGGTCCTTGCTGCGGTCCGTTGGGCCTGTCGTGTCGATGGTGACGACGTCGCCGCGAGTGTCGCGGCCCTCGCCTCACGGGAGGGCCATCCACCGCGTACGGATCATCGTCTCCTCCGGTCTTCGACTATGGGGCCTCCGCCCCTCGGTTGTCAAGCCGCCGGGGGACTGGCCCCGATCCGACATTCGGGGCGTGGTGAGGCCGGCGAGGGTCATCGCGAAGTGGCGGGGTGTCCGCGCGTTGACCGCTGCGAGGCGCGAACAGCAAGGAGCAATTAGGGAGGCGACGCTGACGCGTCGCGGCGTACACGCGGGGTGACGCGCGCTTCGCAGGCTCAGCCGCGCGTCCCCGCGGCACCGGAATCGTCGGGCAAGGCAGCGATTCCGGTGCGAGTCAGGGCTGCTCACCGGGCAGGA
>JAJDNV010000094.1 GCA_022340545.1 Acidobacteriota bacterium | reverse complement strand
GAAGGTGTACTGGCCTAATCCGTCGGTGCTCCGGATGTCGGTGCGCGTGACGAATCCCATGCCCGTCTCGGCGTCCGGTCCGACCAGGATGTGCTGTCCCTGGGCCCAGATCCGGTCACTGCGGTACTCGGCGCCCAGACGGTAGGCCTTGTCCTGTTCCCGGTCCCCGTATGCCGAGGTCAGGGCGGCAAAGCCGGTGACGTTGAGACGTGGCGTGGGCCACAGCGAGAAGTCGACACCCCCGTCGGTCTCGGAGTCTTCCTGGTGTCGCCGGTCGGTGAGCATCCCGCCCACGTACCCGCTGGAGCCCACGTCCCTCTTGATGCGTAGGGCGGCGAAGTTCGTGCGGGGCTCCTCGTCGGCCGCGTCGGTGAGAACGCTGAGAAGACCGACCGTCTGCCGCCCGGCCCGCCCCGAGAGGCGGACCCCACCCAGGACTGGAATTTCTCCGTCGTCCTCGGAGATGCCGATCCGGCGCGAGAAGAACATGAGGAACGGAGGAGGTCCAAAGAGGCCCCTCACGCCGAACTCGAAGATCCCGGCGTTCTCGAGGAAGAACTCGCGCCTCTCGGGAAGGAAGAGGTCGAAGCGGGTGAGATTGACGATCTCCTCGTCGGCCTCCACCTGGGCGAAGTCCGGGTTCAAGGTGCCGTCCAGGACGATGCCTGGGCGTACCTCCCACTTGGCGTCCAGGCCGAGGCTCGTGTTCCGTTCCGTGGGGACCGTCCCGTCGTCCTGACGCTCGCGGGCCACCCCGACCAGCCCGTACGGCTTCACCTCCAGGTTGAGGCGCGAGCGGGGCAGGTCACGGAGGCCGACAAGGTCGCCGGCCTGGCTGATCCGGTGCAGACCCCCCTCTCCCCGTGTCCACGCGCTCCACAGCGTCTGCTCGTTCCTGCGCCGGATCACCCGCTCGACGTTGAAGCCCCACGCCTGCTCGTCCGAACCCGCGGGGTAGCGGAGGCTGCGGAATGGGATGGCGAACTCCGCCGACCAGCCGTCGTCCGTTCTCCGGGCCGCCACCTCCCAGACCCCTCGCCACTCCGTGTTGTAGGAAGGGCTCTCGTCGGTGATCAGGCCGTCGTATTCCGCCCCGTTCGGGTTGGTGGCGAAGATGAAGGCGTTGCGGCGGTCGTGGAAAGTGTCGAGGACGATCGCGACCGCGTCGTCCCCGGCGAAGCGGGCGCGATTGTCGAGCCCGCTACGGATGATACGGTCGCGTGTGAGGATGCGGGCGATGATCCGCTCGGGCTCCCGATCCACGGCGCGGACGCCGACGTAGAGCGTCTCGGAGTCGTAGAGGACGGCCACCTCGGTGGGCTCGGAGGCCGGCTCACCCTCGCGAGGCTCCCGTTGCCGGAAACCCCTGGCGGGCTCCGCCATCGACCATCCCGGCTCGTCGAGGAGGCCGTCGACCTGAATCTCCTCGGCGACCTGAAGAGCGCGGACGGACGGCTCCCCCACCGCGGTGGCCGCGGCGGGCACGAGGGCCAACGTCAGTGCAGCGGCGGTGCGCACAACCCCGCATTCTGTCCGCACCGCTCCTCGGGGGTAAAGCCAGCATGTTGAATGCTCCCCATGGTGAGTGCTACCGTCCGCGCGGCATGGGTGATCTCGTCCGTCTCGTGCACGGGCCGATCGACCTCGACGATCTCGCCGCGACCGCTCCCGCCGACGGGGCACTCTGCCTCTTCATGGGTGTCGTTCGGAACGAGAACCGGGGCCGTCGAGTGGAGCGCCTCGAGTACGAGGCCTACGAGGACATGGCCCTCCCGCTCATGGAGGAGATCGTGGCGGAGACGCGGGAGCGCTACCCGGTGAGCGAGGTGCGCCTCGTGCACCGCCTCGGACGTCTCGAGATCGGAGAAGCGAGCGTGGCGGTCGGGGTGGCCTCGCCCCACCGTGCCGAGGCGTTCGCCGCCTGCCGCTTCGCCATCGACACGCTCAAGGCGAAGGTGCCGATCTGGAAGAAGGAACACTACACGGACGGCAGCGAATGGCTCGAGGAACGCGATCCTCCTCGCTGACCGCGTCCCTCGAGCCTTCCTCCAGCATCAACTGAGCTGGGGGGAGCGGCGAAGCCGCCCCTCCCAGACCCCCCCCGCCCTCCGCCGGGAGCAGGATGGCGAGGGCAACAGAACGGGAATCATCCACGTGGCGGCGGCGTGAGGTGGGTAGTGGGCGCTCCGGGGCATGCTCCAGCGTCAGCAGCCGCCCGGCGGCTCCCTCAGCGTCAATTGGGCAACTAGCGGCGCTTGCGCCCCCCCCGGGCCGGGCTGTCCGTCCCCTCCCTCCGCAGGGTTTGCGCCGGCAGCGCGCCGGCCGCGAGCAGCGGCTCGCACTCCGCCGCCGGGAGCGGCGGGCTCCAGAGGAACCCCTGAACCTCGTCGCAGCCCAGAGAGCGGAGCAGCGTCACCTGCTCCTCCGTCTCCACACCCTGGGCCCCCACTCGCAGGCCCAGGCTGTGGGCGACCGCGATCACCGCGGTGACGACGGAGGCGTCGTCGGGGTCGGTGGTGGCCCCGCGCACGAACGAGAGGTCGATCTTGAGAGCGTCCACCGGGAGCCGCCGAAGATGGGCCAGCGAGGAGAACCCGGCCCCGAAGCCATCGATGGCGAGATGGACACCGAGGTCCCGAAGCCCCCGCAGCGCCCCGACCGCCCGGTCGAGGTTCTGCATCGCGTACCCCTCGGGGATCTCCAGGTGCAGGGTGTCTGGCTCGAGCCCGCTCGCGGCGAGCGCCTTCTCGACGTTGGCGACGAGGTCGGGCTGCTGCAGCTCGTAGGCGGACATGTTCACCATCATCCGCAGGGCACGCGAGCCCCGACGCTGCCACTCCCGCGCCTGCCGGCACGCGGTCTCGAGCACCCAGGGTCCCACCGAGAGGAGAACGCCGGTAAAGTCGGCGAGGGCGATGAAGTCCTTGGGCATGAGGAGGCCGAGCTCGGGACGGCGCCAGCGCAGGAGCGCCTCCACCCCCACCACTCGCCCGGTCGCCAGCTGCAGGCAGGGCTGATAGTGGAGTGTCATCTCGCGCTTCTCGAGGGCCTGGCGCAAGCCCTTCTCGAGAGTGCGCCGCTCGAGGGCCTTCTCGGCCATCGCTGGCGAGAAGAGCTGGAAGTTGTCGCGCCCGCGCTCCTTGGCGCGGTACATCGCGGTGTCGGCGCTCCGCACGAGCGCCTCCTCGGTCTCCCCGTCCTCCGGGTAGAGGGCAACGCCACCGCTCGACGTCACCCGCACTTCGTGCCCGTCGATCGTAAAGGGCTTCCGGAGCGCGTCCGTCAGCTTGCGGGAGATCGTGGCGACGTCCTCGGTGTAGTGGATGCCGGGCAACAGGAGGGTGAACTCGTCTCCGGCCAGGCGGGCCACCGTGTCGCCCTCGCGCACACAGGACGTGAGCCGCTTGGCGACCGCGCGCAGCAACTCGTCCCCGGCAGCGTGGCCCAGCGTGTCGTTGATCTGCTTGAAGCGATCCAGGTCCACGAAGATCACCGCGAGGCGGTGCCGATAGCGGTGGGCCTGCGCGAGGGCGATGGCGAGGCGATCCTCGAAGAGGCGGCGGTTGGGCAGATTGGTGAGCGGGTCGCGGTAGATGAGCTCCTTCATCCGGTCTTCGACCTGCTTCCCCTCGGTGAGGTCCCGGGCCACGAGCGCGACCCGCCCGCTCGCCAGGGGCGCGAACAGGATCTCCTCCGGGAAGGTCAGGCCGTCGTGCCGCCGGCCGGTGGCCTCCCCGCGCCAGGGTCGACCCGCGTGGGCGGCGGCGAGGCCGTCCCGCTGGAGCCGGTCCGCCTCCTCCGGCTCGAAGAGCTCCCGCCAGGATCGCCCCTCGAGATCCGGAGGAGAGGGCCACGCGTGAAGCGCAGCGCACGCGTCGTTCACGCAGACGAGGGCACCACCGTCATCGAGAATGGCCATGCCGTGCCGGATCGCACGCAGCAGGCCCAGCGCTTCGTCGCGGCTCAGCTCGGGGTCACGCTCCTCGCTCATCGCTTCCATCCGCACCCGGCGAAGACGCCTCCGCGACCGGAGGCGCCCTAGTGTAGCCCGGCCCGGCACGTGGGACCTCGATCAGCCCCCGATCTGGAACATCGACCGGCCCTGTGGTGAGACGCCCTCGTCGAGCCGGTGGCCGGTGGGCTTGAGCTTGACCGCTCGCAGCAGGATCTCCTTCACCTCGTCGACTCCACCGCCTTTGCGCAGTGCCCTCTTGACGTCCAGCTCGTCGTCGTTGAGGAGGCAGAGGTGGAATTTCCCGTCCGCGGTCAGGCGCATGCGGTTGCAGGACCCGCAGTAGGGCTCGCTGACCGGCGAGATGAAGCCGACGACCCCTCCCCCGCCCTCGAAGCGGAAGTTCCGTGCCTCGTCGGAGCGATTCTGGCCGTCGAGCGGGACGAGCGGCCCGAGCTCCGTCTCGATGCGGCGTCGTGTCTCGCTCGATGGCACGAACTGGGAGAGTGCCACGTGGGCCGTCTCCCCTCCACCCAGAGGCATCAGCTCGATGAACCGCACGTGCCAGTCCCGCTCGAGCGCTCTACGAGCCAGGTCCACGACGTCCGAGTCGTTGTAGTCGCGGGTCACCGTACAGTTGATCTTGATCGGGATGAGCCCCGCCGACTCGGCCGCCGCGATCCCGGCCTCGATCTCCTGGACCGACCCGAAGCGCATCAGCTTGGTCAGCCGTTCCTGGTGCAGCGTGTCCACGTGGATGTTCAGGCGTCGGAGCCCGGCCTCCTTGAGGGGATGGGCGAGCCGAGGCAGGAGGATGGCGTTCGAGGTCATGGCCAGGTCCTCGACGCCGGGGACGGATCCGATGCGCCGCGTGACCTCGACGATGTCCGGCCGCAGCGTCGGCTCACCCCCGGTCAGGCGGAACTTTCGGAATCCCACGCCAACCGCCGCCCGCACCACCGTCTCGATCTCCGCCGCCGTCAACAGCTCCGGCGAGGGAACGAAGCTGAGCCCGCGCAGCGGCATGCAGTAGACACAGCGCAGGTTGCAGTGATCGATGACCGACAACCGAAGGTAGTTGATCTCCCGTCCGAAGCGGTCGTGAGGCACGCTCCCCCCTCCGTGCCAGTCTACCCCGATTGACTCCGGCGGGCGGTTCGTGCGAGATGTCGGTGATGCGGGTCCGGGTGCGACTGTTCGCCTCGCTCCGAGAGGCCGTGGGGCGGTCGGAGCTGGAGCTGGACCTCCCTTCCGGGGCGTCAGCGGAAGATGCGTGGCGGGCGCTCGCACGGAGCCACCCCCCACTGGCGGCCAGGCGGCCGAGCCTCGCCGCCTCGGTGAACCGCCGCTACGCGCCCTTCGACACGCGCCTGGACGACGGCGACGAGGTCGTCTTCATCCCCCCGGTGAGCGGGGGTTGATGGTGGTCCGAATGCCGGGATGGGCTTCATTCGGGCCACCGCACGCGTCGAGGCCAACGGTGCGGCAGAGTGGGGCGTTCACTGGATGAATAACCATGCTCTGATTCAGTGGCCGGACTGAGTTCATCCGGGCCGTGCTGAACGCGCGCAGCGGAGTCGACGCGCGCCTGCCCGACTCTGGGCGCCTAGGGCTCGGTGAGTCGATATCCCGCACCCCGCACCGTCTGGAGATGGCGCGGGGTGCGTGGATCGTCTCCCAGGTGGCGCCGGAGACGCATCACGAAGTTGTCGACGGCGCGGGTCTCGGTCTCGGGATCGAGGTTCCAGACCTTCTCGAGGATCTCGCCCTTGCTCACGACCTGACCCCGGTGCTGCACGAGCAGCTTCAGGAGCATCGCCTCGAGGAGGGTGAGCGGGAACGTGTCGCCGCCACGGCGGATCTCGAAGCGCCGGAAATCGGCCTCGGCCTCGCCTATGCGCGCGGCCTCGGGGGCCCCGATGCCGCCGTCGTTTCGCGTCCAGTCGCGCCTTCGAATGAGCCCTTTCACCCGGGCCAGGAGAACCGGAAGGTCGAAGGGCTTCGCAAGATAGTCGTCGGCGCCCGCCTCGAGTCCCTGGACGATGTCCTCGGGCAGGCTCTTGGCGGTCAGCATGAGCACGGGCGTGAAGTTGCCGGCCTCGCGCATGCGCCGGACGATCTGGAATCCGTCGAGACCGGGCAGCATCACGTCGAGCACGATGAGGTCCAGTGCCGGCGAAGCCCCCCCCGGCGTCAGGCGCGCGACCGCGGCGATGCCGTCGGCGATCGTCTCCACCTCGTACCCCTCGAGCTCGAGATTGAAGCGGATGCCGTCGGCGAGATGCGCTTCGTCCTCGACGAGCAGGATCCTAGCCACCCACGGCCTCCTCCGCCGGCTCGGCTTCGTCCTCGGCGGCGATCCGACGCGGCAGGGTGATGGTGAACGTCGCTCCACGGTCCGGGCCGAGACTGTCGGCGCTGATCGTCCCCCGGTGTCCCTTGACGACCGAGCGGACGATGAAGAGGCCGAGGCCGGTTCCGGTCTGGCTGCGGCGAACCTCGGAGCCGATCCGGTAGAACCGCGTAAAGATGAAGGGGAGCTGCGTGCGGCTGATGCCCATTCCGTGATCGCGCACGAGGAGGTGAGCCTGGCCGTCGCCGTCACCCCAGACCTCGACCTCGATCCGGACCTTGTCCTTCGAATACTTGACCGCGTTGTCGAGCAGGTTCAGGACCGCGGTCTCCAGGGCCTGCGAATCGCCGGCGATCTGCAGGCTTGGGGGTCCATCGTATCGAATCGCCTCGCGGGGCAGCTGGAACCGGGTCAGGGTGAGGTCGATCGCCCGCCGGGCGAGGCGGGCCAGGTCGAGAGGACGGGGATCTTGGACCGGATGGTCCGTGTACAGCGCGGCATCGAGCACGTTGTTGATCGTCGAGTTGAGCCGGTCGAGGTCCTGGCGCATCGTGCCGTAGAACTGTTTCTGGCGATCCTTCGGCAGCTCCCGGTACTCCAGGGTGTCGAGGTAGAGACGCAGCGAGGCCACCGGGGTCTTGAGCTCGTGGGTGACCGCGCTGACGAAATTCGACTGGCGCTCGTTGAGGCGCACCTCGCGCAGCAGCAGGATCACGATGAGCACCAGCCCCCCGATCAGCAGGAGGAAGAGGAGGCTACCAAAGAAATAGGCGACGGCTCGAGCCGTCCCCACCCCGCGAGCCACGCTGTCGGGGGCGGCGAGGATCTGCCAGGCAACGGTGAGGGCCACCGCCACCCCGATGAGGGCCACCCCCATGGCCACGTAGTGCCACTTGGGCCGGCGCGAGCGCGAGAGCTGGGAGGGTTCGGCCATGGCGCCTGGGCAATCATAGAACGGGGTCCGGTCTCGTGTCGTAGTATCCGGGCCCTCGGGCCAGCCGGATGCTGCGATGCAGGGCCTGAGCCCGCCGGAGGATCTCCCGTCAGAACAGCTTGTCGACGTTCAGCAGCAGCCGGCGGAGGCCCAGGCGGCGCCAGAGCCGGCGGTGAGTGGTCAGGCGGATCAGATTGAAGAGCCGCCGCCAGGGCGCGCGCGCGTGGAGCGCCGGGTTGGCCTGCGAGAGAAGCCGCCCGTACGCTTCGTCGTAGGGATACCACCACAGCTCCGGACCCCGGCTGCGGTCGAGGCTCACGTACTTCGGCTGGACCATCTCGCGCAGGCCGATGCGGCCGTGGGTGCGGCCGACCCCACTTTGCTTGACGCCACCCCACGGGGCGGTGGGCTCCCCGAAACTCGAGATCGCGTCGTTGATCGTCACGACCCCGGCCCGCAGCTCGCGCTGGAGGCGGCGGGCCGTCTCCCGGCTCTGCGTCCAGCCGCTGGCGGTGAGGCCGTAGTCACTGTCGTTGGCGAGACGGATGGCCTCGTCGACCGAGTCCACGACCATGATCGGCAGCAACGGCCCGAACGTCTCCTCTCGCATGACGGCCATCGTGTGGTCGACCTCGGTCAGCACGGTGGGAGGGTAGAAGAAGCCCGGCCCCGGCGACGCCTCCCCCCCGGTGAGGACCCTGGCCCCCCTTTCTCGGGCATCGGCCACGTGTCCCTCCACCACCTTCCGTTGCCGCTCCAGGCTGAGGGGTCCGACATCGCTCGGCCGTCCATCGGCTCCGCCCAGACGGAGAAGGCGGGTCTCCTCCACGACACGCGCGAGGAACGGCTCGGCGACCGGGCGTTCCACGTAGACCCTCTCGACCGAGGCGCAGGTCTGGCCGGCGTTCATGAAGGCACCCCACACGATGCCCCGCGCGCTGCGCTCCAGGTCCGCGTCGCGGCAGACGATCGCCGGGTCTTTGCCACCCAGCTCGAGGAGCACAGGCGTCAGGTTCTTCGCGGCGGCTCCCATCACCCTCTTCCCGGTGGCCACGGACCCGGTGAAGACGATCTTGGCCACGCGCGGGTCTTCGACGAGCGCCGCGGCCACCGTGTCGTCGACCGCGATCACGTTGACGACTCCCTCGGGGAACCCGGCCCGGCGCGCCAGCTCCCCGATGCGGAGCCCGATGAGCGTGGTGGACGGAGCCGGCTTCAGGACGACGGTGTTCCCGGCGACGAGGGCGGCGGCCACGATGGGGAGCGGGATCCCGAAGGGGTAGTTCCAGGGCGTGATGGCCAGCACGACCCCGTAGGGTTCGTAGACGAGGCGCGCCTCCTTGTGGGCCAGGAGGAGCATCTGGCCCTCGACCGGGTCCTCTCGAAGCAGGTCCTCCGCGTGCCCGGCAAGATGCTTGAGGGCTTCGAGGGACGGCAGGATCTCGGCCGCATGGACCTCGGCGAAAGGCTTGCCCTGTTCCCTCTCCACGAGGCGGGCGATCTCGTCGGCCTCGCCGACCAGTGCCTGGCGCAGCCGCTGCAGGGCCCGGACCCGGCGGCGAACGCCCGCCCCGTTCCAGGCCGGGAAGGCCCCGAGCGCGACCCCGAGGGCGTCACCGGCCTGCTCGACATCGAGCAGGCTCGTCCGGGCAAACGCCCGGCCGTCCGAGGGGCTCTCGACTGTCCGGTGTCCCGCGCGGCCCTCGACCTCGTGCCCCCCCACCCAGGAGTGACGCGTCAGCAGCGGCGCGGGCGGCGCGCCTGTCTGGCTCATGGGGCGATTCTACGCGCCCCCGGCCTCGGCCGCCCTCGGCCGATCAGACCCCGTGCGAGAAGGTGACGATGGTCGGCCCCGCGGGCGGGCGCTCGTGCGGGGCGACGCTGTACTGATCCCGAAGACCGAGCCGGCGCATCTTTTCGTTCAGAGTCGTGGGCAGACAGCCCAGCGCCGCCGCGGCGCGCCTCTGGTTCCCTCCGGCGAACCACAGCGCCTCCTGGATGAGCTTCCGTTCATACGCCGCCACGCGCTCTTTGAGACTCACGACGGCCGTTTCGCTCCCGATCACGATCTCCTGTGCCATGGACCGCTCCCTCTCGCATTGGACCTCTACGACCCGCTCAGGGTGGACGCTTTCGGCCTCCAAGGCCATGGATGATGCCGGGGTTTCACCTGAGATCGTCCTGAGGAGCCAAGCGGTTTCTTTTGAGAGGGATAGAGGGCAAGCTGAGGCGCGCAGGCGGTCGAGGAACAGATGCGACCGCCCACCAGGCCTAGACTCGCCCGTGTGTCCTCTCCCTGGGGACACGCGGGCGTACGAGGCCTATCTCTGGGATCTTCAGGCCTGGGCCTGAACGGATTTCATTCAGCGTTCAGGCCACTCGTGGTCGGGGGGAACGTCGAGACGGCGGACGTCGGCGACGTGCGCCCAACCCCGGGCCCCGGAGGCGTCCTCGATCCGGAGCCAGCTTCCACCGGGCTCCAGGATCGGGACCACCTCGCCCTCCCTCAAGCTGCCGATCGGCTCGGCGGAGGGCGAGGCCGCATCCAGGAGGGGCGCCCCGCGGCGTATGACCGTGCCCGTGGGGCGGGCCAGCGTTCCGGCGATCGGGGCGGCGGCGGCGAGCACGCCGAGCGAGAAGGCGACCCAGGCCAGCGACACCGGCCACCGCGACCCCGGGCGGAGCCGCGCGAGCACGTGGGCCGCGAGGGACAGGACCAGGAGCGCCATGCCGAGGACGTCGAGCCGGAAGCGCCGGGCGATGCGGGCCGCCGCGGCGAGGGGCTCGGGGGCGATCTCCGCCGGGTCCAGGTTCAGCGACTCACGGACTGCCTCCACGTCGCGACGCACCGCACGGTCGCCCGGGTCTAGCTCCCGGGCCCGCAGGAGGGCCCACAGGGCCTCGCCCTGATCGCCCCGGCTGGAGGCCGCCTGTGCCCAGTTCCAGTAGAGCGAAGCGCTCTCGTCGCCCGAGGCCGCAAGCTCGCGGTACAGGGAGATAGCCTTGGGGTAGTCGCCGCTGCGGGCGAGGTCGTTGGCCTCGTCGAAGCGCGCGTCGGCAGTGGCGGCCCTCGCTCCGGAGACCAGGGGGGCGAGCAGTCCGAGAACGAGGGCGCCAAGCCGCAGCCCCGATCTCACGCCCACCTCCTCACCGCCGCCCCGGCGCGGGCGGCCAGGTCACGAAGCGTCTCTGAGTAGTCTCCGAGCTGGGGGGCGTAGCGCACGAAGTGCACCTCCGAGAGGAGAGCCCGCACGGCACGTGCCTTCTCGCTCCCGTCGCCATCGTCGAGGTCGCCGAACGCCTCGTGGAGCCCCTTGTCCAGAAGGGCCGCGGCCTGCTCCTTGGTCATCCCGGGGCGTCCCGCCCGCTCGATGTCGCGGAGCGCGGCCCGAACCGACCGCACCGGCGTGGTGTGCCCCCCGACGCGCCGGAATGCGCCGCGCACGAGCCCCGCCCCCCAGAGCCCCGCGTGCCCGAGCAGGACGAGGGCGGCGAGCGCAGCGACCGTGCGTCCCCCGAGAGACGGCACCGCGAGCACGGACGGGTCGAGATCGGCGCGGAGCGGCAGGGCGCCCCCCCCGGCTGCCACGGCCCCGGGCGGAGCCACCGCTCCGGCGGCCACCGTGCCTCCCTCGACACGCAGCGACAGAGGAGTCGTCTCCGCGGCCACGACCTTCTCCGCCTTCGGGTCGAAGTAGGAGAACCGGAGCGGAGGCACCTCGAGCGTTCCCGTCGTCTCTGGGACCACGACGAACTCCCAGGTTCGGGAGCCACGGATGCCCTGGGGTGTCACGTCGAAGTCGCTCTTGACCTGCGGCGGGTACACCTTGGCGCCCGCCACCTCCACCGGAGGGGGACGGTCGACCCATTTGAGATTGCCGGTCCCCTCCACCCGAAGCCGCAGCAGCGCCGCGTCCCCGAGCGGCAGGGTCTCGCGGTCGAGGGTGGCTCGGGCCTGGAAGCGGCCGACCGCGCCGGTGAAGCCCGGCACGGCGGGGAGCGGCTCCACGGTCACCGTGACCGGTCTCGTCGTGCGCTCGACGACCTGACCCTCGTCGAAGAATCCACGCGCGGGCAGACCGATCCGGAAGGTCGCGGCGGGGATCGTGAGGGTGCCGGCCCTCGTGGGAAAGAGGAGCTTGCGCAGGACCGGGAAGCGCCGATACGGCTCGCCCTCCCGCGTCGCCGCCTCGCCCGACGGTGGCGTCTGCGGCCGCTCGAGCTCCTCCGTCCAGAAGCCCGCGAACTGGGGTGCCTCCTTGAAGTTGAGATCCGAGACCGCCACCTGCGTGTACAGGTTGTAGGTGAGGAGCAGAGGCTCGCCGACGCGCAGGCTACGGCGCGAGGGCGCGGCCTCGATGAGCACCTTCGGCTCGGCTCGCGGCTCGCGCCTCCGGCCGAGGAGCTCTTCGAACGGGTCGCGCCCGAACGGATCCATGCCGAAGGGATCGCGCCGTCGCTGCGGTTGCGGCGGGCGGACGCTGCCCGCCACCACGTCGATCGCAATCGCGGGTGCGGTCTCTTCGCCCGCGGTCACCGTACCCACTTCGGCCCTTCCTTCTGCCTGCGGCTGCAGTGCGTACGTCCAGCTCCGTGCCTGGGTCATGCGGCCATTGATGATGGAGACCTGGGTCGACTCGTAGGGACCCCCCACCACCCTGAGGTTGGTGAGGGCCGGGAGGGCTACGGTGTCCGGGCCCCCGCTGCCCTCCATGGTGATGGTGAGCTGGATCTGGTCTTCGACCCCCACCCTCGTCGCGTCGACCTCGGAGCGCACGGAGTACGAGGCGGCTCCGGCCACGGTGGGCAGAAGCGCCAGGCCCGTCACGAAGGCGGCGCCGGCCATCGCCGTGGAGCATCTTCTCTTCACCAGTCTTTCCCCGTCTTCTTCTTCGCCCTCTGCTCGGCCAGCAACCGCTTCTGCTCTACCTTCTCGTTTTCCTCGAGGGCGTCGAGAAGCTGCATCGCCCGCTCCTTGGGCATTCCGGTCTGTTCCCGGAAGCGCTGATCCTCCTTCTCCTCGGGGGTCTGGGGTCGCTGCCCCTGTTGCGGCTGCTGGCCTGTCTGCTCGTTCTGTTTCTGCTGCTGGGCCTTCTGCTCCTCCGGCGGCTGCTGCTGATCCTGGCCCTGCTGGTCCTTCTGCTGTTGCTTCTCCTGGTCCTGTTTCTGCTGCTGCTCCTGCTGGCGCTTCTGCTGCTCTTCCTGCTCCTTCAGCTGGCGCAGGGCCAGCTCGAGGTTGCGTCGAGTGTCCTCGTCGTTTGGCGCGACGCGCAACGCGTCGCGGTAGGCCTGGATGGCCCCCTTGTAGTCCTGCTTCTGGTACAGGCTGTTCCCCAGGTTGAAGCGCGCGGCGGGGGCGAAGGGCGCGGTGGCATCGCGGCCGAGCGAGCGGAAGAGGGTGGCCGCCTCGTCGTAGCGGCCGTTCTTGTACAGCCCGTCCGCCATGTTGAAGCGGACCGCCGGGTCTTCGGGCCGGGCCCGGGCCGCCCCCTCAAACGCCTCGAGGGCCTGCGGGTGGTTGCCGCTCTCATACTCCTGACGACCCCGCTCGGTGAGTCGGCGCGGACGCAACAATACCTCGTCGAGCGCACCTCCCCCCTCGGTGGCGTCGGGTGGCGCTTGGGCGGCGGGTGGGGCAGGCAGGGTGTCGGTCGGAGCCGGGGTCCCCGCCGTCGTCTGAGCGTGGGACGGGATGGCCGCACCAAGAAGCGTCGTGGTGGCCATCACCGCGGTGACCCTCGCGGCCAGCCGCCCCACCGGTTCCGCCGATTCCCGGCGCAGACGAGGGAACGGGAGCAGGAGGGCGCCGGCCAGGCAGGCGAGCCCGAAGGCGAGTGGGCCCTGGTACCGCTCCCGGCGCCGGTAGGACCACTCGCGGGCGAGGGCCCGGCGCTCCATCCCTTCGATGACGGAGGCGAGGGCACCGAGGCTCGTGTCGGACGGGGTGAGCCGGAAGAAGCGCCCACCCGTTCCCTCGGCGATGGCCTCGAGGGTCGCGGTGTTCAGTCGCGAGACCACCGGCTGCCCCGAGGCGTCACGCTTGTAGCCCGTCTGCCGGCCCTCCGCGTCGAACGCCGGCACCGGCTGCCCGGCCTCCGTGCCCACTCCCACCGTGTGGACGACAATCCCCGCGTCTTTCGCCTGCTGGACGGCATCGTCGATCCCGCCCTCGAGGTTTTCGCCGTCGGAGACGAGCACGAGCACCTTGTTGCGGCGCTCCTTGTCCACGAAGGCATCGAGTCCCTTCGCCAGACCGACGCCGAGGGAGGTGCCCGGTGCGGGCACGATGCCCGGCTCGGCGGTCTCGAGGAAAAGCCCCACCGCGTCGGCGTCCAGCGTGAGGGGGGCGAGGGGATAGGCCTCCCCCTCGAACGCGACCAGGGCGAACCGGTCCCCCTCGAGGCGGGTCATGAGCTGGAGGAGGGCCTGCCGGGCCAGGAAGAACCGGTTGGGCGCGACGTCCGGCGTGGCCATCGACGCCGATGTGTCGAGTGCGAGAACCACGTCCACGCCCTCGCGCTCGATCTTCTCTCGGACGATCCCCCACTGCGGCCGGGCCAGGGCCACGATCACCCCGGCCGCGCCGAGCAGCAGGAGGGACAGGCGAATCCACCGCCAGCGCTCGTGAGGACGCCTCACCACGCGGCCCCACAGGGGCCGGGCCACCAGCCGCGCCAGGCGGTCCCGGTCCCGGCTCGTCAGCCACATCTCGGCCGCGGCGATGATCGGCAGCGCGAGGAGCGCGAAGAGCCACCGGGGGGACTCGAAGATCACGGCCGCCTCCTCATGCCGGCACCACCCTCAGGCCGATGGCCCAGACCAGGGCCGCCGCCGCGAAGAGCGCCGCCGCCGCGAGCAGCACCGGCGGGTAGAGATCCCGGTAGCGGCGAAAGGCCTGGTGCTCGATCTCTGACTTCTCGAGCTCGTCGATCCGAGCGAAGATCTGGCGGAGGGATTCGGGATCCGTCGCCCGGAAGAACTCCCCGCCGGTTCTCTCCGCGATGCGCTCGAGCAGCTTCTCATCGATCTGGACCTCCGTCGTGACGGTGCGCTCGACGGTCTGCCCCGTGAACGGATCCCGCACCTGTACTGGCATGGGGACCTGTCCCCCGCGTCCCACGCCGACGGTGTAGACCCTCACCTCCATGGCCCGAGCCATGTCGGTGGCGGTGGCGGGATCGATCTCGCCCGCGTTGTTCGCCCCGTCGGTGACGAGCACGATAACCCGGCTCTTCGCCTCGGAGCGACGGAGGCGGGTGAGCGCGGTGGCGAGCCCGGAGCCGATCGCCGTCCCGTCGGGCAGCATCTGGAGCCGGACGTCGTCGAGCTGCCGCAGGAGGACGGCGGTGTCGGTCGTCGGGGGGGACTTCGTGAGGCTGCGGCCGGCAAACACGATGAGGCCAACGCGGTCGCTCGCTCTCCGTCTCACGAACTCGGCCACGACCTCCTTGGCCACCTCCAGGCGGTTCCGTGGCTGGAAGTCCTGGGCGGCCATGGACCCGGAGACGTCGAGGGCCACGACCACGTCGACGCCCCGCGTCGTCACGCTCTCGCGGAGGGATCCGTGCTGGGGGCGGGCGAGGGCCGCCGCGCCGGCGACGAGCCCGAGGGCGGCCAGCGCCATCGGCATGTGGCGCAGACGGACGCGCCAGGACGTCGGCAGCCGGTGCAGTCGCGCGGCCCCCGGGAAGGCCACCGCCCGACCACTCCGCTCGCGGAGCAGGACCACGGCCAGGACGAGCGGGGCGGTGAGCGCCAGCCAGAGCCACGCGGGATCCTGGAAGCGGAAGCCGGCCCAGTCCATCACGCCGCCTTGCCTTCGTCTGCACCTTCGGGTGCGGCCGGCCGCAGCCGCTCCTCGAGGGCGGGGACGAGGGACCGGACGGCGGCGAGATGCCGCACGCCGGCCTCGGCGAGACCCTGGCCCCGCGCGAACTTGATCTGATCCGCGGCCTGGGCCAGATCGCGGATGAGCGGCAGCACGGCACCGCCGTGGACGTGGCTGCGCAGGAACGAGAGCGTCTCCGCCGTGGTCATCTCCAGGACCGGGGCACCGAGCCGGCGCTCGAGGTAGCGTTTGGCAATGGCCGTGAGCCGGATGTAGAACTCGCGAAAGGCCCGCGCGTCGAGGAGGCCCGAGGTCACGAGGGCATCGAGGGCGCTGAGCGCCTCGACGTCGGGCGGCGTGACGGGCACCGTCGCCACCGCCGGCTCCATCTCCTTTCGGCGCCGCCCCACCAGCCATGTGACGAGCCCCGCGCCTAGCAGCAAGGCGACGATCACCGCCCCCCAGAAGGCGCGCCCGATGCCGACGGACCGCGGGCCCCTGATGTCCGCGAGCTTCTCCCCGTCGGTGTCGCGGGGGAGCAGAGACCCCACCTTCAGGACAATCGGCTCCGACGCCGCCTCTCCCTCCGTCCCATCGGCAAGCCGGTAGCGCACCGGGATAGGGGGGATCTCGACCTCGCCGAGCACGAAGACCGCCGCCTCATAGCGATGCGTCCCGGGCTCGGGAGCGACGCCCTCTGCACCGGGCGACTCCGCCGGCTCGGGGGTCCGCAGCTCGATCTCGTCTTCCGAGGCGCCAGAGGCGAAGCGGTAGGTGGTCCCCGGCGGCCCCATCGCCTTCAGATCGATCGTGAACGTCTCGCCGACCGTGAGCTCGTCCTTGCTCGCGGTCGCGATGACACTCACTGGCCCCGCGGCGGTGACGGCCCCCCCCGCGTCGTCCCCGGCCTCGGGCGGACGCGTGTCCTGGGCCGCCGCGGCTCCCCCCAGGAGCGTGACCCCGAGCAGCGTGAGAGGGACGACGAGGGTGTCGACCCGCACTACCGTCTCCTCTCGCGGGCCTTGAAGAAGCCCCGCAGCGGACGCTCGTAGGACTCCGCGGTCGACAGCGTGACGGCGTCCACCCGGGTCTTCTTGAACACCTCGCGGGCCCTCTCGAACACGGGGTCGGCCAGGGCCCGCCGCACCTCCGGCCGGGCGGTGTCGGCCACGATGCGCTGGCCCGTCTCGGGGTCGGTGAGGGCGACGAGGCCGGCCGCCGGGATCTCGGCCTCGCGCGGGTCCTGCAGGTGCAGGGCCACGACGTCGTGCCTCCGCCTCAGCGCCCCGAGCGCGCGCTCGTAGCCCGTCGCCTGGAAGTCGGAGATGATGGCCACGATCCCCCGGCGCCGGAGGACCCGCTGGGCGAAGCGAAGCGCTCCGTCGAGATCCGTCCCCTTCCCCGCGGGCTCCTTCGCGAGAAGGTCCCGCACGATCCTCAGGGCATGCTCCTGACCGGCGCTCGGCGGCACGTAGCCCTCGATCCGGTCGGAGAAGAGCACCGCTCCCACCCGGTCGTGGTTGGCCACCGCCGAGAAGGCGAGGACCGCCGTGAGCTCGGCGGCGTAGTCGCGCTTCAGCATGTAGCGGGAGCCGAAGTTCTGGGAGCCGGACACGTCCACGAGCAACAGCAGCGTGAGGTCGCGCTCCTCCACGAACTTCTTGACGTAGGGCGCACCCATACGCGCGGTCACGTTCCAGTCGATCGTGCGGACCTCGTCGCCCGGGGTGTACTCGCGCACCTCGGCGAACTCCATCCCGCGTCCCTTGAACACGGCGTGGTACGCCCCGCCGATCCCCGACTCGAGGATCACCCGGGTCCGGATCTGGATCCGGCGAATGCGACGCAGCGTCTCGCGGTCGAGCATCAGAAAATCAGGGGACCTCGACCCGCTCCAGGATGCGCTCGATGACCGTGTCCGACGTGACGTTCTCGGCCTCCGCCTCGTAGGTGAGCAGGATGCGGTGCCGCAGCACGTCCTTGGCGATCTCCTTGACGTCCTCGGGAACGACGTAGCCCCGGCCGCGGAGGAAGGCCACCGCCCGCGACGCCTCCGAGAACGCAAGGGTCGCGCGGGGCGACGCCCCGTAGGCGATGAGCGGCGCGAGGTCCACGAGGCCCACATCACGTGGGGCACGGGTGGCGGAGACGAGTGAGACCATGTAGTCGCGCAGCCGGTCGTCCATGTAGATTTCCCGCACGCGGCGGGTGAGGCTCCGGACGGCGTCTCCGGCCAGGACCCGGCCGACTGCGGGGGCCTCACCCGAGATCATCCGATCCAGGATCTGCCGCTCCTCTCCGCGGGAGGGGTAGTCCACCTTCGCCTTCAGCAGGAAGCGGTCGACCTGGGCCTCGGGCAGGGGGTAGGTCCCTTCCTGCTCGATCGGGTTCTGGGTGGCGAAGACGAGGAACGGGTCGGGCAGCGGGTGCGAGACCTCGCCCAGGGTCACCTGTCGCTCCTGCATCGACTCGAGGAGCGCGGATTGGACCTTGGCCGGGGCTCGGTTGATCTCATCCGCGAGGAGCAGGTTCGTGAAGACCGGGCCCTTGCGGGCGACGAACTCTCCTGTCTTCTGCTGGTAGATCATCGTGCCGATCAGGTCGGCGGGCAGCAGGTCCGGGGTGAACTGGATGCGGGCGAACTGCAGGTCGAGCACCTCGCCCAGCGTCTTCACCGCGAGGGTCTTGGCGAGCCCGGGGACGCCCTCGACCAGCAGGTGGCCGCGGCAGAGGAGGGCCACCATCATCCGTTCGACGAGGGGTTTCTGGCCGACGATGACCTTGCGAACCTCGTCGATCGCGGCCTGGATCTGGAGGGCCTCCTCGCGGACGGCCTCATTGAGCTTGGCAACGTCGATCTCGTTCATGGATCCCTTCGATTCACTCGCGGACGAGCATGTCCGCCTTCTTCAGACGCGCGAGCCCGGCCCGGAGTTTCAGCCGGCCGCTCTCGCTGCCGCACGAGGCCTTTCACCCCGCCCGGCATCGGGTCCTACCGGAGGTGCCCGATCTTGCTCTGCAGGAAGGCACGCCCACGCCGGAACTCCGCCACGTCCCCACGCCGCAGGGCGGTGAGGGCCTCCCCCGCCGCCCCCGCCAGATCCGCCTGGCCGAGCGAGTCGAGGTCTCTCTGCACCTGCCCCATCTTCTCGGCGATGGCATCGAGGCTGCCCACGTCGGCTGCGTTGAGCGTGGCGAGCAACACGTCGATGCGGGCCGTGTCGGTCATCCCAGGATTATACTGGGTCGTTCGGCGTCATCGGAGCGAGGTCCATGCCCAGCAAGAATCACTATCGAGTCGTCATCCTGGGGTCGGGTCCGGCCGGCTTGACCGCCGCCCTCTACGCATCGCGGGCCGAGCTCGAGCCCCTCGTGGTCGAGGGTGGGGGCGGCGACGACCCCACCGACGTCCCCGGGGGACAGCTCATGCTGACCACCGAGGTCGACAACTACCCCGGGTTCCCCGAAG
>JAJDNV010000087.1 GCA_022340545.1 Acidobacteriota bacterium | reverse complement strand
GGAAGGGCCGGCGCGGCTGCCGCGGCGCGTCCGGGAGCTGACCGGCTTGACACCGCAGGAGCTGAAAGCGGCTCCCCCGCGCGAACGCGTCGCCGAGCGGTTGACCAGGGCGGTGGCCGAGGCGAACGCGGCTACGCCATGCGTGGGAGTGGCTCACTTCGCACGCTTCGAGCAGCCCTATCTGCGCGCATTGCTCTCGTCGGGCGACGAGCTCCCCTTCGAGCTGCTGTGCACGCACGAGCTGGCGCGTCGGCTGCTCCCGACGCTGCCCCGCCGCGGGCTGCGGGCGGTCGCCGGCTACCTGGGCCACGGGGTCCCGGAGCTCAGGCGGGCCGCTCACCACGTCGCCGCGACCCTTCTCATCTGGCGCGGGCTCGTGTCGCTGCTGGAGGAGAAGCACGGGATCCGCGAGCTCGAGGACCTTCGGGGATGGCTGACGAAGACGCGCCCGGGTCGCGCGCCTCGCTCCTACCCGATGGAGACGCGAGTCCGCCTGGACCTGCCGGACCAACCCGGGGTCTACCGTTTCCAGCGCACCGACGGGAGCGTGCTGTACGTGGGCAAGGCGACGTCGTTGCGCCAGCGCGTCAATACGTACTTCCAGTCTGCCCGGGGCCACAAGGACCGCACCCTCGAGATGCTCGCCCAGGCCCGTGCGGTGGACGTCACCCCGACCGGCTCCGTGCTCGAGGCGGCGCTTCTGGAGCCGGACGAGATCAAGCGGCTTCGCCCACCCTACAACGTGGCCCTGCAGGAGCGCGATCGGCGCCTCGGCTACTGGTCGTGGACGCTGCGGAGCGTAGCCCGGCGACCCGACGAGCGCCATCCCCTCGGACCGTTCCCGCTCCAGGCGCCGCGCCCTCCCCTCTCGGCGCTGCTGCAGCTGCTCGACAGCGGGGGCGGGGCCCGGGCGGCGGAGCGTCTCTCCGCCAACGTACTGGGTGTGCCTCGGCGCTATGCACCGCCCCTCGACTGCTTCTGTGCGGGGCTTGGCCTCTTCGTGCGCCGTCACGGGCGATGGTGGGAGCGAGGATCTCCTCTCGGCGCGCTGCACGCGTTGGCGAGACGCGTCGCTCGACGCCGATCACTCGAGCCCGTCTCTCTCGATGCGCCGGAGGACGACGAGCAGTCGACGCCACACGAACGCTGGAGCGTGGAGGGGGTGGCGGGCCTGCTCGAGGACGTGGTGGCGCGCGGGGCACACGCCCTCCGTCGGTCCCGGTGGCTGTGCGCGCTCGGTGAGTGCAGCGTGGCGTGGACACCGGACGAGGCGGCGGGGAGGCCACAGTGTCTCGTCCTGAGCCGCGGTGCGATCGTGGCGCGATGCAGCCCGGAGGCGGGAGACGACGTGCCGATCCCCCCGGGGCACGCGGTGCCACGGCGTGAGCGCCAGGAGTCCATCGACCTGGCCACTTACGATCGCCTGAGTGCGCTCTCCCGCGAGCTGAGGGCTCTCGTCTCGGTTTCCGCACGGGTCACCCTTCGCCTCGGCCCCGACACCCTTCTCGATCGGAAGGCCCTCGGCCCGGCCCTGCGATGCCTCTGACTCCCGCTCGGGCGCGGATCCTCCCGAACGGATTCGCCGCGATCCTCTGCGGCCATATCCACCGCCACCAGGTGCTGACCCTAAAACACGCGGCGCTTCAGACGGCTGCTCTGGAACAGGGCCGTGTCGGCCACCGCCATCACCGCCATGACCCCGGCCTGCACCGGGTCGGTGACGACGAAGTCGGCGGCGTCGGGGACGCTGCCGGCCATGTTGAGGCTCACGACGAGCAGACCCTGCTCCCGCACCTCGCGGACCGCCTTCTCGATCTCGCCGCCCATGAGGGCGCCGGCGAGGACGAGGGCGCGGGCCCGGGGGAGACGGGTCACCGCCCGGACCGCCTTGGCGAGCGTCTCCTCGCCCACCAGCGGGATCGTGTCCACCGAGATGTGCTCGCCGCGGATGTTGTGGCGATCCGCCTCGGAGATGGCGCCGATCGCGACCTGGCCCACCTGTGCGCCCCCCCCCATGATGATGATCCGCTTGCCGTAGATCCTCTGGAAGGAGTCGACGGTGCGGACCGAGCGGACGACGCTCGTCCCGCGGAGCTCGTCGAGAAGCGGGTCCGGCTCTCCCGGGAGCTCGACCTCGAGGTAGAGCCGCGCCACGGCCGGGCCACGCTCGAGGATCTCCACGAGGGTGATGTCGCCCTCGTGCCTCGCGATGACGCCGCTGGTCTGGTGCAGCACCCCGGGGCCGCTGCTGGCCTCGACGAGGAGGCCGATCGTCCTGGTCGCCATGATGGGGCTTCCTCCGAAGCTTCCCGATCTTACAGTGGAGCTGCCGGCAAGTGTCGGAGGCTGGACGCGAAGCGGGGCCCGTCACCCTGACGAGGGGGAACGGACCCCCGACCCTGCGATCGACGTCGGCTCAGTTGCGGGCGGCGATCATGGACTCGAGCTGGTCCCGCTCCGGGCCCGAGTGTGTCCACTCCAGCTCGCACTCGGTGATGTCGTCGGCCTCCTGGACCCAGAGGACCTTTGCCGTCGCCCCGAGGGTCGGAGACTCGCGGTCGAAGCTGAGACGGACCTCGAGCTCGTCGTCCGGCTCGATTGAGGTTGTCCCGATGAGTCGGATATGGGCCCCCTCGGAGGAGACCAGCTCCACCGATCCGCGAGCGATGGGGCCGCGCCCATTCTCGAGCCAGACCATCGGACCTTCCGGTACTGGGCTTGGGGAAGGCATCGTCTCGACCATCGTTGCCGCCATGGGGCACCTCCCGCCTGATGTGCCACCCACTCGCCGTGTGTCAATGCAGCAACCGTGCCGAATCGGCCAAAATACCGATCAACATCCATATGAGTCAATGACTTGCCTCTCGTCCGGGGTTTCAGGGGAGCCCTCCGGATGGCCCGGAGGCGTCACCGTTGGTAACAGATTCGCCACCGTCCGGCCCGCCAGCGCCCCCGCCTCCGTAGGCGCTTCAGCCCTCAGGCGGCTCCCTGGGCGGCGATTCAGCGGCCGGGTCGAGCCTGACCAGCGACCGGATGAGCTCGCCCGGCTCCTGTGGCCTCAAGACGTACGCCACGTCGCTCCAGCGGTCGTGGGGTCGATCTTCCTGGCGCACGAGGCGGTAGAAGGCGCCCTGGTGTTCGATCGTGACCCTCTCGTTCCAGTCCGGCTTGTCGCGCGAGGACAGCACCAGCAGCCCCGCGCCCTGCGGGAGGATCCGGTCGGGACGCCATGGGCCGAGGGCTCGGAGCCGTCGCTGCTGGCGGATCTCGCCGCTCGTGAGCCGCCTCAGCCAGGCGGCCAGGGTGACGAGTGGATCCCCGGTGGGTCGGTCGGAGGCCACGAGCGCCGCGACACGGACGACTCCGGTCAGAATCACGTACTCCAGGACCAGGCCGAGCGGGCTGAAAACGAAGGCGAATGGTCCGAGCGCGACCGAGGCGAGCATGGTCTCGGCGAACGTCGGGGGACGCTCGGTGGCGAGGATGGTGGCGGCCTGAACCCCCGTGACACCCCGGGTGTAGGACACACCCAGCAGCGCCCACACCGGGATCAGGCTCAATTGAGCGACGGCCAGCGCCCAGCTTGCCCCCCCCGTGGGCACGTCGACATCCAGCCTCTTCAGGAGCGGCTCCCGCTCGCTCGCCGGGAGCAACGCCGTCCAGAGGCCCAGCAGCACCCGTCGGGTCATCGTGACCCCCGGTCCCCGGGGCCGGGCCTCAGTGCACTGGCGGCACCGGTTGGCCCGGGGTCCACGGCGCACCGGCCTGCTCGAGCTCTCGCTCGAGCGCCGGGATGCGCTTCTCGAGGAGCGCGTTCAGGCGCTGGCGCAGCCCGCCGAGATCCTCCTCGGCGATCTCGAGGCTGCGACGATGCGTCGGGGTCGGACCGTAGGTGGACAGCTGAGTACCAGCCGACACTGTCTCCAGCCGCCGGCTGACGGCGTGCACGTCCGGCTCCCCGACGATCGCTCGGGACTTGTTGCCGCTCAGCCCCTCCTCGATCGCGTAGAGCTCCTGCTCGATGGCGTGAAGCTCCGAGTCCAGGCCGTCCGGCGCGGAGCGCGACCGATCGAGCGCCACTCGCAAGGTCTTGAGATGCGCGAACGTCTTGCCGACGGCCGTCATCGCCGCGGAAGCCGAGCGCTGGGCGGCGGCGAGCCGCTGCCAGAAGGCGACGGTTTCCTCGGGCGAGGCGCCCTCGAGGGCGCCGGTGCGCATGCGCTCCACCTCGAAGGACACCGGTCCGGCGAGCCCGGTCGTCTCTCCCTCGACGATCTTGACGAGCGTCACGGAGTAGGTCCCCGGGGCGGCGAGGACGCCCCCAAGGGATTCCTCCTCGTCGTCGGGGTCGGGGGTCGCACCGGGGTCGATGGCAGCGGTGTCCGGGAAGCGCAGGTCCCAGGCGACGCGGTGGACGCCGGCCTTCGCCGGGGCATCGAGGCGTCGGATGACGTTGCCGTCGTCGTCACGCACGGTGAGCTCAACCCTGGGCTTCGGCTCCCGTCGCTCCGCCTCGACCTCCTCCCAGCCCGGGTAGGGCGTGTCCTCTCCCGCCTCGATCAACGGCTTCTCCTCGTCCTGGCGCCGTGTCTCCCGGCTCTTCAGGTCCTTCTCGAGATAGTAGGTGAAGGTCGCGCCGAAGGGCGGGTTGGGGGCGATGTAGTACGCCGCCCCCTGCGACGCTCTCCCCCCCTCGCCCAGGGGGTGGCGCTCGATGTACCACCAGGCCCGGCGCACCGGGAGGAGCAGGGCCTCCTCCTGGAGATCGGCTTCGGTGATGTCCCGGAGCGGGGCGTAGTCGTCGAGGATGAAGAACCCGCGCCCGAACGACGCGCCGACGAGGTCGTTCTCGCGGCGCTGGATGGCCAGGTCGCGGAAGGGGATGGTGGGCACGTCGCCGGCCAGCTTCACCCACTTCCCGCCGCCGTCCACGGTGAAGAAGATCCCGAACTCGGTGCCGGTGAAGAGCAGATCGGGTTTCACGTGGTCCTGGACCATGCGCCAGACGATGTGTCTCTCCGGAAGGTCGCCGGCGATGGATCTCCAGGTCAGGCCGCGGTCGGTGCTCTTCAGGAGGTACGGCGCGAAATCGCCGAACTTGTGGTTGTCGAGGGCCACGTACACGGTGTCCGCGTCGTGGAGGTCGGCCTTGATGTCGTTGACGAACGCGGTGGAAGGCACGCCGGGCAGCGAGCCCACCTCGACCTTCCGCCAGGTCTCCCCGCCGTTCTCCGAGACCTGGATCAACCCGTCGTCGGTGCCGGCATACAGCAGGCCCTCCTCCTTCGGGGACTCGGCCAGCGAGGTGATGGTGTTGTACGCCGACATCGCCAGGAGGTCCCACGGCGAGTCCCAGCTCCACTGGCGCTCCATGAGCGGCAGGAGCATGCGGTCCTGGTTGCGGGTGAGGTCACCCGACACCGGCCGCCAGCTGTCCCCGCGGTCGTCGGAGCGCCACACGCGCTGCGAGGCGTAGTAGAGGCGGGTGGGCAGGTGGGGGCTGACGAGGATGGGGGCGTCCCAGTTGAAGCGTTCCGGCGGGTCGCCCGGCTCCGGCTGCGGCTGGATGTGGACGATCTCCCCCGTCGTGCGGTCGACGCGTGTGATGTTCCCCTGCTGCCACTCGGAGTACATGATGTCGGGGTTCCCGGGCTCGGTGGCGGGCTGATGGCCGTCGGCGAACAGCGTGAGGAACCAGTCCGCGTTTCGAATGCCGTTGACCGTGTCCGTCCGGGAGGGGCCGCCCTGGGTGCTGTTGTCCTGGGTGCCCCCGTACACCGTGTAGAAGGGCTCGGCGTCGTCGACCGCCACCTTGTAGAACTGGGTGACGGGGAGGTTGGCGATGAAGCGCCAGTTCTCGGCGAGGTCGAGACTCTCGTAGATCCCGCCGTCGGTGCCCACCAGCAGGTAGTCCGGGTCGTCGGCGCGGAAGGCGATCGAGTGGTTGTCCGAGTGCTTGTGGGCCTCCTTCATGCGACGGAACGTCTTGCCGCCGTCGTCGGAGATCTGCACCCGCATGTCGACGAGGTAGATCCGGTCGAAGGCGTGGGGGCTGGCGTACAGCTCCTGGTAGTAGTGGGGGCCGGTCGCCCCGGAAACGGCGTCGGACCGCTTCTCCCAGGACGAGCCCCGGTCGGTCGAGCGGTAGACCCCACCCTCGCGTCGGTTCAGGGCGATCGACGCGTAGAGAACATCGGGGTTCTGGGGGGAGATCGCGAGACCGATCTTGGCCATGTTGCCCTCGGGCAGGCCCTCGGTCAGCCTCTCCCAGGTCTCGCCGCCGTCCGTCGTGCGATGGAGCCCGGACTCCGGTCCGCCGCCCATGTATGCCGCCACCGTCCGCTGGTGCTGCCAGGTCGCGGCGTAGAGCACGTCGGGGTCCCGGGGGTCGATGACCAGGGCCGAGGCCCCGGTCCACTCGCCTCCGCCCAGCACCTTCTTCCAGCTGCCGCCGCCGTCCGTGGTCTTGTACACGCCCCGCTCACCGCCCTTCGTCCAGAGCGGTCCCTGTGAGGCGACCCAGACGACATCGGAGTCCTCGGGGTGGACGATGATCTTCGTGATGTGCTGGGAGTCCTTCAGGCCGAGGTTCTCCCAGTGGGCGCCGCCGTCCCGGCTCCGGTAGACCCCGTCGCCGAAGCCCACGTGCCGGCCACCGACATCCTCCCCGGTGCCGACCCACACCACGTGGGGGTTGGACGGGTCGATCGTGACGCAGCCGATCGAGTACGAGGCCTCCTCGTCGAACACCGGCGTCCACGTGGTGCCCGCGTTCGCCGTCTTCCAGACCCCACCCGAGCCCACCGCCACGTACCAGATGGACGGGTCCTCGGGGTGGATGGCGATGTCGGCGATCCGCCCGGACATGAAGGCCGGACCGATGTTGCGGAGCTTCAGGCCCTCGAAGGTCTTGCTCGAGAGCGGAGAAGCGTCCGCGTCCTCCGCGGCGAGGGCGGGCCCACCGAGGGACAGGGTGGCGACGGCAACGAGGGCGGCGAGCGTGCGAGTGCGCATGATCAGGACTCCCAACCTGGAGATGAGAAGCGTCGTGTGACGCCGCGGCGAAGGCGCGGCCGCCGCATTCTGTCAGATTTTGGGAGTGCCTTCTAGAACGAAGACCGCCCGGCGAGCGCCCTCAAGTCTCGCCGAGCGGTCGCCCTCAGGGACGCGCTTCCAGGATCAGATTGAACGGAGTCTCCGTCGCCCGGCGGAAGCGCGTGAACCCGGCCTTCGTGGCCACTTCCTTTAGCCGCGTCTCGCCGGCCTGTGCCCCCAGCGACATCCCGCCCTCCTGGCTGAGGGCGGACGGCGTGCAGACCGTGGTCGAGAAGGAGTAGTACATCCGTCCCACGGGGTTCAGGTTCTCGGCCAGGCCATCGAAGGCGAAGGGCTCAACCAGCAGAACCGTGCCGTCGGGCTTGAGGATGTCCCGGGCGTGGGACATCGCCGCCACCGGATCCCCCATGTCGTGGAGGCAGTCGAAGAACGCCACGAGGTCGTAGTCCGAGCCCGGGGACTTCCGCGCGGTGACGGTCTCGAAACGGGCGTTCGCCAGCCCGCTCTCCTCGGCCACTTTCCGAGCGTGCATGATGCTCGGGTGGTGGAAGTCGAAGCCAAAGAACTTCGACTTGGGATAGGCCTCGGCCATCACCATGGTGGACGCGCCGTAGCCACATCCAATGTCGGCGACGAAGGCGCCTTTCTCCAGCTTCTCGACCACGCCGTCGAGGGCGGGAAGCCAGGACGAAACCAGGTTGGCCTTGTAGCCCGGCCGGAAGAACTTCTCGACGCCGCAGAAGAGGCACCCGTCGTGGTCGCCCCAGCTGATTCCCTCTCCACTGCGGAATGCCTCGGCGACCTTGGGCTCGTCCCTTATGACCGCCGCCAGGGAGAGATAGCCGCCGGTCATGTTGACCGGGCTGTCGTCGTCGGCGAAGACCGCGATCTGCTCCGGCGACATGGAGAACGTGTTCCCGTTGGAGTCGTACTCGATGTAGCCAGAGGCGGCCTGGGCGGCGAGCCACTCGCGCACGTAGCGCTCGGTTGTCCCCGTGGCCTTCGCCAGGCCCTCGGAGGTCAACGGCCCGTCCTTGGCGAGGGCCTTATACAGACCCAGTTTGTCCCCGGTCAGGACAAGGGCCGCGCTCACCGCGGCGCCCATGTCGCCCACCATCTTCCCCAGGAACTCGTTCAGCTTCGCTTCGTCCATCGCTTCCCCCTTCTGGATTCCGACCGTCGCCGGTCGCCCCCGATCGACTGAGATATCCGGCCCTGATGGTGACCACGCAGAATCCCCCTGCTTCCCGCCACCGGAGCGGATTCGCCGCGCCCGAGCTGCGAGCGCTCGAGCACGTCCTCAGGTGTTTGTAGGCTGATGCTTAAGGGAGAGTAACCGATCCCGGGGAGCGAATCCACCGGGGCTCAGGACCGCGCCGGCCGCACGTGGGATGTCAGCAGCCGGACGGCCTCATGGATGAAGGCTTCGCGGTCGAGACCGGACGGGGCATCGTGAGCGAGCCAGCGGGAGAGGGCCGACGTGGCCTGGACGAGAACCTGCGCCGCCACCTCGGGATTCTCGACCCGAACGTCGGGACGGGCGCGGAGGATGGCGGCGACGCGGGCGTTGTACTCGGCTTCCCGCCGCCGGTGCCGCTCTCGAACGTGCGGCGGGTGGGGCACCTCTTCCCCGAGGGCTCGTTGCAGTCGCGGGTTGGCGTCGTGGTGCAGGGAGAGCAGGTTCACGAACATGCGGCGCATGGCCTCGACGAAGGGAACCCCGGGATCGGCCAGCTCCTCGAGCGACCGCTCGACGACCGGGTGAACGCGGGCGAGGTGCTCCTCGAGGAGGCTCACGAGGAGGGCCTGCTTGTTGGGGAAGTACTGGTAGAGGGACCCGATCGA
>JAJDNV010000067.1 GCA_022340545.1 Acidobacteriota bacterium | reverse complement strand
CCGGGGGGCGAGGCCCAGAAGCTGCCGCTGGACTTGTTCAAGGAGCGGGTGGAGCTCGCGGGCCGCCGCCACGGCCAGCGCATCGGAGTGGCGTACGGGGAGGGCTTCGTCACGCGCGAGCCGCTCGTCGTGGACGACCTGCTCGCCCTGGGTGGCGAGTCGCTATAGGCGTTCCCTGTACCCTTGCTCTCTGCGGCGGCGGCGGTCACCCGTCTGCGGTCCTCGCGCCGGCCAGGACTGGGCGCTGCGGTCCTCGTCGGGTCCCGGCCGCCGCCGCCGCACACGCGCTTGTGACCTGCAGCCTGCGGCGCGGTTCGCCCTGCTGATGCGCGAGTAGGCGCGACGACTCGCTGGGGACGACGGAGCGGCGGTCAGCGGCCGTTGCGGGCTTCGGCGATGAGGGCCTCGAGGGCGGCGAGAGCGGCGTCGAGCTTCTCGGCGGGCACGAGCAGGTGGTCCTTGAGGTAGGCGCACTGCGGGACGATGGGGACCTCGGCCGCGGCGAGGGCGGCGGCGGCCGGGGCCAGGTAGCCGCAGACGTCGAGATCCAGGTCCAGATCGAAGCTCAGCACACGGAACGGGCCCGCCTCGGCCCGCTCCCGGTCGCGCAAGGGGTCCGAGCGCCACGTCGTCTCGGGGAGGGTCAGGGACACCTCGTCGCGCTCGAGGACGGTGGCCGCGAACGCGGGGCGGGCGCGGGCTGCGGCCGCGGCGGCCTTCACCGCGAGCTCCACGGGCAGGCTGACGAGGACATAGGGCTCGGGCCAGACATGGACGCGAGTCCGAGCCCAGAGCTCACGGGCGCGGTCGTTGGGGAAGGTCATGCGCTCAGGGTCTCTTGCCGAGGTGCCGCCCCCGGGCTCGGATCGGCCTAGCCGCGTCCGTCCGGATCGTGGAGGACGATCGCCTCCGCCACCCGACGCTCGAGCGCGATCGTCGTCTCCCCCATCTCGATCACGTAGGTGGGCGAGCGCTGGAGAAGATGCACAGCCACGCCCGGAGCAAACCCCTGGGCGGTGAGCCGTGTCAGCAGCTCCGGATCACCCTCGAGCCGCGCCACGACGCCACGGGTGCCGGTGGGAAGCTCCGCCACCGTCCCCACCGCCATCGGCTCGCGGCGGCCCAGGAGCCTCCGGAGGAAGCCGAGGGTCGAGCTCTTCTGCTCATCGGGCATGGTGTAGCCGCAGTTGGGACAATGGCGGGTGGCGCAGGTGCCGAAGGCGATCGGGCATCCGCGCTCCCGGCAGGAATCGCCACCCGGAGTGTACTCGAAGCCGCAGAGCGCGCAGGTCACGGGGTCGACGGGCGGAGCAGCCAGGGGCAGCGTCGTCACCTCAGCCCCCCATCCCGAGGCCCAGCATCACGACGCGGACGAGCCCGCCCACCGCGAACGCCACCGGGAAGACGAAGGCGGCGATGCGAGCCGCCGTCCTCCAGCCCCGCTCCTTCGCGATCACGAAGACGTTGGCGATGCAGGGAATGAAGAGCGTGATGGTCACCATCGCCACCACGAGCTGCACCGTGTCGAGCGCGCCGGCGCGGGACATGTCGAAGAGCCGCGTTGCCGCGAAGTCGCGCCGGAGAAAGCCGATCAGGAACGCCGCCGACGCGTCGGCCGGCAACCCGAGGATCCCGGTCACGAGGGGCCGTCCGGCCCGGATGACGGCGTCGAGGAGACGGAAGGCGTCCAGGGTGAAGAGAACCAGGGTCCCCAGGAGGAAGAGAGGCAGCGCCTCCTTGAGGTACCACTCGACCCGCGCCACCGTCTTCGACAGCACGTTGCCCAGGGCGGGAAGGCGCATCGGGGGGAGCTCCACGACGAAGTCCCCTCTCTGGCCGGGCAGCACGCGCGCGGCGAGCCAGCCCACCGTCACCATGACCCCGGCCACCGCCACGAACCAGACGGCGGCCGCCGACAGCGGAACCACCGCCAGCATCGCGAGGATCACCCCCAGCTGGGCCGAGCACGGGACCCCCAGCGCCAGCAGCAGGGTGGCCAGCAGCCGCTCCTTGCGCGTGGTCAGGATGCGAGTGGTCAGGGTCGCCATCGTGTCGCAGCCCAGCCCCAGAACCATCGGGAGGACCGCCTTGCCGTTGAGCCCCATCACCTTAAAGACCCGGTCCGTCATCACCGCGAGGCGCGGCAGGTAACCCGAGTCCTCGAGGATCGAGAAGGCAACGAAGAACGTGGTCACGATGGGAAGCACGATGGCGAGACCGTAGGAGAGGCCCATCGTGACGAGGCCGTACTCACCCACGAACAGATCGCGCACCGGGGCCCAGGGAATCGGAGCGAACAGGGCGATCGCCAGCGGGCTCACGACTCCCCCGAAGAACCGCGTCTCCAGGAGGTCGACGAGCGTGCCCGCCCCCAGGACGCCGACGAACTGATAGACCGCGAACAGGATGCCCACGAGGATCGGCCATCCCCAGACGGGGTGGACGGCCAGCCGGCCGAGGCGGCGCGACAGGGCCCGCCCGGCCGGCTCACCTTCGGTCGCGAAGCGCCCGGCCAGCGAGTCGGCGTGGCCGAGGAGTGCCTCGTGATACCGCGCCAGCAGGCCGGGCCCGGCCGAGGCCGGTGCAACCCCGTCCGCGAGGAGGGCGAGAGCGGGCCCGGCCAGGTCCTCCGGCAGCGGGAGGTGATTTCGCGGGTGCCGCGCCTCGGCGAGGGCCGTCGACACCTCCGCGATCCCGAGGCCCCGCGTCGCCACGGTGGTCCGCACCGGGATGCCGAGCGCGCCTTCGAGCCCCTCGCGATCGATCCGGATCCCCCGCGCCTCCGCCTCGTCGCTCATGTTCAGGACGAGGACGCTCGGCACCTCGAGCTGCCCGAGCTGCAGCGTGAGGAGAAGGGCGCGGCGGAGGTTCTTGGCGTCGGCCACCTGGACGACCACCGACCCGGGCGCGTCGCGGACGTCGCGGACGAGGTCCCAGGTGACCCCCTCGTCCTCGCTCAAGGGGAGGATCGAGTTGAGGCCGGGCGAGTCGATCACCTCGGTGTCGGTTCCGGGGAGCCGGCCCCGGGCGACCTCGACGGTGGTGCCGGGGTAGTTCGAAACGGTCGCCCGCAGCCCGGTCAGCGCGTTGAAGAGGGCGCTCTTCCCGACGTTCGGGTTGCCCAGGAGGACGACACGACGGAGTCGCTCGGTGGAGGGGCGCACCCCACCCCCGATCCCTTTGGACACAATCGTGGAGGAGGCCCCGGCCATTGTGAAATCCGATTTCAACTTCCATTCCAAGTTTAGGGGGAAACGCCCCCCGACACAAATGCTTTTCGCTCTAGCAAATGGAGCGAATGCACTACGAGAGCCGCCCTGGAAATCCCGCAGCGAATGCGCCTTCGGGGAGCGTCGGCGAAGCTCTTGCGGGCACCCCGGGGCTGCCCCGAGGCCCGTTGGAGCGAGCCGGGCCCACCCGGGTGCCGGGACCGACCCTGGGGCCGGGGGACGGCGTCAGCGGCGGGCGGTCGGCAGGCCGAGCAGCGCGTATGCGATGAAGGTGTCCCCGCGCCGTCCCAGACGAGCCTCGAGCTCGGCGAGCAGTGCCTCCTCCCGACCCTCCGGGTCGGGGGCGGCCCTGTACCGTTCGAGGTCCTTCGCGGGTACAGGCCCGAAGCAGTACGGACACGGCGCGAGATCGACGCCTCCGAGACGGACCGGCGGACCCATCGACCGGCAGGCGAGGGGTCGCCACTCGTAGAGGTCGCACCGGCCCGTCGCGCCATCGAGGGCCGGGCACATCAGCCCGCCGTGACGCGCACAAAACCGCTCCTCCTTCTCCTCGTCGTCGGCGAGCAGCCCCGTGCGCTGGTCCCCCGGAAACTCCCCGGCGAACCGCCGCACGACCCTGCGGGCCCGGCGGCGGACCGTCTTGGCCCGGGCGGGGTCACGGGCGGCGAGGGCGGCCATGCCGCGCTCCAGCCGCCGCGCGTCCAGGAGATTGACCGGGAAGAGCCCCCGGCAGCACCGGCTGTGGCCGGGACCGCAGCCGAAGAGCGGCCCCGACCGCCGAATGGCGTCGCCCATCGCGGCATCGAAGCGATGGACGAGCTCGTCGTCCGCGGCGTCGAGGTCCAGGAAGGCAGCGGGTCGCTCGGTGTGGTCCGGCATCGCGGCGCCTCAGCGTGTCCCGGCCGGGCGAGGGCCCGGCGCGACGGCAGTGATGGCCAGCCCCACCAGGAACACGGTCACCGCGCCGACCACGTTGTACCAGAGGAAGGCGACGGCGGTGAGCTGCGAGACGACGAAGACCGCCGTCATCCCGGCCAGGAGGCCGTAGAAGGCACCGCGCGGCCTAGCCGAGGGAGTGAGGACGGCGAGGCCAAAGACCCCGAGGATCGAGCCGTAGAAATAGGAGCCAAACTTGTTCACGACCTCGATCGCGGACCCGAGACGCCCCGCCTCGAGGGCGACAAGGCAGGCGAAGACACCCCAGAAGGCCGTGAACAGACGCGAGACCGCGAGGTAGTGCCCGTCGCTCGCGGTCGTCCTGACGTAGCGGCGATAGAAGTCGACGAGGCTCGCGGTGGCGAGTGAGTTGAACTCACCCGAGAGCGAGGACATCGCCGCGGCGAAGATGACGGCGATGATGAGGCCGGCGAGCCCCCCCGAGAGCTGCGATACGATGAAGGTTGGGAAGATGTAGTTCGTGTCGTTGTAGGGCTCGCCGCTGACCGATTCCGCCAGCCGACGGGCCTCCGCCTCCGCCTCATCCAGGCGTCGACCGGCGGCCAGGTAGCCCTCCCGGGCCGCGGATTCGTCCCCGCCGTCGTGGCGGGCGAGGGCGAAGGCCTCGGCCGCGGCCCGGCGTTCGAGGTGAGCGGCCTCGAACACGCTCTGCACCCGCTGAAGCTCCGCCGGCGGCACCGCCCGCTCGACCCGGACGAGCTCGGCCCGGTTCCACAGCAGCGGCGGGGCGTGGAAGTGGAAGAAGACGAAGACCAGGACCCCGGTCAGCAGGATCAGGAACTGCATCGGGACCTTGAGGAAGGCATTGAACAGCAGCGACAGCCGGCTCTCGGTGAGGCTGCGCCCGGAGAGGTATCGCTGCACCTGGCTCTGGTCGCAGCCGAAGTAGGCCATCGCCAGGAACATGCCCCCGAACAGACCGCTCCAGACGGTGTAGGGCCGGGTGGGGTCGAGCGAGGGGTCCATCGTCTCCAGGCGACCGGTGGTCTGGGCGAGGGCGAGGGCGTCGCGGAGCGCGAAGCCGTCCGGGAGCCGGGTGATGGCGACCCCCACGCAGATGAAGATCCCGACCCAGATGAGGCCCATCTGCACGACGTCGGTCCAGATCACCGAGCGATTCCCGCCATAGACGACGTAGAGGATGGTGGCCCCGCCCATCAGAAGGATGGTGGCCGTCTCGCTCCAGCCGAGGACGACGGAGAGCACGAGCGACGGTGCGTAGAGGGTGACTCCGAGCGCGAGCCCCCGGGAGAGCAGGAAGAGCAGGCTCGTCAGAGTGCGGGTGCGGGCATCGAAGCGACGCTCGAGGTATTCGTAGGCGGTGAAGACACCCGCGCGGTAGAAGAACGGGACGAGGGTGATGCTCAGGATCACCATCGCGAACGGCAGGCCCAGGTAGAAGGCCAGGAAGCTCATGCCCTTCGTGTAGGCCTGTCCGGTCGTGCCGACGAAGGTGATCGCGCTGACCTGGGTGGCCATGACGGAAAGGCCGGCCGCCCACCATCGCATCTGGCGACCCGCGAGGAAGAAGTCGTCCACCCGACGGTTTCCCCGGCCCATCCAAAGCCCGAAGCTCACGATGGCCACGAGGTAGACGGCGAGAACGACCCAGTCCGCGCGGGAGAGGGCGCCGAACCCCGCGGTCAAAATGGCCACCCGGAGAAGAGGGTCAGGAGCATCATGACCACGAGCGCAGAGACGACCACCGCCCCGTAGATCCGGGGCCAGGTCCCGAAGAGCGGGACCTGGCTCTCGTCGTCGCGTCGACCGGCCGTCTCTTGCGGCATGGGCGTACGGACATGATGACATCCTGAGCGCGCAACGGGGCTCGGTAGATGGAAGACGGCGTCATTTTCAGGAACGTCCCGGTTGCGGACTCCGAGCAGTCCTTCTATCCCGAGCGCGTCGGCCCCGGTCGCGCGCTCGGTATGTCTACGAGTTGCCTTGGCCACCGGACAGAGGCGACAATCGGGCCGTGATCACGGGCTTCAACTCGGACGTGAAGTACCGGGGGCTCGTCTACCACGTCCAGACCGAGGACAAGGGCGCGGAGAACCCGCTGATCGAGACGCTGATCTACAAGGGCGGCGAGATCCTCGCCTCGCGCCGCCTGCCCTACGCCGATCTCATCCAGGGGGAAGACGAAGACAAGGAGAAGGCCATCTCCCGCCTGATGGAGGAGCAGCACAGCTCCATGATCCTCGAGGTCAAGCACGGAGGCTTCGCGCCGGCCCCCGAGGAGCGGGGAAAAGAAGACCTCTCTCTCGACGAGATCGTGCTGACCTTCCTGGCGGCGCGCGCGGCGAAGTAGGCGCGACCGGTGTCCCCGGAGAACGGCGACCCCGCCCTCGAGGCGCTCCGGGCCCGCCTCGACGAAGAGGAGGCCGCCTACTCCGAGGTGCTCGCCGCGGTCGATCGCCTGGCCTCCTTTCCCCTTCCCTCCGAGACCGCCCCCGAGGTCCGTGAACGGCTCGACCGGCTCAACGCCCTCTGGTCGCCGCCCGAGCGTCCGGCCGGCGGCGGCCTCGGAGGTGCGCTCCGGCAGCGCGCCTGGGACGCGGTCGCCCCGGCGCTCGAGAGGCAGTCGGAGTTCAACGCCGCCCTCGTCCAGCTGCTGAACGCCCATCTCGCGCCGCTCGAGACCCTGCACACCCACCTGCGTGAGCTCGCGAGCGCGGTCGTGCAGTACGTCCAGCGTGTCCAGCCGCTCATCGACGCCCGTGCCCGCGTGGCCTCGTCCCTGGCGACGACGCGCTCCGAGCTGGTGCTCGAGAGCTTCGACCGGCGGCTCGAGTCGCTGGGTCGTCGCCTCGAAAGCCTCGTTGCCCTCGGCGACCGGATGGAGACGATGAGCGAGACGGCCGGCAACGACCGCGGGCGCAGACGCCCGGATGAGCTGCGGCGACAGCTCGAGGCGAACGTGGCGCTCCTTCGCGAGTCCGCCCCGGTTGTGGACCTTTCCTGCGGGGACGGGCAGCTTCTGGAGGCGCTGCGCGCCGCCGGCATCGAGTCCCGGGGCCTCGACTCGAGCGCCGGGGCGGTGAGGGAGTGCCGCGAGAGGAACCTCGACGTCGTCCAGGACGAGCCCATCGCCTTCCTGCGCGGTCAGCCCGAGGGATCGCTCGGGGCTGTCTTCGGAGGCGGGATCGTCGAACGCCTTGCTCCCGCCGCGCTCCCGGCGCTTCTCGAGGAATCGCACCGGACGCTCCGGGAGGGCGGCCTGCTTCTCCTCGAAGCGGGCGACCCGCGCTCGGTCGTGGGCCTCCTCGAGAGCGCGCGGCGCGACCTTGCCCGGGAGCGACCGCTCCACCCGGATGCGCTGAGCTCTCTGGCCGCCGCCGCTGGCTTCACCGACGTTCGTATCGAGCCGCGCTCGCCGGTGGCACCAAACGCCCGGCTGCAGCCGGTGCCTCCCGACGGTCTGTCCAAGAGAACGGTCGGTGTCCTGAACGAGAACGTCGAGCGGCTCAACGCCCTCGTCTACGGCCCGCTCGGGTACGCGCTGCTGGCGCGAAGGTAGCGTGCGTCTCGCCGTCTGCTCGCCCCTTCCCCCGGCGGCCACCGGGATCGCGGACTACACGGCAGACGTGCTGGCACTGCTGGCCGGGCGGCATGAGATCGACGTCTTCCACGCCCAGGAGTCCGTCGAGCGGACTCGCCTGCCCCGGGAGTGCAACGTCCTGCCGGTGTCGGCCTTTCTCGATCGCCAGCGGGGGCAACCCTACGACGCCGTCGTCTACCAGATGGGCAACGGTCCTGGCCACGCCTTCCTCTACGACATCCTCTCCCGCGTCCCGGGGCTGCTCGTGTTGCACGATCTGGTGCTCCACCACTCGCGGGCCGCGCACTTTCTCGAGGCCGAGCCGGTGCGCGCCTGGCGCCGCGACCCCGCCGACCCGGCCGCCCGAGAAGCGGCGCGGCTCTGGCTCGACCGATGGCGCGACGAGCTGGTCTATTCCTACCCCCGTCGTGGCGAGCGCCTCTTCGAGGTGCAGCTCGGGACGCTGGGCCCGCTCCTGCCCTACGCCTACCCCCTGCTTCGCATCCCGGTCGAGGCGTCGCGGTTGGTGGGCGTGCACAGCGCCTTCGCGGCCGAGGCGGTGCGGGCAGAGGCCCCGGAGGCCGAGGTCGTCCATCTGGCCATGCCGGCCGAGGCCGTTGTCGTCGAGCCGGGCAGGGTCCGCGACACCCGACGCCGACTCGGGTTCGGTGACGAGGACCTGGTGGTGGGCAGCTTCGGCCTCCTCACGCCCGAGAAGAGGGTCGAGACCGTGGCCCGGGCGGTGGCGGGGGTCGCGGCTCGGGATGCGAGAGTCCGTCTCCTCCTCGCCGGACCGGTGCCCGACCGGGCCCAACTCGCCCGGATGCTCGAGCGCCTGGGAGTGGCCGAGCGGAGCGTGGTGACCGGCCGACTCCCGTTCGACGAGCTGCCGGCGCACATGGAGGCGGCCGACATCGTCGTCCACCTGCGCTACCCCACCGCACGAGAGACCTCGGCCGCGCTTCTGCGGATCCTCGCCCAGGGGCGTCCCGTGATCCTCTCCGACCTCGAGCACCAGGCCGAGATCCCGCCGGAGGCGGTGGTGCGCGCCGATGTCGCGGACGAGGAGGGCGAGGTGACGCGGGCGATCTCGAGCCTGGCCGTCGACGCGGAGCGGCGCCTCGAGCTGGGGCGTCAGGCAGCGGCGTACGCCCGCCGAGAGCACGCCCCGGAACGGACACGGCAGACCTGGGAGGACGCGCTGGACCGGCTGAGGGGCCGGCCCGACCCCCCGCCCCGGAGCTGGCCCGACCACTGGCCGCGGCCCCAGGCCGCAAGCGGGATCAGGCCGAGCGTGGCCGGACGCGCCAGGTCCTGAGGGCGCGGGTCAGTCTTTCGCGCACCTCGCGTGGGATCTCGGTGAACTCGACCCCGACCCCCCAGCGCCCGCCGGGCGCCCCCCGCGGACGACACTGGGCCACTCGCGCCTCGAGCTGATTCTTGACGCCCGCCACGATGAGGCGGAGCCGCAGTGTCGAGTTGGGGGCCAGCGGCACCGGGGCCTCGATCATCAGGCCGTCGCGGCTGATGTTCACCAGGCGGGTTCCCACCACGGAGACGTGCTCGGTCAGCTCGTCGGGCGCGGCTCGCGGCGCCCGACGGCGCTCGATACCCCCCGGCGGCCCCGCGGAGGGTCTCGCGGTCACGGCACCTCGCGGACGACGCGGAACCCATAGTCGGCGTAACGCGAGTGCGGCGGCAGGCTGGAGCGGGCGGAGGGCGGCGACCAACGCACGTGGTGGCGCCAGGAGCCTCCCCGGCTCGCCCGACGCTCCCCCTTCTCCGGTCCCCGGGGATCGAGCCGCCGGGTCGTGCGGTAGGCATCGGGGGCGTACCAGTCGAAGCACCACTCGTGGACGATCGTCCCCACGTCCAGGAGCCCAAAGCCGTTCGCGGTGCCCCGGCCCGCCGCCCAGGGCCCCGAGACCGGGTGCTCGGGGACCTCTCCGGCAGGCACCTCGGGGCCCCAGGGCGTCGGCGCCCCCTCCAGGCCGCCGCGGGCCGCGCGCTCCCACTCGGCCTCCGTCGGGAGCCGCCAGCGGCCGCCGAACGTCTCCCCCAGCCAGAAGCAGTAGGACATGGCCTCGAACCAGGTCACCCCGACAACGGGCTGCTCCGGGTCCCAGAAGGCCGGGTCCTTCCACCACGGCGGCTCCGGCACCCGGCCGCTGGCCAGGAACCAGGCGTATTCGAGGTTGGTGACCGGCTCGCGGCCGACGCGCACCGGCCTCACCTGGGCGTCGTGAACCGGCCATTCGTCGGGCCGGCCGTCCTCGGAGCCCATGCGGAAACGGCCGCCCGGGACGAAGACCACGGTGGGCGCAACCACCGAGTGACGACCGACGTTGAGGGACGCCACGGACATTGCTGACTCCGGGACCGAGAAAAGCGAGCCGGACCTCTGCGCCCTCCAGGGTGGGTCGCAAAGAATCTTGTCTTTAGGCCCTCTTACGCCGCATAATATGACACGACACTTGAGATCAGTCCAGCGAAAAATGCGAGCGGGCTCATGAGACCATTGCTGGCCGGAATCGTGGCGACACTGATGGTGGCGGGCCTCGCGGCCCTCAAACCCGACGTCCTCACCTCCGACGAGAAGACCGCGGCCGCCGCGATCCAGGAGCACCGGATCCGCGCCGACATCCGCTTCCTGGCGAGCGACCTCCTGGAGGGTCGCGGCCCGGCCACTCGGGGAGACCGCCTCACCCAGGCCTTCGTGGCCTCGCGCTTCGAGGCGATCGGCCTGGAGCCGGGCGCCCCGAACGGCACCTGGTTCCAGCCCTTCGACCTGATCGCCGTCGAGACACAATGCCCGGAGACGCTTCGCGTCACGCGCGAGGGCGACCGTGTGGATCTTCGGGTCCGCGAGGACTTCGTCGCGTCCTCGGGTGTGCAGTCTGAGACGGCGGCCATCGATGACGCCGAGATCGTGTTCGTGGGCTACGGAATCCAGGCCCCCGAATACGGCTGGGACGATTTCGAAGGGGCGGACCTGAGCGGGAAGGTCCTCCTCGTCATGAACAACGATCCCGAGGACGACCCCGCACTCTTCGAGGGGAGACGCCGGCTCTACTACGGGCGCTGGGACTACAAGTACGCGATGGCCGCCCGGCAGGGGGCGGTGGGGGCCATCATCATCCACACGACCCCATCGGCCGGCTACGGGTGGTCCGTGGTTCAGAACTCCTGGGGCGGCAAGCAGTACGCCCTCCCGGCACAGGGGGGGCCGGCCCTCCAGGTGGCGGGCTGGGCCACCGAGGAGGCCAGCCGGCGCATCGCCCGGCTCGCGGGCTACAGCCTGGACGCGCTCCGGTCGGCGGCCGAGCAGCGCCGCTTCCGCCCGGTGCCGCTCGGCGTGCGCATGAGCCTCTCCTTGAAGAACCGGATCGAACGCCGGCAGAGCGCCAACGTCATCGGGCGGCACCCGGGGGACGACCCGGCGGTGGCCGGTGAGGCTGTGCTGTACACCGCTCACCACGACCACCTCGGGATGAAGCCCGGGGAGGGGAATGGTCCTCCCACGATCTACAACGGCGCACTCGACAACGCCTCGGGGGTGGCGACGATGCTGGCCATCGCCGAGGCCTTTGCCGCGCTCCCCCAGGGCCCGAGGCGCTCGGTCGTCTTCGCCACGGTCGGGGCCGAGGAGCAGGGCCTGCTCGGCTCGGAGTATCTCGCCCGAAACCCGCCGGTCCCGGTCGGGCGTCTCGCCGCCGACATCAACATCGACGGGATGAACATCTGGGGTCGCACGCACGACGTCGCGGTGGTGGGTCTCGGCAAGTCGACGCTCGATGACTGGATCCGGGCCATCGCCGAAGCCCAGGGAAGGATCGTCGTGCCCGAGGCGTTCCCGGACAAGGGCGCCTACTACCGCTCCGACCACTTCAGCCTGGCCCGGGTAGGGGTACCGAGCGTCTACCTCGACGTGGGAACGGACGTCGTGGGCAAGCCGGCGGGATGGGGACGGAGGCAGCAGGAGGCCTGGGAGAAGGCCCACTACCACCAGCCGAGCGACGATCTGAGCCCGGACTGGGACCTTGCGGGGGCGGTGGAAGACGCGCAACTGCTCTTCTCGCTGGGAGTCAAGGTCGCCGACGCCCCCACGCTCCCGGAATGGCGCCCCGGTGACGAGTTCGAGGCTGCTCGGGAGAAGGCCCTGGCCGCACTCGAGGATTAGTCGGGCCACCCTGTGTTCGCGTAGGATCGGGCGAATCGATGCGCGCGCTCTGGCTCGAGGACCGGGCCCTCCGCCTGCGAGAGGACGTCCCCCGGCCGGCTCCCCCACCGGGCGAGGCGCTGGTGCGGGTGCGGCTCGCCGGAGTGTGCAACACCGATCTCGAGCTCGTTCGCGGCTACTACCCCTACACCGGCGTGCCCGGGCACGAGTTCGTCGGCGTCGTCGAGGACGCACCGGGAGCGGCCGAGTGGATCGGTCGGCGGGTCGTGGGCGAGATCAACGCGGTGTGCGAGGAGTGCGAGACCTGCCGCGCGGGCCGACGGACGCACTGCGAGCGGCGGACGGTGTTGGGGATCGTGAACCGCGACGGGGCCTTCGCCACCCACCTCGCCCTGCCCGTGGCCAACCTCCACGAGCTGCCGGAGGAGGTCCCGGACGAGGTCGCCACCTTCGCCGAGCCTACCGCCGCCGCGCTGGAGATCCAGGAGCAGGTGAGGATCGGCCCGCGAAGCCGGGTGGTCGTCGTCGGCGCGGGCAAGCTCGGCCACCTCGTGGCCCAGACGCTCGCCACCAAGGGCTGCGACCTGCTCGTGGTCGGCCGCAGCCGGCGCCCTCTCGAGCTCCTCGCGGCCCGCGGCATCAGGACCGGCACTGCCGAGGCCGTCGCCGAGCGCGGGGCCGACGTCGCCGTCGAGTGCACCGGCAACCCCGAAGGCCTCGAGATCGCCCGCCGCGCCGTGCGTCCACGGGGGACGATCGTCCTCAAGAGCACGTACCACGGGCGCGCCTCGGTGGACCTGGCCCCGATCGTGGTCGACGAGATCACGGTGGTGGGCTCACGGTGCGGCCCCTTCGCCGCCGCCCTGGACCTGCTGGCCCGCGGCGCGGTCGACCCCCGGCCTCTCATCGACGAGCGCTACCGCCTGACGGAGGCCGTCGCCGCCTTCGAGCACGCGGCACGGCCGGGGACCCTCAAGATCCTCGTCGAGTGCTAGCCGTCGCGGGACGGCGGATCGGTCAGCGGGCGACGGCGTGGCCGTTGTACACCGCGTCGGCAAGCTCGAGCACCAGGGACCTCCCGTCGCCCGACCAGGCGCTGCCGTGCATGCAGGCGAGAGTGCGCGGCTGCGTGTCGGCGAGCTTCTCGAAGAGCGCGCGGCTACCGTCCGAGTGGGCGAAGTAGTCCATGCCCTCCCGCATCGCTTCACTCGGACCGAGGATGTCGCCCTCCGTGAGGGGCGGATTCTCGGCCCCGGGCTGGGTGAACAGGTCGCCGCAGAGCAGCGTGGCCGTCGTCTCCTCGAAGAGATAGCCGCAGTCCCAGCCGTGGGGTAGGTGCGGGGTGTCGAGCCAGCGGACGCGGGCCTTCCCCAGGTCCAGCACCTCCCCGTCGCCGAGAGGACGCGCGGGCCGGTCGGCGATGTCGTCCACCGAGACCATCGCCGCGACGCGGCTGCACAGCGGCTGGGCCTTCGGCGCCACCGCCAGCAGCTCGTTGAGCCCGCCGCACTCGTCCGCCTCGAAGTGCGAGAGGCCCACCCAGCGCAGCCGCTCCAACGGCATCACGGCGGCGATGGCCTCGCGCACGAGTGGAGACATCCGGCGCGGCCCGGAGTGGAAGAGCAGCGGCTCCTCGTCCGCGATCAGGTACTGGTTGAAGCTGAAGCCCCCGGGGAACTCCTTGACCGGTGTGGAGATCCGGTAGATCCCCGCGGCCACCTCGTCCACGCACGTCCCGCTCTGGGTATTGGTGATCATCACATTCCTCCCTGGTTCTGCAAGGGGAGTGTCACGAGGGCGGCGTTCGTGACACTTCTCCGACAGAACGGCTGGGGGTGATAGCCTCGTGGGATGCAAGCGGCTGGACACGCCGACCTCCCCTCCGACGGGGATCTTGCCCGCCGCGTCTCCGCGGCCGGGGTGGACGCCTCAGACGCGGAGGCGGAGCTCTTCCGGCGGCTCGCCCCGCGCGTTCGGCTCTACGGCCTCCGCCACCTCCGCGACCCCGCCGAGGCCGACGACCTCGTCCAGGAGGTCCTCGTGCTGACCCTGGAGCGGTTGAGGGCGGGACGCGTCCGGGAGCCGGACCGGCTGGCGTCCTTCGTCCTCGGAACGTCCCGCCTCGCGGTCCGGAACCTCCGACGTGGCCGGAAGCGGCGCGAGGCCCTGCTGGACCGCTTCGCCGGTGTCTTCCCACGCCGGGCCGAGACGGATCTGCTTCTCCTCGACCAGGGCCGCCTGCGCGAGTGCCTTGAGGGACTGGCCCCGCGCGAGCGCACCGTCCTCGTTCTCACCTTCTTCGCCGAGCAACCCTCGAGCGAGATCGGGGCCCGCCTGTCCCTCAGCTCCGAGAACGTACGCACGGTCAGGCGCCGGGCGTTCGTCCGCCTTCGGGACTGTGTCGTGGGGGTCGGGGCATGAGCGCCGCGTGCGCGGCTCCGCTGGCGGACGAGACCCTCCTCGCCTGGTGGGCGGGGGAGCTCGAGGGCCCCGATCAAGAGCGGCTGGAGGAGCACCTCCTCTCCTGTGACGAATGCTCGCGGCGAGGGCACACCCTGGCCGGCGTCGCCGAGGGCGTCCGGGGACTCGTCCGCAAGGGAGCGCTGTCGATCGCGGTGCTGCCGGCGGTGGTCGAGCAGCTGCAGCACGAGGGCCGGCAGATCCGTCAGTACCGTCTGCGGCCCGGCCAGGGCGTGCAGTGCACCGTGAGCCCCGACGACGACGTGGTGCTCGCCCGGCTCGCGGCGGACCTCGGCGGCGTGTCGCGTCTCGATGTCGTCATCCGAGTGGACGACGGGCCGGAGCTGCGGATCTCCGACCTTCCCTTCGACCCCAACGCCGAGGAGCTCGTCTTCGCACCCGCCGTGGACACCCTGCGAAAGATGCCGGCGCACGTCCAGCGGATGCGGCTCCTGGCGGTCGACCCTCAGGGCGAAAGGGTCCTCGGAGAGTACACCTTCGACCACACACCCTGGCCCGGGGCTTGAGGTCGAGCTGAGGCCGGCCTCAGTCGATGGGGCCGGCCGACGCGACGCCCTGGTAGAGTTGCGCCACCCGGGCGGCCACGGCGCTCCAGGCGTAGTGGTCCTCCACCCGCTTCCGCCCGGCCAGGGCCATCTTCTCCCGCAGGTCGGGGTCTGCCATCAGCCGGTTCACCGCGGCCGCCAGGTCCCCGGCGAAGGCGTCGGGGTCTTTCGGCTCCGAGGTGCCGTCGTCCCTTGTCTCGATGGGCACCAGCAGGCCGGTCTCCTCGTGCAGCACCACCTCCTTGATGCCACCCACGGCGCTGGCCACCACCGGCGTGCCGCAGGCCATGGCTTCGAGGTTGATGATGCCGAAGGGTTCATAGACCGAGGGACAGCAGAACAGCGCCGCCTGGCTGTAGAGCTGGATCGCTGCCTCGCGCGGCACCATCTCTTCGATCCAGTAGAGGTGCTCGCGCTGCTCCTTCAGCCGGGCCACGCGCGTCTCCATCTCCTCGGCGATCTCCCGCGTGTCGGGCGCGCCGGCACACAACACCACGGCAGTGCCGGGATCGAAGCCCTCGATGGCCCGCAGCAGGTGCACGATGCCCTTCTGGCGGGTGATACGTCCTACGAACAGCACGTAGGGGCGATCGGTGGGGATCCCGTAGTGCTCCAGGTGCTGGGTTCCCGCATCGTAGCTGTACTCGTCGGGATCGATCCCGTTGGGGATGATGGTGATGCGCGCGGGATCCACCCGGAAATGGCTCAGCACGTCCTGGCGGGTCTCCTTGGAGACGGCGATGATGGCATCGGCCATCTCCAGGGCCGTGCGCTCGATCCAGCACGAGAGCTCGTAGCCCCGGCCCAACTGCTCGCGTTTCCAGGGGCGCAGGGGCTCCAGGGAGTGGATGCTGATCACCAGGGGCGTCCCGTAAAGCAGTCGGTGGAGCACTCCGGCAAAGTGCGAGTACCAGGTGTGGCAGTGCACGACGTCGGCCCCCGCCGGCTCCGCGGTGAAGGACAGGCAGTGGGTGAGCGTGCTCAGGGCCGAGCGCAGCTTGTCGGGCGCTTCGGCCAGGAACTCCGGGGCGGGCGCGTGGCCCCTGACCCTCAGATGCTTCTCCTTCTCGTCCTGGTCTCCGAAGCAGCGCACCTCGACGTCGACGAGGCGCTTGAGCTCCCTGGTGAGGTACTCCACGTGGACGCCGGCGCCCCCGTAAACGTGGGGCGGGTACTCACGCGTCAGCAGCAGGGCCTTCATGGCCGGAAGGTTAGTGGCGGGGGGTCGACGACGCAAGAAGGCCTCTCGTCGCTTCTCCCCACCCCCGATCGAGGGTGGGTCAGGAGTGGCCATGAGCTAGCCGACCACGAAGGTCGGGACGCTGCCGCCGCCGGCGCTGACGTTGATCACCGGGCTTCGTGAGGCGCGGGTGACCGCGCCCACGCTCTCGGCCGCGACGTAGAACGGGTTCGCGTTCACCTTCAGCGGGACGAAGTCGAGCGCTCCGCTCGTCTCGTCCACGACCGGGAACGGCTCCTCGGGGATGGTCACCCGCTCCTGCACCACCCACGGCGCTCCAAGGGCCGCTCGCACCGCCTCGTCCCAGTCCGGGGCGGAGGACTCCGCGCCGAGGAAGACCGAGCGACCACCGTAGGCGTGGGCGGGCTTGAGGACCAGCCGTTCGCGCTCCTCGAGGATGTATGGCACGAGGTCGATCGGAGTCCCGTCCTTTTCCGTTCTCCGCTCGGCCACCCGTCGCGTCCAGGGGAGCACCCGGGAGACGAGCGCCCTCTCCCCGTCGCTCATCAGGTGGGCGAACGTCTCGTCGGTGAGGATGGCGAAGAAGGCCTTGTCCTCGGAGAGCCGACAGCGGAAGGAGTTCACCATGGGGCACAGCCCCCG
>JAJDNV010000056.1 GCA_022340545.1 Acidobacteriota bacterium | reverse complement strand
CGGACCAGGTCCAGGCGGGCCGTCGTGTAGCGAGCCTGAACACCGAACGCCACGCGGCTCCCGAGGGTGTGGGACACCGAGGCCCCGGCGCTCCATCCGAGGCCGGCGTCCGACCGCACCCGCTCCAGGACCGCCGTGCGGAACGAGACCTCGTCGAAGGGGTAGTCCTCGTCGTACTCGACGCGCTCGACGAGATCGGCCTCAACCCGAACGAGGTACGCCCCGCCGAAGAGCGCGACCTCGAGGCGTCCCGTCACCGGTCGCCACTCGAGGTCGAAGTGGCTCGCCAGCTGGCGGTACTCGAGGCTGGAAACGCCCGCTTCGAGGCCACGGGGCCGGTCGAAGAAGAAGGGGTGCGGGATGCGCGCCTGCAGCGAGGCGTCGGCGTCCCGGCGCGACCAGCTGACGGCCGCCCTCAGGCCGAAGGCTCGCGAGACGCGGACGTCGAGCCCGGCCTCGAAGGCGGGGCCGAGGCCCGCCTCGTAGTCCGCCTCCAGCTCCGCCGTTTCCTGATGAACCTCCCATGTCGAGACGGTGCTCCAGCCGATCGTGCCCAGGGCGGCCCCGCCGCCCACCCGGACCCGGAAGCGGTGCTCGTCTGCGCCGGCGGGGCGGGCCGAGAGCAAAGCCGCGGCGAGGACGAAGACGAGGGTGGCCGGCCGCGCGTGCCTCACTCGACGCCCACCGCCGTCCAGGCCATCGCCACCTGGGCCGCCTCGGCCTCGCCGTAGAGGTCGAGCGCCGCCTGCACGGTGGCGGCCCGGGCATCGGCGAAGGTGGCGGAGGGCGTCAGGTAGGAGGTGAAGCCGCGGTAGAAGATGCGCTCGGCATCCCCGCGGCGCCCGGGCCCGAGGCCGTCCACCCGGAGCCCCGACGTCCGGTTCACGCCGCCCTCCACGAGCAGGTAGAAGGCCTGGTTGGCGATGCCGCTGTTGTGATGCACGCCGCCATTGTCCTGTGGGCCGCGATAGAGGTCGGAGTAGTGGTCGGGATCGCAGGCGGCCAGCGCATTCGAGCAGAACAGCGACGGGTTCTCCATCGAGCGCACCGCCATCCGGGGCGGGTCGAAGAGGAAGGTGAGGTCCTCGCCGAGGTAGTAGTCGGCGTGGTGTCGCCCGCTACCCTCCGGCTGGTGGAAGAACTCCGCCCCGGTGGCCATGATGTCGGAGAAGGCCTCGTTGAGGGCTCCCGACTCCCCCGAGTAGATGCCGTCCCAGGTGTATTGGGTGACCCCGTGCGTCATCTCGTGCACGACCACGTCGAGGGCGCCCGAGAAGGCGGCGAATTCGCTGTCCCCGTCCCCGTAGTACATCGCGTTCTGGAACGGGTCCCAGAAGGCATTGGCGAAGTCGACCGAGCGGGGCAGGAAGTGGGTCACGCTGCGCACCGGCAGGTTCTGTCCGTCGATCCCCCGGCGCTGGTGGCGCTTGAAGTAGTAGTCGTACGTCCAGCCCGCGTAGACGTGGGCGTCGACCACCGCCCCGTCGCCCCAAGTGTTGTTCCCGTTCGAGGCGACGTAGATGGGATCGAAATACCCCTCGGAGAGCGCGGGCCCGGCGGCCCCGAGGTCGTACCGGAAGTCGTAGGTCGTGAGCGCGGGCGGACGCAGCTGGTCGTCGGCCCGGAAGCCCGACGGGGCCGAATCGACCGAGATCTTCTTGCGGTCGCCCCACACGCCCCGGCCGACACCCACGGCTGCTTCGGTGCGCAGGTCGGAGTAGCGCCAGACGATCGTCCCGGAGCGGGCGTCGACGAACACGCGGTCCAGGTGGTGGTCGAACCGCATCCACAGCATCCACGTCAGGACCCTGTCCTGACCCCGGGGCAGAAGAACCAGCTCCGGCTCGCCGACCGCGTAGGCGCCCGGCGGGAACATCGGCTCCGCGGCCCGAACCGCCTGATCGGCCGAGAGCGCGGGGGTGACGTCGACGGCGAGACCCTCGTCGATCCGTCCGAAGACGCTCAGCGTGCGTCCCTGGGCGTCCAGCTGTCGCACGAGCTGCGACCCGAAGACGCGCACGCCGCCTACGCGGTGGTCGTAGCGGAAGTGCCGTCGTCCCGGGAACTCCGGGTCCACCTGAACGCGACCCAGGGCGACCGTGCCCCGGTCAGCGAGAGCATCGATCTGTGCGCCGAGGTCGGCGCGCCCCTCGGGGACGGATCCGGGGTCTTGCGCGCAAGCGAGGACGGACAGGGTGAGGGCGAGGGCGGCGGACGAGTGAACGGGCAGAGAGAGCATGCTGTCCGCCGACTATAGGGGTGGCCTTCCGGAGGCGTCAAGCACGGGGGGCGCGCCGTCTCCGGGTCTCCTTCTCCCCGCTCGCCGTCAGCACCGGCATCTGGTTCTTCGGGACGTGCTCGAAGATGAGGTGCGTCTCGATGCGGGCCACCTCGGGACGGGATGTGAAGGCGTCCAGCGCCAGGTCGCGCAGGTGGTTGGCGTCCCGCACCCCGACGTGGACGAGGAAGTCGTGCTGGCCAGCCACGTGATACAGGCCGATCGTCTCGTGGAGCGAGAGCGCATGGGCGCGGAAGCTCTTCACCTGCTCACGATCGTGACGCGCCAGCCTGACGAAGACGAGGGCCTGGATGGCGATCCCGAGCGCCGTGGGCTCCACCTGGGCCCGGAAGCCGGTGAGGACCCCGCCCTCCCTCAATCGGCGGACCCTCTCGAGGCAGCTCGAGGGGGCCAGATCCACCCGGGCCGCCAGCTCCTTGTTCGACAGCCGAGCATCATTCTGCAAGGCGGCCAGTATCGCGAGATCGATTCGGTTCAGGACCATCTCCATCGGGGTTCTCCGAAGTCAATTCGATTGACTAGCATACATCCGAATTGGCACCATCCAGTCATGATGAAGCCGAATCCTATGCAGCACAGGCGGCTTTCGCTGGACACGCTCACGGTGCACGCCGGGCGCGAGGATTTCGCGGAGATGGGGGTCCATGCTCCCCCGATCGATCTCTCCACGACCTATCCGACGGGCCCGCTCGCCGAGGCCTCGGCCTCGATGGACGCGCTGGCGAGCGGCGGACGCCCGACCGGAAGCCCGATCTACGCACGCCTCCACAACCCCACCGTGGCGCGCTACGAAGCGGCCCTGGCGTCGCTCGAGGGAGCGGAGGCGGGGGTGGCCTTCGCCTCGGGAATGGCCGCTCTCACCGCGGTCCTCCTCGCCGGGCGCGAGAAGGGGAAGAACCACGTGGTCGCGGTTCGCCCCCTGTACGGGGGAAGCGACGCTCTCCTCGAGGGCGGGCTGCTCGGCCACGAGGTGTCGTTCGTGGCCCCGGACGGGATTCGGGCCGCGGTGCGGAGGGACACCGCCCTCGTCGTGCTCGAGACGCCGGGCAACCCCACACTGAGCCTGGTCGACATCGAAGATGCGGTGCGGCAGGCCGACGGAGTGCCGCTCGTGGTGGACTCCACGTTCATGACACCGGTCCTGCAACGCCCGCTCGAGTTCGGGGCGAGCATGGTGCTCCACAGCGCCACCAAGTTCCTGGGCGGTCACGGCGACGTCATCGCCGGGATCGTGGCAACGAGCGAGGAGTGGGCGACGAAGCTGCGCAAGGTCCGCGTCCTCACCGGTGCCCTGCTCCACCCGATGGCGGCGTTCCTGCTGCACCGGGGTCTGCCCACGCTGGCGGTGCGGGTGAGAACCGCCCAGGACGGGGCGCGGATGATGGCCGAACGTCTGGCCCGCCATCCGCAGGTGACGTCGGTCCACTACCCCGGCCTTCCCGGCCACGATCCACGCGGGCTCGTGGGACGACAGATGGCGGGTCCGGGCAGCATACTCGCGTTCGAGGTGGCGGGTGGCTTCGAGGCAGCCGGGCGCGTCCTCGAGGCGGTGCAGATCATGGTGTCGGCGGTGAGCCTCGGGGCGACGGACACCCTCATCCAGCACCCCGCCGGTCTCACCCACCACTGCGTGCCCGACGAGGCCCGGGAGTCGACGGGCATCTCCGAGAGCCTCCTTCGCATCTCCGTCGGCCTCGAGGACCCCGAGGACCTCTGGGCGGATCTGGCGCAGGCCCTGGAGAAGGCGGGCGCAAAAGAGCCTGCGAGGACAGCGGCGGACACGTCTGCCCTGACCCGCTGAGCGCCCTCCCCGCGCCCGCGCGAATGGAGTAAGCTGCCCCGGTCGGGGCCGTGGGGCGGTCCCGTCCCCGGGGGGCTTCCATGGCGTACACGATCCGCCGCGTCGAATACTTCCACAGCACTGTTGTGGATCAGCCGGGTGAGGCCTACAAGGTCCTCTCCGCCCTGGCGGGGCTCGGGGTGGACCTCCTTGCCTTCACCGCGGTGCCGGTGGGGCCGGACCGGACCCAGCTCACACTGTTCCCGGCCGATCGGTCGAAGATGGTGAGCGAGGCCGGCCGGGCGAAGATGGTGCTGGATGGTCCCCACTCCGCGCTCCTCCTGCAGGGGGACGACGAGCTCGGCGCGCTCGTCGAGGTGCACGAGAAGCTCTACCGGGCGAAGGTGAACGTCTACGCCTCGACCGGCGTCTCGGACGGCCAGGGCAAGTACGGGTACGTCATCTACGTCCGGGAAGAGGACTGCGAGCGGGCGGCGACGGCCCTCGAGGTCGCGTAGCGACGCCACGTCGGCCGGACGACGATCGCTCGCGAGGCCATTTTGGGGGCTCGGGGTGGCGCGCCACCGGCGGCGGGGTACCGTGAAGGGCCAGACGGCCGTGCCAGTGAATGCGATCACCCTCACCGAGCCGCGTTCGCGGTATCCTGTCGCCCGTGTGCCGGCAGAACCGGCAGCGGGGTACTCGACATGGCGGCAAGACGGTTCTGGATGGCAGCGCTTCTCCTCGGGGTCCTGGGTCTCTTCTCCATCAGCGGACGGGCCCGTGCGACCGTCGACATGCAGAACGAGGCCAAGGCGCTCGGCTACCCGGTCGAGAACTGTCTCTACTGTCACGCGACACCGCATGCCGTGGAGAAGATGAAGGAGAAGGCGCGCGAGACCGACATGTCCGAGGGCAACTGCCTGCTCTGCCACGGCGCGGAGATACCGGCGGCACTCAACGACCGCGGGCAGTGGCTCGTCGAGGAGAGGGCGCGCCGCAACGCGGACGAGGCCGACATGTCCTGGCTCGAGGACTACGAGGAGCCGGAGTCTCCGCGAGAACCCGCCCCGACGAAGCCGCCGGCGAAACCCGCCGCGCCCGAGAAATAGGTCGGCTCAGGCCACGTCGGCTCGTCGCACCCCCAGCCGCAGCTTGTCGAAGCGGTCGGCCTGGATGGCCTTGCTCCGACCGCTATAATCGCCCTCCCGATGGGCCTCCTGCTCGGACTCGTGCTCGCCGCGTCGATCGACGGCTCGGCCGCGCTCGGTCACGCCTCTGCGTTGGCCGCTCTCGGGCCCCATCCCTGGGGCTCACCCCGCAACGCTGCCGCCGCTCAATACGTGGCGGCCGCGCTCCGCGAGGCCGGCCTGACCGAGGTTGAGCTTCAGGGCTTCGAACGGCACAGGATCCGGGGCACCAACGTGATCGCCACCTTGCGCGCTCCGAGCGAGGAAGTGGTGGTCGTGTGCGCGCACCACGACACCGCCCCCGAGGCCCCCGGAGCCTACGACGACGGGGGAGGGGTCGGGATCCTCGTCGAGCTCGCCCGGGTGATGGCGCAGGAGCCGACCCGCACCCGAACGATGGTGTTCGCCTCCTTTGACGGCGAGGAGGCCTGGTCCACCGGCCAGGGGCGCACGGCGGGCTCACGAGCGTGGATCGAGAAGCTCGGGCCAGAGGCGCGCCGCATCGTGGCCGTGCTCGACATCGAGATGTCGGGTTGGAAGGGTGGAACGCCCGTCCTTCACCCGATCGCGTATCCCGACCCGCGACGCGCGGGCCGCACGGTCGCCGCTCCGGGGTGGCTCGTGGCCGCGGTCCTCACGGGGTCGAGGGACGGGGGGGTCCCTCTGGGGGTAGGGGATCCCTGGCTGTCCTGGATCTACCAGCCGACGGTCCGCACCTTCCGGGCGCGCCTCTACGGCGACGACCTGTCCTTCCTCCAGGCCGGTCTGCCCGCGGTGATGGTGTCGGACTCGTCTTTTTCCGCGTTCTATCCGCACTACCATCGACCAGCCGACACCGCGGACAAGCTCGACGCCGCCGCGCTCCAGCGAATGGGCGACGGCCTCCTCGGCGCGGTTCGAGATCTCGATCGCCGCCCCCGTGGGCCTTCGGAGGATCCCCGCTGGTTCTCCGCCTTCGGGCAGGTGATCGGCTCATCCGTGCTCCTCGCCCTCGCCGCGGTGGGCGTCCTGCCCGGGCTCCGGACCGGGCTCGCCGGGGGCGGGCCGGTGCTGCTCGCCCGCGGGCTCCAGGCCGTTCTCTTCGGCGTCGTGTTCTGGCGCCACCCAATCCCCGCCCTGTGGATCTTCCTCCTGCCGAACCTCCTGCTGCCGCTCGGGCGGACGCGGTGGGCGACCGCCCTCGCGGTCACGCCCGCGGCGGCGCTGATCGCCCTCGGCACCGCGGGCTGGCTCCGAGGGCTGGTGACCGGGGTGTGGTTCGCGCCCTGGGAGATCGCCGTGACGATCGTGGCCTTTGCCCTCGCCTTCGTCCGCGGGGCCAAGCTGAAGAAGAAGAAACGACGGCGCTAGGATCCCCCCCTACGTCTTGCCACCCGGGTGTCGGGTGGCCACGTTCAGGCCATGTGGTCGTCCGGCGGGTGCGATCGTTCTACGACGGCCGGACCCCGGCCTCGGCAAGATACTCTCCCACGGTCTTCGCGTAGTGGGGGATGGCCACCTCCGGCGGCTCGATCTCCGGGTGCCACCTCTTCTCCCACTCGAAGCCGTAGAGGCCGTCGTAGCCCCCGGCGGCCAGGACCTTCACCTGCTCCCTCACCGGGACCTCGCCCGACCCGGTGAGGACGTAGCGCCGCTCCTCTCCGTCGGGTACCGAGTCCTTGAGGTGCGTGTGACGCACGTTGGGCCCGAGGCGCTTCCAGGTGTGGTCGGGGGCCTCCCCGGCCGAGACGAACGTGTGGTGCGCGTCCCACAGGAGGGCGAAGGCCTCGGAGCCGACGCGGGTGAGGATCTCCTCGAGGTCCTCCGAGGCGGTGAAGTCGCCGTGAGATTCGATGAGGACGGTCACCCCGGCGGCTTTGGCGTGGGTGGCCATCTCCTGGAAGCCGTCGACCACCCGCTTCATGACCTCCTCTCGGGACTCTTCCGCGGGGATCCTGTCCCCGAACATGCGCACGTAGGGGACGCCGAGCTCGTGAGCGAGGTCGATGAAGCGGCGCCCCTCGTCGAGCTGCGTCCGGCGCTCCCCGGGATCCTTGAGGTGCATGTTGGAGGACGCGCCGAGATCGGAGATGACGAGGCCGAGGGCCTCGACGTCCTGCCGCGACTCCTTGAGCCGGGAGCCCTGGAAGCCGGGCCATTTCGGCAGATCCATCTCGTCCTGGAGTCCGCGGATCTCGATCCCGCGGTAGCCGAGCCGGTCGGCCTCCGACAGGATCTGCTTCCAGCTCCAGTCGGGGCAGCCGAGGGTCGAGAACGAGATCGGGAGCCTCGTCTTCTCGCTGCGGGCGCGCACGAGGGCCGGGGCGGCGAGCCCGGCCCCGAGGGCGGAGAGGAACCGACGACGATCGAGCACGGACACGGGAGCCTCCTTCATCGGGAACGCGGAGATTATGTACCATGGGCGCCTCGGCGGCGCCGCGATTGCCGCGTCACCCCGTCCTGGAGGTCAAACACCCGTGCCCGAGATCCAGCCCTTCCGCGGAGTCCGCTACTGCGATGCGGCCGACCCGACCCGTGTGCTCGCCCCGCCCTACGACGTCATCCCGCCCGCCCGGCGCGACGCCCTCTACGCGCGCGATCCCCACAACATCGTGCGGGTGGTCCTGAACCGCACGCCTGGCGATGCCGGCTACGCCGAGGCGGGAGACACGTTGAAGGAGTGGATCGCCGATGGCACTCTGAGGCGAGAGGAGACCCCGTCCCTGTATCTGCTCGAGCAGGGTTTCGAGGCGAGCGGCAAGGCCCACCAGCGAGTGGGGCTGCTCGCACGCTTCCGCGCCGAGGACCCCGAGCGCCGAATCATCCTGCCGCACGAGCAGACCCGCAAGGCGGCGAGGGAAGATCGCTGGCGCGTCCTCCAGACCACGCGGGCCAACTTCAGCCCGATCATGCTCATGTTTCCCGACCCGGGAGGCCGCTTCTCCAACCTCGCCGCGGACACGCTCCAGCAGCCGGCGCTGGTCCGATTCGACGACGATGACGGGGTGGCCCACCGTCTATGGCGGATCGACGATCCCGGACGGATCGCGGAATGGCACGACCTGTTCGGCGGCTCGAAGGCGTACATCGCGGACGGGCACCACCGTCACGCCACCGCGCTGCGCTGGCGCGACGAGACCGGGCCCGAGGGGGCCTGGACGTTCGGCTACCTGACGCCGATCGAGGCGCCGGGGCTGCTCATCCTCCCGTACCACCGCCTTCTGTCCGAAGGACCCTCGCTCGACGAGGCCGCCCGGCGCCTGGACGAGCGCTTCCGGCTGACCCGCGTGGGCGACGCCTCGGCGTCGGCGTCGGCGGTGGCCGAGTCGAAGGCCCGGTGGGCCTTCGCCCTCGCCGAGTCCGGCGGCGGGGGGCTCGTGGCCGAGTCGAAGGAAACGGCGGGGTCGCTCCTTCCGGCGAACGTCCCTTCCTGTCTGAGCGCGCTCGACACGTACTTCCTTCATCACGCGGTCCTCGGACCGCTCCTCGGCGTTCCCGACTCCGCCGTGAGCTACGTGCACTCGCAGGCCGAGGCCGAAGAGGCGGTGGCGAGGGGGAGCTGCCGCCTGGCCGTGTTCCTGCGTGGGATGCCGGTGCAGCAGATCGTGGACGTGTCCGAGGCGGGGGAGTCGATGCCGGCCAAGAGCACCTTCTTCCACCCCAAGCTGCCCTCTGGTCTGGTCATCCACCCTCTCGTCGGGGCCGAGGGATGAGCCTGTCCGCGCCACCCTTCTTCGATCCCGAGGCTGCGAGCCGGGTCTTCCGCGTGCCCTACGAGGACCGCGCCCGCGAGGCGAGGGTGTGGGCCGTCGCTCACGGGATCCGGCCCGGGGCGGAGGACCGCGCCCGTACCGCCCTTCTCCTCGTCGACGTCCAGAACACGTTCTGCCTTCCGGAGCATGAGCTCTTCGTGGCCGGTCGCTCGGGCCGGGGTGCGATGGAAGACAGTGGCCGGCTTGCCGGCTTCCTCTACCGAAACCTCCCCCGTGTCACCCAGGTGGTCGTCACCCTCGACACCCACACCGCGGTCCAGATCTTCCATCCCGTATTCTGGGTGGACGAGGCGGGCGGGCACCCGCCGCCCCACACCATCCTCTCGTTGGAGGACATCGAAGCGGGCCGCTGGCGCGTGAACCCCGCCGTCGTGGCCGCGGTGGCGCCCCACCCCGGCTTCGACGTGGACGGCTGGGCCCGGCACTACGCGCGCCGTCTGCACGAAGGGGGAAAGTACCCCCTCGTCGTGTGGCCGTACCACTCGATGGTCGGCGGCATCGGTCACGCGCTCGTGTCGGTGGTCGAGGAGGCGGTGTTCTTCCACTCGATCGCGCGGCAGTCCCCGACGCGGGTCGAGGTGAAGGGTCAGAACCCCCTGACCGAGCACTACTCGGTGCTGCGCCCGGAGGTCCTCGAAGACCCGGAGGGCGAGCACGTGGGCGCCCTCAATGCCGCGCTCGTCGACCACCTGCTCTCGTTCGACGCGGTGGTCGTGGCGGGGCAGGCCAAGAGCCACTGCGTGGCCTGGACGGTCGAGGACCTGCTTGCGGAGATCCAGGCCCGCGACCCGCGGAGGGCCGAGCGCCTGTACCTCCTCGACGACTGCTCCTCGTCGGTGGTCGTCCCGGGCGTGGCCGACTTCACCGACCCCGCAGAGGTGGCCTACGCCCGTTTTGCCGAGGCCGGCATGCACCGCGTCCTGTCGACGACCCCGATGGAAGAGTGGCCGGGCCCGCTCGGGCGCCCTTGAGGATCGACGGAGGGCGCGAAAGCATCCGCGGAGCGGGTGACTTGAGCGCCGTTGCTCGATGTAATCGGACGGCTTGGGAACGCCCTACTAGTGGCAGGTCACCGAAGTCGCGTTCGTCGGATGGGCGTGGTGGCGCGCAGGCGGCCGGGGCCCCCGGCGAGGACGCAGCTGTACTTCGAAGCTGATGCGCCCGCAGACGGGGTGGCCGCCGAGCGCCGAACGCTCCAGAGAATGCACACGACTTCGGTGACAGGACACTAGTCTTCGAGCAACCCGTCGGCTAGCGCTTGCAGCAGCACGCCCGGACGGTTCGAGCCCACCCCGTAGAGCCCGAACCGGGCGAGCCGCTTCAGCTCGGCGGGCTCGTCCACGACCCAGGTCGCCAGCCGAAGGCCGGCCCCGTGGACCGCGTCGGCGATCGCGTCGCTCAGCTGGCCCTTGTGGGGCATCACGATGCCGCACCCGGCGTCTCGAGCGGCCGGGACCACATCCTCAGGCTTCGTACGCCCGAACAGGTGGCCGCGCGTGATCTCGGGGGCCATCCTCTGGCAGCGGAGGAGCGCCCGGTGCTCGAAGGAGATGAGGGCCACCTGGTCGGAGAGGCCCTGGCGCCGGACCTCCGCGATCGTCCGGGCCTCGATCCCCCCGTCCTCGTCGTCGGAGACGGACTCCTTCTTGATCTCGATCATCACCCGGGCCCGGCCATGGAGCAGCGCCAGGACCTCGGCCAGCGTCGGCACCCGCTCGCTCGCCCAGGTCTCACCGAACCGCGTTGCGAAGCCGGCGGACAACGCGCGCACGTCCGCGAGGCTCATCTGCCGGACGTCGCCTCGGCCGTCCGTCGTGCGGTCCACCGAGGGGTCGTGCAGGACCACGACATGGCCGTCTCTGGTGAGCTGGACGTCGAGCTCGACCATCGACGCCCCGACCTCGAGCGCACCCGCGAACGAGGCCAGGGTGTTCTCGGGGCGGTGGGCGGAGTCGCCGCGGTGGGCGATCACCAGCGGGGGGGGGCTCACGGCCGCCGCTTCCTCTGGATGCGCCCTTTGAACTCCTCGTCGTCCCAGACCTTGGCCTCGACGAAGACCGCGAGGAGGTCCGCGTCGAGCTTCCCCTTCTTCACGTCGTCTTCCAGGTAACCGAGCGCGACTTCCGGCTCGACCGGGTGCTTGTAGGGGCGGTCCTGGGCGACGAGGGCGTCGTAGATGTCGGCGATCGTCATCATGCGCGACTGGACGGGAATGGCCTTCTTGCCCGAAAGCCCCTGTGGATAGCCCGAGCCGTCGAGCTTCTCGTGGTGGGCCCTCGCGATATCGGGGATCTTGCGGAACTCGCCGGTCCAATTGATCTGAGAGAGGAACTTGAAGGTTTCCTCGACGTGGTTCTGGATCTGACCGTACTCCTCCAGGGTGAGGCTGCCCTTCGGGATCGAGAGCGCCTCCATCTCGCTCGTGCTGAGGAACGACGGCCACTCACCCCGCGCCCAGTCCTCGAGCGAGAGCTGCTCCTCGTGATCTCCCTCCATCCTCAGCTTCCGTTTCGGGAGCTTCGCGAGGGCCTGTAGGCGCTCTTTCTCGACGCCCACCGTGGGCTCGTTGGCCTGGACCACGGTCTCGAGTATCCGGTCGAGCTCGGCTCGGTGCCGTTCGTAGTCGACGTCGAGGGCCTCGAGCTCGCCCTTGGACGCCGAGCCGGACTGCAGCGCCTCGAGCTTGCGCCGGAGGTGGTCGGCCTCGAGCGACTTGGCGATGAAGGCGAAGCGGTGCTGGATCGCGGCGAGCTGGCTCCCCAGGAGCTTCTTCTCCTTGAGAAGCACCTTCTCCCGGACCCCGACCTTGCCGAAGTCGTGGAGGAGCGCCGCGTACTCGAGCTCCCGCATCTGGTCGTCATTCAGGCGCACGTCGGCCAGCGGGCCGTGGGGGACCGCGTCCACGTGCCGGGCGAGGCCCACCGTCAGGATCGCCACCCGCTCGGAATGGCCCTTCGTCGTCTCGTCGCGCTGCTCGATGGCGTACGCCGCCGCCTTCACGAAGTTCTCGAAGAGGTCCTGGATGTCCTGCAGCAGCTTCGCGTTCTGGAACGCGACCGCGGCCTGGCTGGCGAGCGAGCTCGCCAGCTCCTCGTCACTGGAGGTGAAGGGGATGACCTCCTCCTCCACCATC
>JAJDNV010000048.1 GCA_022340545.1 Acidobacteriota bacterium | reverse complement strand
CGTAGTTGGCGCTGATCGCGCTCCCGCTGGTCAGAACGACGATCGTCGGCCGGCCGGTGGCCACGGCAGCCTTCACCAGCTCCTCCTGGGGCGCAGGCAGATCCAGGCTGGTGCGGTCCCCACCGCGGAAGCCGGGAATCTTCACCGCGCGCATCTCCTCCCCCTCCAGCTCGGAGCTCAGACCGACGAAGACGATGGCCACGTCGGAGGCCTTCACGAGGGCTTCGGCCTCCGCCAGGGCGGCGCCGGCCGGCGGGATCCAGCCGAGCTGAACCGCGCCCCCGGTGCCCGGCTGTCGGTACTCCATGCGCAGGGCGTACTGGCGACCGCCTTCGAGCTGGAGCCGGGCGTGCGGGGGGTGGCGAGGCCCCGGTCTGGACGGAGCGCTGCCGAAGCTGACCTCGTCGTCGTCGAGGTACAGCTGCGCGGTGGCGGATCGGTTCCACATCCCGGTGTAGACGGTGAGGTCGTACTCGCCGGTCGCGGGCGGCGTGAGCGTGGCCGTCCATCGGATCGAGTACTCCTCCTGGCCCATGGCCGCCACGACGGCGGGATCCTCCATGCCCATGTCGAAGTAGGCACGTGGTTCGGGCCGGCTGAGCTTCGGCTCTCCCCGGAAATCGGGGTTGTCGAAGTACTCGGCCATCACCCCTCCGGCGCCGCCCGGCGCCGGTGTCAGGAAGGTCGGGGGAATCAGGGAGTGGGTGCTGGCGGTGTAGGTCGCGCCCAGGGCGTACCCCACCTGCGCGGTGGAGAACTGCCGCTCGATACCCTCCAGCGGCGTCACCTGCCGGGAGGAGATGCCGTGGTAGTTCCCCAGCACCGCGACGGGGTCGTCGGCCGAGGGGCCCACGACTGCGATCTTGCGCACCGACGAGCCCAGGGGCAGCAACCCGTCCTCGTTCTTGAGGAGGACGACCGCCCGGCGCGCCGCGTCTCGGGCCACTTCCCGATGGGCGCCGGAGTCGTTCTCGGCGATGGAGATCTTCGAGTACGGGACCCGTTCGGGAGGATCGAACATACCCAGGCGGAAGCGGGCCACAAAGAGCCGCTCCACCGCGCGGTCGATCTCGGCCTCCGTGATGTGCCCGGCCTTCACCTCGTCCACCAGGGTTCGGTACTCAGTGCCGCAGGTGAGGTCCGTCCCCGCCTTGACCGCCGCCACCGCGGCTTCGCCCAGCGTGGGCGTGTACTTGTGATTCCGGTGGATGTCGTTCACCGCCCCGCAATCGCTGACGACGTAGCCCCGGAAGCCCCACTGCCCCCGCAGCCGCTTCTGCAGGAGATCCGCGCTGGCACAGCCGGGCGTTCCGTTCACGGCGTTGTAGACACACATGATCGACTCTGCCTTGCCCTCGATGACCGACGTGCGGAACGCCGCCAGGTAGGTCTCGATCATGTCCTTCTCGCTCACCTTGGCATCGAAGGTGTGCCGCTCCGGTTCGGGCCCGCTGTGGACGGCGTAGTGCTTCGGCGTGGACACGACCTTCAGGTAGTGGGGATCGCTCCCCTGCATCCCCGTCACGAACGCGACGGCCATGCGGCCGGTCAGATACGGATCCTCGCCGTAGGTCTCCTGGCCGCGCCCCCAGCGAGGATCCCTGAAGATGTTGATGTTCGGCGACCAGTAGGTGAGGCCGGCCGTGCGACCGGGAAGGGTCATGAGCGTTTCCGGACCAGAGGGGGCCGGGCGCGTCAGGGCGTCGTTGTACTTGGCCCGCGCCTCGGTGGAGATGATGTCGGCCACCCGATACATCAGATCGGCGTCCCACGTGGCCGCGAGGCCGATCGCCTGCGGGAAGACGGTGGCGCGGCCCTGCACCACGCCGTGAAGCGCTTCGTTCCACCAGTTGTAGGCAGGCACGCCGAGGCGTGGGATCGCGGGAGCGGTGCTCTGCATCTGGAGCACCTTCTCCTCCAGCGTCATGCGGGAGACCAGATCGGCCGCGCGACGCGCCGGCGACACGCCCGGATTGAGGTAGGGAGCGTTGTACGCAAAGGCCGTCGTCTCGCGCACGCCCTCCCACTTCTCGACGGGCTGGGGCAGGCGCCAGCGTAGAGCGCCCACGGGGGGCGCGGCGAAGGGGATGCCGCGATAGACGGTGAGCTCTCCCTCGGCAGCGCCCTGCACGAGACCGGAATCGGTCATGACGGGCGCGGGCTTCGCGAGGGCCGACCCGGCGACAGCGAGCGCCAGGAGCGTAGCGAACGTAACCATGGCTCTCATGGGATGGATCCTCTCGTGGGGCTGCGGCTAGCGCCACAGGCTGGGGAGAAAGCGCTCGTGGAGCAGGTGGCGCCAGGTTGCCCAGTCGTGCCCACCGTGCCCGCCCACGTAGTACTCGTGCTCGACGCCGTGCCTCAGGAGCGCTTCGTGCAGAGCAACGCAGCGCTCCCCCAGGAAGCCTTCGGCCTCCCGGGTGCCCTGCCCGAGGAACAGGTAGTCGATCTTCTCGTTGACGTCGGGATCGGCCAGGAAGCTCGCCAGGGACTGCTCGGCCTCGATGTCGCCGGCACTGAGCACGCCGAACGAGCCGAACAGGTCCAGCGAGTTGAAGCCGACGAACATCGTGTGGCGGCCGCCCATGGACAGACCGGAGAGCGCTCGGCCGTGGGGGTCGCGGCGAGTGGAGTAGGCACCGTCGACCAGGGGCACGACGTGCTCGCGCATCTCACGCTCGAACAGGTCGAATGTGAGCTCGACGTGGCGGGGGTGGCTGCGATGGAGGACCTGGTTGTTGGGGATCGCAATCAGCATCGGCTCGGCCCGGCCCTCGGCGAGGAGGTTGTCCATGATGAAGCTCGCGCGGCCGTCGTAGACCCAGTTGGAGGGAAGCTCGCCGCTGCCGCCGAGAAGGTAGAGGACCGGGTAGGCCCGGGCGGGATCGTAGCCGGGAGGAACGTACACGTACAGTTCGCGCTCGCCGCCGGTGACGTCCGAGTGGTAGACGTGGCGCGTCACCGTCCCGTGCGGGACGTTGCGCGCGTCGTAGTAGGCCGGACCCTGGCCGTGGACCACGAGCTCGCTGTAGGGCGGCATGGCGGTGAAGGCGGCGTAGGTGTTGTTCGGGTCGGTGACCTGCACCCCGTCCACCTCGACGTGATAGGCGTACATGTCGGGCCGCAGAGGGCCGACGGTGAGGGTCCAGACGCCGTCTTCGCCCCTCGTGAAGGGCACGGGCTGCCGGGGCCGCTCCAGGGCGGTGAGGAGCGCCCACCCGGCGAGCCTCACGTCCTTCGCCTCCGGCGCCTTCAGGCGGAAGGTGACGGTGCCGTCGTCGTGCACCTCGGGAGAGTTGAGGGGAGCGCTGAAGGGAGTGAGGTTCTCCTTGTTCCGGTGCGGGTCGTAGTCCAGGTTGACGTTGGCCTGCTGGGACCAGACGAAGGCCGGAGACGACAGGCACAGCGCCAGCAGGCAGGGGAGCGGGAGCCCCGGGAGCCCGGGGGGTAGAGGTTGACGGTGAGTAGTCTCCATGACGAGGCGCATTATATGTTCCGCCCGCGCCGCCACTCACGACGATCTCGATCAGGATCTGGTGACAACCGGCAGGTCACTTGATCGGCCGGCGGGGGCGCGCGATAATCGATATGGTCAGTTACATCTGACCACTTGAGGTGCAGGGATGGCCAAGGTCGGCGCGACGGAATTCAAAGCGAAGTGCCTGGAGCTGATGGACCGGGTCCAGGCCAAGCGAGAGACGTTCGTGATCACGAAGAGGGGAAAGCCGGTGGCGAAGCTGGTGCCGCTAGAACGGACTCCTGGCGAAGGCCTGTTCGGATGTCTCGCTACCAGGGCCAGCATCACGGGTGACATCACTGGCCCTGCCATCGCTGCGGAGAGCTGGGAGACCCTTCGGGAATGGGACGACCTCAACTCGTCTGAAGAACCCCGGTGATTCTGCTCGACACGCACGTGGTCCTCTGGGTCACCGTCAAGCCGGAA
>JAJDNV010000030.1 GCA_022340545.1 Acidobacteriota bacterium | reverse complement strand
ACCTGGCCGCCGAACTTCTCGGGCTGGACGATGGTCGCGACCTTGCCCACGGGGGCGTGGAGAAAGGCGAGGAAGGGCTTCGGGTACAGACCGATCCAGAAGCAGAGCACGACGAGCGGGACGAGGGTGGCCAGCTCGCGCGCGTTGAGATCCGGCAGGTTGCGGTTCTCGTCCTTCGTCACCTTGCCCCAGAAGACGCGCTGGTAGAGCCAGAGCAGGTAGGCCGCACCGAGGACGATGCCCAGCACCGCCCAGTAGGCCCAGATCCGGTTCGCGGCGAAGGCGCCCTGCAGGATCATGAGCTCGCCGATGAAGCCGTTGAGCGTGGGCAGCCCGAGCGAGGCGAGGAAGATGATCAAGGTGAAGGTCGCGTAGATGGGCATGGTGCTCGCCAGCCCACCGAACTCGACGATCTCCTTGGTGTGCCGCCGCTCGTAGATGAGGCCGACGATCAGGAAGAGTCCCCCGGTGGACAGCCCGTGGTTGATCATCTGCAGGACGCTGCCCTCCATCCCCAGCGGGTTGAGGGCGAACATCCCGAGCATCACGAAGCCGAGGTGGCTCACCGAGGAGTACGCGATGAGCTTCTTCATGTCCTTCTGGACGAGGGTGACGAGCGCGGCGTAGATGATGGAGATGATCGCGAGTGTGACCATCCAGGGCACGGCGGCGAGCGTGGCCTCGGGCAGCAGCGGCAGCGAGAAGCGGATGAAGCCGTAGGTCCCCATCTTCAGGAGGACGCCGGCCAGGATCACCGAGCCCGCGGTGGGGGCTTCCACGTGCGCGTCGGGGAGCCAGGTGTGGAACGGGAACATCGGGACCTTGATCGCAAAGCCCAGGAAGAAGGCGAGGAAGACCCAGAACTGCATCTCGCCCGGGATCCCCATCTGCAGCCAGACGGTGTAGTCGAAGGACCCCGTCTCCTCGAGGCCCGGCAGCTGCCGCGACTGGAAGTAGAGGGCCAGGATGCCGAGCAGCATCACCACCGAGCCCACCAGCGTGTAGAGGAAGAACTTGATGGCGGCGTAGAGTCGGCGGGCGCTGCCCCAGATCCCGATGAGGAAGTACATCGGGACGAGCATGACCTCCCAGAACAAGTAGAAGAGGAAGAGGTCGAGGGCGCAGAAGACCCCGATCATCCCCGTCTGCAGGAGCAGCAGGAAGACGTAGTACTGGCGGACACGCTGGGTGATGGCCGTCCAGGACGAGAGGATGCTGATGAAGCCGAGGAGCGTCGTCAGAAGGATGAGCAGCGTGCTGATCCCGTCGACCCCGAAGAAGTACTGGACCCCGATGGAGGGGATCCACTCCTGCTTCTCGACGAACTGGAAGCCGGCGGCACCACGATCGAACCAGAACCAGAGGGGCAGGCTGACCAGGAAGCCGAGGAGCCCGAAGAAGTTCGCCGCCCAACGCACGGCGGTGTCCCGGCCCTTGAACAGCGGGAGCAGCAGGATGAGGGCTCCCGCGAGGGGGGTGTAGGTGACGATCGAGAGCAGGTGGTCCCGGAAGAAGTCCATCGTTTCTTTAGCCCCCTAGTAGAGCCCCAGCACGAAGCGTCCGGCGGCGATGAGCAGGAAGAGGCCGATCAGCATCCCGAGCGCGTAGTGCTGGACGAGGCCGTCCTGCACGGAGCGGAAGGCGTAGCTCAGGTTGTCGAGAACGAAGGCGGTGAGGTTCACCGCGCCGTCCACGACCCAGCGATCCCAGAGGTTCGAGGCCTTCGCCACCACGTCGCGAGTCCCCCAGGTGACGCCGTTGACGCCGAGTCCGGGCTGCACCTCGCCGTTGCCTCCGTCGACGACGTAGCGATCGGTGGCGAAGAGCGCGCTCCCGCCGCCGAGGGTCAGGCCGCGGACGACGACGGCGTTGTAGGCCTCGTCCACCCAGTACTTGTTCAGGAGCAGGCGGTAAGGACCGGAGAAGGTGGATGCGAGGCGCTCCGGGATGACGGCATCCCCACGGTAGAAGCGCCACGCCACCAGGATGCCGGCGGCGGCGACGACGACGCTCAGCCCCATGAGGCCCAGCTCGACGCTGTGACCGGGGACAGGTGCGGCAAAGACCTCTTCGAGCGCGTGGTGGGCGTTCTCGAACGCGGGGTGGAGGTAGTGCTCGATCCAGTTGTTCCCGAAGAGGGCGGCGGGGACGCCGAGGAAGCCGGTGATGGTGGCTCCGATGGCCAGCGCCTGCAGCGGGATCACCATCACCCTCGGCGACTCGTGCAGGTGGTGCTCCTGCTCGGCCGTTCCCCGGAAGCTGCCGCCGAAGGTCATCCAGTAGAGGCGGAACATGTAGAAGGCGGTCATCGCCGCGGCCACGAGCCCGACGCCCCACACCCACCGCCCGTATCCGCCGACCTTGAAGGCCGACCACAGGATCTCGTCCTTCGAGAAGAAGCCGGCGAAGATCGGGATGCCGGCGATGGCGACGCAGCCGACGAGCATCGTCAGACGGGTCCAGGGCAGCTTGGGTCCGAGGCCCCCCATGTGGCGCATGTCCTGCTCGCCGGACATTGCGTGGATCACCGAGCCCGACCCGAGGAAGAGGAGCGCCTTGAAGAAGGCGTGGGTGCCGAGGTGGAAGATCCCGGCCCCGAAGGCCCCCACCCCGCAGGCCAGGAACATGTAGCCCAGCTGGCTCACCGTCGAGTAGGCCAGCACCCGCTTGATGTCGTTCTGGACGAGGCCGATCGAGGCGGCGAAGATCGCTGTGAATGCACCGACGAGCGCCACCACCAGCATCGCCTTCGGGGCGTGAGCGTAGATGGCCGACGAGCGGGCCACCATGTAGACACCGGCGGTGACCATGGTGGCAGCGTGGATGAGGGCTGAAACCGGGGTCGGGCCCTCCATGGCGTCGGGGAGCCACACGTAGAGCGGCACCTGGGCGCTCTTGCCCGCGGCCCCGACGAAGAGGAGCAATCCGATCACGGTGAGGGTGCCGCCCCAGGCGTATTCGACCGGCATGTGCCCTGCCGCCGCCATCACCTCGCGGAAGTCGAGGGTGCCGAAGGTCACGAACACCAGGAACATCCCGACCAGGAAGCCGGCGTCCCCGATCCGGTTGACGATGAAGGCCTTCTTGCCCGCGTCGCTCGCGCTCTGTTTGTCGAACCAGAAGCCGATGAGGATGTACGAGCAGAACCCCACGCCCTCCCAGCCCACGAAGAGGACCGCGTAGTTCGCGCCCATGACGAGCGTCAGCATGGCGAACATGAAGAGGTTCAGGTACGCCATGTAGCGCGCGTAGCCAGGGTCGTGCCCCATGTACCCGATCGAGTACACGTGGATCAGGAAGCCGACGAGCGTGACGACCAGGACCATCACCGAGGAGATCGGGTCGAGGAGATAGCCCCACTCAACATTGAACGGGGTCGCGCCGGCCGCTCCGTGGACCGCGGTCTCGGTCACCCCGCCCGGGATCCAGGTCCACAGCGTCTGCGCGAGGGTGTGGTCGGGGGCCTGGTGCGCATCTATGACCGCCCAGACGGACACCAGGAACGAGGCCAGGACCGTCCCGCACGAGACCAGGCCGATGATGGGCGACGGCGCGCCGGTGTGCGCTTCAGCGCCGTCGCCTTCACGACGGCCGAGGACACGGACCCCGACGGTGAGGTTGAAGAGGAAACCGAGGAGCGGGAAGAGGGGGATGAGGAAGAGGGAAGAGTCCATCTAAACCCTTAAGAGCCGGGCGGATCTTATTAGAACGCTCGGAATGACGTCAAGCCGGGTGCTCCGTGTGCCCTTCCAGGAGCTCAAGAACGTGGGGAAGCAGGGGCACCAGGGCCGCGAGCCCGTCCCGCACGCCGGCGGGGCTGCCCGGCAGGTTGACGACGAGGCAGCGGCCAATGAGGCCGGTCCGGCCACGCGACAGCGCGGCCAGGGGCGTCTTCCCGAGCCCGTGGGCGCGGATCCGCTCGGCCAGGCCGGGGGCCTCGCGCTCGACCACCTGGAGCGTCGCCTCCGGGGTCACGTCCCGCGGCCCGAAGCCGGTCCCGCCGGTGGTCACGACGAGACGCGAGGACGACGACGCCGCCCGGAGGGCGGAGGCAATGACGGGGAGGTCGTCGGGCACGACCCACGGACCCTCCACCTCGAGGCCCTCCGCGCCAAGGAGGCGGCAGGCCTCGGGGCCGGAGAGGTCCTCGCGCTCGCCCGCCGCGCAGCCGTCACTCACCGTGATCACCGTGGCACGCGGCATGGGGGAAGAGGCGCTGGACCCAGGGTTTGACCTTCGCTGACGGCGAAACCTATAGTGGATGTTAGAAGTCCATCGGGGACCGCGCAAGCCGAATCCGGCCCCTCGGAGGACACAATGACAGCTTTCTCTCTCTCGCTGCTCGTCCTGGCCCAGGCTGCGACCATCGCGCCCGATGCCGAGGTGCGCGCCATCACGACCATCGTGCTCGACAAGGAGGGCGCACCCGTCGAGGGACTCAGCGGGACGGATGTCGCCCTTTCCGAGAATGGGGTCATCCGAGACATCACCTCCTTCAGGCCGGACACCCGCCCCCTCACCGTGGCGGTGATCGTGGACACGAGCCAAGCAGTGGGGTCCGCTCTCCGAGCCCACGTCGTCGACGCGGTCTCCGCCTTCATCGCCCGGATGCCCTCGGGGACGGCGTACGCGTTGTGGGCGACGGGTGATCGGCCGACGAAGCTCGTCGACTACACCGAGGACCCCGCGGAGGCGTCGAAGGCCCTCCTTCGGGTCCCCCCCCTCGGGGGAAACTACATGCTCGACGCACTCGCCGAGGCTTCGAAGGACCTCAAGGAGAACGCTCGCGAGGGAACCCGATCCGCGGTCGTCGCGATCAGCGGCACCGGCCCCGAGCTCAGCTACCTCGACAAGTGGCGCTCCGCGGACACCGCGGAGGAGAACGCCGACCTCTTCCTGATGCTCCAGGTTGACGTGGGCGGGGCGGACTTCGAGATGCGGGCCAACCTGAGCTTCGTCTTCGACCGTCTGGCCAAGGCCACCGGCGGTGAGTACGACATCATCCTGTCCTACATGGGGACGGACACCGGGCTCCGGAAGCTGTCCCCGTTCCTGACGGCGGGCTATCGGCTGGCCTACGCCACCGTCCCCGATCTGAAGAAGCGCGAGATCGAGGTCACCGTGGCCCGGCCCGACACGGAGGCGCGCGTGCCGATTCGAACGGACATCGAATCAGAGCTGGCACCCGAGCTCTGACCTTCAGTCTCCCGGTCAAGACGATGACGAGAAGAGTCCTCCTTTCCATCGCCGTCCTCGCTGCCGCGATCGGGCTCGATCCCCGTGCGAGCCTCGCCCAGGTCACGCCGCCCACCTTCGGGACCGGCATCGAGATCATCAACCTCAACCTCTCGGTCACCGACCCCACCGACAACTACGTGACCGACCTCGACGCCCCCGACTTCGCGGTCTACGAGGACGGCATCCGGCAGGAGCTGAGCCTCTTCACCCACGAGAACCTCCCGATCTCGATGGTCATCATGCTGGATACCTCCGCCTCGATGGAGGAGAAGATCGCGGTGGCGCAGCAGGCGGCCATCCGCTTCACGAAGACGCTGCGCCCGGTGGATCTCGCCCAGATCGTGCAGTTCAACGACCGCGCCACGACGCTGCAGCCCTTCACCAACGACCAGGCGGCACTCGAGAGGGCAATCCTGGCGACCGAGACCTCGGGGCCGACCGCGCTCCACAACGCGCTCTACATCGCCCTGAAGGACCTCACCCGCGAGAGGGACCCGAGCCAGCTGCGTCGCCGCGCGGTGGTTCTGCTCTCGGACGGCGAGGACACGGCCTCCCTGGTGAGCGACGAGCAAGTTCTCGAGCTCGCCAAGAAGAGCGAGATCAACATCTACGCGATCAGCCTTCGGCCCAACCGCCCCCAGGACCGCACCCGACAGGCCTTCAGCCAGGCCGAGTACCTGCTGACCTCGCTGACCCGGGAGACCGGGGGGCGTGTCTACTTCCCGGCCTCGCTCTCGGAGCTCGACGCCGTCTACGACCGCATCGCCGAGGAGCTGCGCACGCTCTACAGCGTGGGCTATGTCTCCACGAACCAGCGCCGCGACGGCAAGTGGCGACGCATCGTGGTGCGCGTCCCCGAGCGCGAAGGCGTGACCATTCGCCACAAGCTCGGCTACTACGCCCCCGGAGGCTGACGAGCCCCGGCGGAGAGGCGGCTCGCCGTCCCGAGGAGCCTGGCTGGAGCGGTACCTACTTGCGCCGGTTCTTGTCGAAGAGCGCGTCCCAGCCTTTCTGGATGGCCTTCGCCGATCCAAGCCCAACGGCGATGGCGAAGGCGATCCCGAGGGCACCGAAGCCGATGAGGAATGCCGCGAGGACGATCTCCCGAGCGAAGTTGAGCTGCCAGAGGGCCAAAGCCCCGACCATCCCCAGGGCCGCGGCCTTGAAGCCCTTCGCCACCAGCCGGGGGCGGGGCGCCCCCTCCTCCTCCAGGGTGTTCTCGATGGCCCCGGCCAGGGTGTTGGCCAGGAACACCCCGCCGCCGAAGATCAGCGCAACCAGGGCCAGGTTGGGAAGGTAGACGATGAGTCCCTCGATCATCCGCGACAGCACGACCAGGCCCCAGATCTCCAGCGAGTTGTCGAGGAACACGAGCACCAGGAGGAGGAACACCGCGTTGCCGGCGAGGTCGTAGAAAGCCGCCCGCACGTCACCCTTGCCGAGTGCCGCGCGCCACGACGCGTTGCCCCCGAGACGATCGAGGCGAAGCCAGATCAAAACGCGAACGACTGCCTTCTTCGCGAGCCACCCGACCACCACGCCCAGGAGCAGCACCAGCAGGCCGGCGGTCAGGGTCGGCGCGTAGCCGATGAGCCGCTGGACGAACTCGGCGAACGGTCCCGTATCAGGTGTCGGCATGCTGCATCAGCTCCTGGCGAAGAACGACCGCTCGAAACGCCGCGCGCGCAGCTCCTCCACGTGCCGCACGACCACCACCGAGTTGCGCCCCCGCCTGGCGATGAGCGCGGGAATCGTCTCCCCGAACAGGGGAACGACGGGGCCGGAGCTGGGGGCGCCGATCAGGACCAGCTCTCCGCGCTTGAGGTTGCGGAGCAGGCCGCTCGCGATCTCGCCCCGCAGGAGCACGTCGAGCTGAACCACGCTCCCGGCCGCGCGGAGGGTCTCGCGGGCCTCGGCCGCGTGCGCTTCCCCGCCGTCGCCCGCCCGCTCCCGCTCGATGACGGTGAGCGCGCGGATGGGCGCCCTGAACCAGTCGGAGAAGGGGGCCGCGAGCTCGGCCGCGAGCTTGGAGTTGCCGCCCTTGGTCACCGGAACCACGATGTGATTCACCCGCTCCTTGTCGATGGCCCCGTAGACGACCGCGACGTGGCAGGGCGCGTCCTGCAACACGCGCTCGACGATCGAGGCGACGAGGCGCTCGACGAAGGAGCCTGTGGAGGGCTGGCCGATGATGAGGAAGTTGCAGCCCTCCTCGCGGGCGGTCTGGGTGAGCCCGTGCCCGATGCGGCGCGCGATCTTGATCACCGGCTGGGCGGCCACGCCCCGCTCCTCGGCGTATCGCACCGCGCTCTCGAGGACGGGCTCGAGCTCCCGGACCCGGCGCCGGCCCGAGAAGAGCGTCTCTCCTTCCGGGACCTCGGCGACCGTCACCACGACGAGCTCCCCGTCGTGACGGCGAGCGATGGCGATCGCGCTCTCCATGAGCGACTCCATCGTCCGAGGGGACGAGATCGCGACGAGGACCCGGTACTCCCGGCGCTCGATGCGCTCCATCCAGGTCACGCGCTCCCCGAAGGCGGTCTCGCGCTTGCGGCTGTATGCGTAGTAGAAGGCACAGCCGGCGGCGATCCAGCCCCCGGCCGCGATGCCGGCCAGGGGATAGTCGACGAGCATGAACCCGGCGAGGAGCAGCATGGCCACGATCGCGAGGATCGGGGTGAGCGGTACGAAGGGGACCTTGAAGCCGCGGTCGAGCTCCGGATGCAGGCGTCGGAGCCGGATGAGGGCGACGTTCACGCCCCCGAAGAGAAGAAGGAACATTACGCCGGCCGCGGCCGCCACGTCCTCGATTGGCAGCGCCACCGCCATTCCAATGACCAGCACCGTCGAGAAGAGGATCGCGAAGTGGGGCGTGGCGCGCTCGCGGTGGACGCGCGCGACGAGCTGGGGGAGGCTCGCGTCCCGCGCCATCGCGAAGGCCACCCGCGAGGAGGAGTAGATGGTGGCGTTGAGCGCGGAGAGGGTCGAGAGGAGTCCACCGACCAGGATGACGAGAGCCCCGCCGCGAAAGAACTGCTCCGCCGCCCTGACGAGTGCGATCTCCTTCTGCTCTCCCAGGTACTGGGTGACCTCGGTGCCCGGCGGCGGGGTCACCGCGCCGATCGCGACGAAGGCCACCAGCAGGTAGATGGGCACGACGATGAACAAGGAGAGGAAGACCGCCTGCGGCACGTTGCGCTTGGGGTTCTCCACCTCCTCGCTGGTCTGGGCGATGATCTCGTAGCCTTCGAAGGCGATGAACGTGAGGCCCATGGCGGCGAAGACACCGGTCCATCCGTGGGTCATGAACGGGGTGAAGGAGGATTCCCACTCCCCGCGCAACCCCATGGTCCAGAGGCCCGCCGCCACGAACACGCCGATGATCACCACCTTCCCGATGGTCACCACGTTTCCGGCCTTCCCCGTCTCCGAAGCCCCGCGGTAGTTGATGTAGGAGAAGAGGGCGCAGGCGCCCACCGCCAGCCAGATCTCGAGCGGAGCCAGGGGAGGGCGGATCTCCGGGGCGCCGATGAGGGCGAGCACCTCTCCGAAGTACGCGCCGAACCCGAGCGCGTAGAGCGAGCAGGCCACGGCGTGGGCGAACCAGTCCATCCATCCGGCCAGAAACCCGCTCGGGTCGGGGAGCGACCGCTTGATCCAGAGGTAGCCGCCCCCGGCGCCGTGGATGGCCCCGCCGAGCTCGGCGTAGGCGGCGGCGCTGAGCAGGGCCACGAGGCCGTTGAGGCCGAAGACCACGAGGAGTGCGGGGCCGGCGACCCCGGCGGCGATGCCGGTGAGAACGAAGATCCCGGCGCCGATCATGGCCCCGACGCCGATCATCGTGACGTCGACGAGCCGCATCTCGCGGCTCAGCCGGATTTCCAGGGCCATGGTGCGCGGACCTCTCGGGACGGCCTCGGCGACGAGACTGCGGAAGCCTAGGCCCGCGCGGATCCATCGTCAACAGCGCGCCGCCGGGCGCGCCGCCGGGGAGAGTTCACCCCACGAGCCGCGGCGTTGTCAGAAGTGCAGGCTGACGCCGAGGAAAGGCAGCCCGACCGAGACCGAGCCGTGGACACCGCCACGGCGGAGCGGGACCGGGTAGCCGTAGGGTGCGCGCGGCGGGTAGTACGCCGGGGGAACCGGCCGATACCCGTAGTAGGGGCGGGAGTACGGCCGGTAGCGGTACGCCCGCGGGGACGGGAGCAGGTAGCGGCGGGGTGGCGGGGTGTACCGGCGATGGCGGTACACGCGCGGGTACCCCCGCTGGTACGCGCTTCTGTCGCTCCGGCCCACGGAACGATAGGAGTCGCGGTGGCCGGGTGACGACCGATCGTAGCCCGGCCCACGACCACCGTCGCGGGAGCGGTGCTGATCAGGCTCGGCGAGAAGTGACGACGGGGCGACGAGCGCCGCGGCGACAGCGAGCGTGGGGACGAGTGCTCGAATCTTCATGGCGAACCTCCCGAGTCTTCAGCGAAAGGGAAGGCAAGGGCCGTTCCAGCACGGTGGGGCTCGTCTTCAACGACTTACAGAGGGCGGCACCGGATCGCCGTCCTCCCCGGTGCACAGGGGGGTGTCGCCGGATGCGGGCACGTCCCGGGAGACGTGCGGGGACGCGTGTGAGGGTGGGTGCGGGCTACTCGACCCAGACCCGGACCGTGGCGTCGTCGTCCTCGATCTCCACGAGGCTCTCGCCGGTGTCGAGAGACCGCAACACCTCGCCGATCGTGAGATGCCGGTCGCGTCCGCCGCAGCCGGGAATGGGCACATCGTCGCCGAGTGCGTGGACGAGGGCGAGGGGGAGGTTGACCTTCACCGTGGCCTTCTTCTTCCCTTTCTCGACGATCCGCACACGGAACCACTCGGGCTCATCCGCACTCGAGCGGGGCGGAGCCTCCGCGGCCACCGCCTGGCCGTTGCCCGAGGCCGTCGCCTTCTTCACGACCGCGAGGTCTTCGTCTGCAGAGCTACCGGCGGCGGAGGGAGTGGCCAGGCCGGCGAGAGCCAGCACGAGCGTTAGCGTCAGCGTCTTCATCAGGTTTCTCCTCCTACTCGATCCAGACCTGGATGCGGCCCCCGTCCTTCCCCTCCACGGTGAGGATGTCGGTCGGCCCTGACCTCTTCAGGCGTTCCCAGAAGCTCTGGGCGTCGAAGCCTTCCTTCCGCAGATCGTCCCGCGTCTCGTCGGGGAGGCTCTTGAACACCATATCGGCCAGAAAAACGGGCAAGTTCAAGGAGAGCTGCGGCTTGCTCGCTCCCTTTTCCCAGACCCGCACGCGGATCCACGTGGCCGAACCCCCGCCCCGTCGAGCCGGGGGCGGGCTCGCCTCGGCCAGGGCCTTGCGATCGAGCCGGAGGAGCGCCAGCTTGGCCCGCTCCACGAGATCCTCGTCCGTCTCCTTCTCGAGGATCTCCTGGAGCACGGGCACCGCGGGGTGCCCGACTGCGGGGCCCAGCGAGGCCATCTGGAGTGCCGCGAAGTAGCGGACGGTCCGGCTCGGGTCGTGGAGAGCCCCGAGCATGACGTCGAGTTGGCGTGGTTCGCCGGACTTGTAGAGCTTCGCGGCCAGGGCGACCCGGCTGGTCTTCGCCTCCTCGCGAAGCGTGCGGTCGGAGGGGCGGGAGTCGAGGTACTGGCCGTACTCCTCCAGGGCCCGGTCATCCTCCCCCAGCTTCTCGCTGCAGCGCGCGATCCAGTAGAGGGCGCTCCCCGTCTCCCGACCGTCACCCGCCTCGCGGACCTCCTGCCAGGCGGCGCGCGCCTCGGCATACTGCCGGTCGAAGAACAGGGTCTTGGCGTTGCGGAGCGTCTGGGCGTCCACCTGCGCCCAGCCCGCGGCCGGGGCGACGAGGAGCGCCATCGCGGTGAGCGCCACTGTCGGGGTCCTCATCCCTCGAGCTCCCTCGTCATGAGGCGGATCCGCATGTGCAGCTGGCGCCGGTCGATGTCCTGACGCAGCCGCTCCACGTCGCGACGCCGGACACACGAGGGCAGGTCCGCGACCTCCCGCAGCGCCAGCTCAACGTCGTCGAGGACCGCCTGCGCGCTCGCCACCGCCTCGGGGCGACCCTCGACGAGCAGCGCCCGCCGGGCGAGCAGCTGCCGGCTTCGATCGGGGGCTTCGCCGACGTCCAGCCGGTCCTCTTCCCGCAGGCAGTCCGCCTCCGTAGCCGAGACCGCCAGCAGGACGTCCTGGGCCTCGCTCAGGTAGCGCGCGGCCTGCTCCCGCGCCAGATTCCGCTCGAGGCGGTCGAGGACCTCGGAGGGCAACGCCGCCGCCGGGACCGGCGTGGGCGCCACCGGCTCCGGCCCCCGCCGCGGGAGCAGCTCCGTGCCGAGAAGGACAAAGGCCAACACGGCCGCGGCCGCGGCGGGCAGGGCCACCCTCCACCCGTGCGCTCGCTTCGGCCTCGAGGTGGCCACGCGATCGAGCCGTTGCTCAACTCGGTCGATCAGGACCGACACCGGGATCTCCGGCTCCGCCGAGCGGAGGGGGTCGGCTTCGAGGGCACCGACGACGGCCCGGAGCTCGTCATACTCCCGACGACACCGGGAACACGAGTCCACGTGGGCTCGCATCTCGTCACGCTCGCGCCCGTCGAGGACGCCCGCGGCGAGCAGGGCCACACGCCGGCGCAGAAGCAGGTGGGCCAGGATCATGACTCGAGCCCTCTCTGGAGCCCCGTGCGCAGGCGACCGAGCGCGCGATGGAGGCTGCTCTTGACGGTCCCCAGCTTCATCCCGAGCGCGTCGGCGATCTCCTCGAGGGTCATCTCCTGGTAGTGGCGCAGGATCACCACCGCCCTTTGTCGCTCGGGCAGGCGGCCGAGCGCGGTCGCGAGGCGGTCACGCAGCTCTCGCCCGTGGACGCGAGCGTCCGGGTCGAGGGCGCCGTCGGCGAGCGCGGCTTCATGATCGCCCGGGGCGAGGGGGGTGAACGTGGCCTGCCGGCGGCGAATCCGGCGCCACCGGTCGATGGACTGATTGATGGCCACCCGCGACAGCCACGGCCCCGCCTCCACCGAGCCGTCCCACCGATTTGCGTTCTGGAAGGCCTTCACGAACGTCTCCTGGACGGTGTCGAGCGCATCGTCGGGGTTGCGCAGGTACGAGAGGGCAATCCGGTAGAGGCGAGGGTAGTGCCGCTCCATGAGCGGGGCGAGGGCCTCGCGGTCGCCCGCCGCGAGCCGGGCCATGAGGTCCCGGTCGGAGGCCCCTCCCCCCTGCGACGGCTCCATGCCCCGAAGGCTCCTCTCCTCGTCTGGCCGCCCCGTTCCGTCCTTTGTCGGGTCATTGGACCACGGCGCCGCTCGCCCGGCTACCTCAGCCAGACGAGCACCTGGTCGCCGTCCTCCTCGTCGACCTCGACCAGGGGACCGAGGGGGGCCTCCTCGAGATCGCTCACCTTGAGGTGAGATCGGACGCGCTCCGCGGCGTCGTCCTCCAGGTCGATGTCGATCCCTTCGTCATCCATCTTCTCGACCACCCACATCGGGAGGCTGGCTCGCACGAGCCGGCCTTCCCCCCGGTCGTAGACGAGGATCTCCAGGCTGTCGGGAGGCCCGGGGCGACCCTCCACGCGAGCGGCCTCGGCCCGGGCCTTCGCGAACGCGGGACCGGGGTCCGACACGTCCTTGATGTCGACGAAACAGGCGCCGAACGTCATTGCCGCGATCACCGCCAGAAGACTGCCGAACCTCATGTTCCTCTCCCCTCCACCTGCCTAACGCACGAGGCGAGGCCGGGGTTCCGGGCCGCCGTTTGATTTCCAGTCGTCCCCTCGCGCATAATCCTCAACTCACTGAAGGAGAGAGGCTTGCAGGACCCAGAGGCCGGGGCGGACTTCACCACCGAGGACACCTGGCGCATCTTTCGGATCATGGCGGAGTTCGTCGACGGCTTCGAGGCCCTGTCCCGGGTCCCGAAGGCGGTGACGGTCTTCGGGTCCGCCCGCGCCCGCCGTGAAGATCCCGAATACCAGATGGGGGAGCAGCTCGGCCGCGCCCTCGCCGAGGCGGGGCACGCCGTCATCACCGGCGGCGGGCCCGGCGTCATGGAGGCGGTGAGCAAGGGGGCGTACGAGGCGGGCGGCCGATCGATCGGCGTCTGCATCGAGCTGCCGCGCGAGGAGAGGCCAAACGACTACCTGACCGACACCGTCTCGTTCCGCTACTTCTTCGTGCGGAAGGTCATGTTCGTGAAATACGCGAAGGCGGTGGTGATCCTGCCCGGGGGCTTTGGCACCCTCGACGAGCTCTTCGAGTCGGTCACGCTGGTCCAGACGCGAAAGGTGCCCCGCATCCCGGTGATCCTGGCCGGGGACGACGAGTATTGGGAAGGGCTCCTCGGCTGGTTCGAGTCCACCCTGCTGCGGCAGGGAAAGATCAGCCCGGGGGACCTGGACCTCGTGAAGCGGGCGCGGAGCACCGAGGAGGTCCTCTCGTTCATCGCCGCCGGACCGGTGCGCTGAGGAGAAGGCCATGAGCCGCCACACCGTCACGCTCATCCCGGGTGACGGCATCGGGCCGGAGGTCTCCGCGGCCGCGGTGCGGGTTCTCTCGGCCACCGGCGTCGAGCTCGACTGGCAGACCGAGGTCGCCGGGGCGTCCGCGGTGGGCGAGCACGGCACCGCCCTGCCCCCGCGGCTTCTCGAGTCGGTCCGGCGCAACAAGGTGGCGCTCAAGGGGCCCACCGAGACGCCGGTGGGGACCGGACACCGCTCCGTGAACGTGGCCCTCCGGAAGGCGCTCGACCTCTACGCCAACCTGCGGCCGCTGCGCACTCTCCCCGGGGTGAACACCCGCTACGAGCACGTCAACGTCGTGGTGGTGCGCGAGAACACCGAGGATCTCTACAGCGGGCTCGAGCACGTGGTGGTGCCCGGCGTCGTCGAGTCGCTCAAGATCATCACCGAGCGGGCATCCACCCGCATCGCCCTCTTCGCCTTCGAGTACGCCTTGACCCACGGTCGAAAGCGCGTCACCGCGGTCCACAAGGCGAACATCATGAAGCTCTCGGACGGTCTCTTCCTCGACTGCTGCCGGAACGTCGCGAACGAGTACTCGCAGATCGAGTACGACGAAATCATCATCGACAACGCCTGCATGCAGCTCGTCCTCGATCCCAGCCGCTTCGACACGCTGCTGCTCGAGAACCTCTACGGTGACATCGTCTCGGATCTCTGCGCCGGCTTCGTGGGGGGCCTGGGTCTGGCCCCGGGGGCGAACGTCGGCGACGAAGAGGCGGTCTTCGAGGCGGTCCACGGAAGCGCCCCCGACATCGCCGGTAAGAACCTCGCCAACCCGGTGGCCCTCATCCTCTCGTCGGCGATGATGCTCGAGCACCTCGGGGAGAAGAAGGCGGCCAAGCGCGTGCGAGCGGCGGTGAACGCGGTGCTGCGGGAAGGGAAGACGCTGACGCGGGACCTGGGCGGGCAGGCGGGCACGACGGAGATCGCGGAGGCGATCGCCGCCAGAGTCTGACCCGGAGGCACGGAGGACGACTGAGCCCCGAGCGTCCATGGCCGCGGCGGACGGGACCCGACGAGGACCGCAGCGTCCATTCCTGGCCCGCGCGAGGACCGCAGGCGGGTGTCCGCCGCGGCCCCGGCAAGCCTGGACTCAGTCGTCCTTCGTCTTGCCGAAGAGGCCGGAGAGCACCCAGTTCACTACCATGAGGACCAGGCTGCCGCCGAGGGCCGGCCAGAAGCCGCTGACCGCGTAGCCCGGCAGCAGCCGCGAGAAGCCCCAGAGCAGCAGCGCGTTCAGGACGAAGTAGAAGAGCCCGAGCGTCAGGATGAGGGCGGGAATCGACAGGATCAGCGCCAGGGGCCGCACGATCAGGTTGAGCAGGCCAAAGATCGCCCCGGCCAGGGCGAGCTGGAGCCAGGTGCCGGTGAACGTGATGCCGGGCACCACCGTGGTGGCCCAGAGGGCAATCGCGTTGCCGACGATCGCCAGGATCAGTCTCATTCAGGACCTCCGTTCTCCGGGCTGAGCGCCGGCGATGCCTCGACGGACCACCCTGGGGGGACCTCGAAGAGCTCGGCCGGCTGTGGCCCCACTCGGATGGCGGTCACGGTGGAGACCGTGTCCCGCACCCCGCCCTGGACCTCGACCCGGGTCTGCGTCTGGAGCGGGAACCCGGGGAGCGCGCGGATCTCCTCGAGAAGGCCCCCCAGCGATCGGCTTGCCCCCGACCATTCCAGGAAGGCGGCGAAGGTCTCCACCCCCACGGGGAGTGTCTCCGCGACCCACACCACCATCTGTATCGAGGGCCCGGTGAGACGGAAGCCCCGACAGACGTACCCGGCGATCGTCCGCGAGCCCTCGACCGGTATCGACCTCACCGCGCCCTCCTCGCCTCCGCCGGTCATCCCGGCGGCGACGGCGGCGTCGGTCTGCGATCGCGCCCGCAGACGGTCCATGTCCAGCTCGACCACGACCCGGCGGGCCGGGTCGAGGCGGAAGGCGCGGTCGAGGTCGAAGCGCAGGACGAGCGCCGGACCCCCCGGGGCGTCACCAGCCTCGAGGCGCATGCTCTGCCCGGCGTGCCACGCCCGTGTCCGAACGCCCGGCCCCGCCGGCTCGCCGCCCTGGTACACGATTGTCGTTTGCTCGAAGTACAAGCCCGGCGCCGATGCCGCCGCCAGAACAGCCAACGTGAGCGCGGGCACGTGCAACACGATGAATCCCCCGAAGTATCTATGGACAACCGCGGGTCGCTATCATACAGTCTCGCAGCCGTCGCAACTCCGAGGCCCACTGAGCGCGCTGTGAAGAGTCCCGCTGAATCTCTCAGCTTCCGGCAATCGCTGCTCGAGCTTCTCGAGGCGGGTCCCGCCCGCGAGGAGAAGCTGCTCGAGGAGTTCGAGAAGAAGAGGGGCAAGGCGGACGCCCTCTACTCGCCTCTCCTCTATCTCCTGACTCACCTTAACTTTACGGAGGCGCGCGCCGCTCGCCACTGGAAGCGAATCCTCGCCCACCTCGAGCGGCTGCGCCAGGGCCTGGGACGCGACCCCGGTCTGCGGGTCGCCATCCTCGACTACTTCGTGAACGTGAGCCACGAGCTCAAGAACCCGAAGATGATCGAGCTCTCGATCTACGAGCGTACGGCGCGCTCGGCGGTGACGGACGGCTTGACCGGGCTCTACAACCACGCCTACTTCCTTCAGGCCCTGCGCCAGGAGGTGCTGCGCTCGAAGCGGCACGGCCTCCGGGCCTCGCTGCTGCTCCTCGACCTCGACGATTTCAAGAACGTCAACGACCAGAGGGGACACGTCGAGGGCGATCGCGTTCTGATGAAGGCGGCGGCCATCGTCCGTGATTCGGTGCGCGAGATCGACATCGCCGCCCGCTACGGGGGCGAGGAGTTCGCGGTCCTGCTGCCCGACACCGCCCGCCTCGGCGCCTTCGTCGTGGCCGAGCGCATCCGGACCCGGATCGAGAAGCGGTTTCGCCGGAAGCGCCCGAGGGTCACCGCCTCCGGGGGCCTGGCCATATTCCCCGAGGATGCGGGAACCCCCGCCGACCTCATCGTCCAGGCCGACGCCGGGCTCTACCGCGCCAAGGCCGCCGGGAAGAACCAGGTCCTGCTCGCACAGGGCGAGCGGCGGCGACACCGTCGCATCGCGGCCACGCCACGGGTGAAGATGTCGACCTCCGAGGGGCCGGCGCCGGTGCTCGTCAAGAACGTCTCGGAGGGCGGCCTGCTCGTGAGCCTCCGCCAGGAGGTGCCGATGGGGAGCACGGTGAGTCTCGTCATCGAAGCCCCGGACGCGGAGCCGGTCGGGCTGCGCGGCGAGGTCGTGCACCTCCAGCGCGTGCCCGGCGAGGAGGAGTCGGCCTTCGACGTCGGCGTTCGCTTCATGGACTCCGTCGATCCGGAGGCCGCCCGGTCCCCCAAGGCCTGACGCTCCTTGCCTCTGGCGCTCCCGCTCGTGCTCCTGCTCGGGGGCGAGGCCTGTCCGGCCGAGGCTCCCCCCGCGAACGCCAACGCCTTCGTGCGCGGCCTTGTCGGGGCGCAGCGCCGGGGCGAGGATGCGCTCTCCCGCTACGCCTACGACGTGACCGATGTTCGCGAGCGGCTCGACAAGGAAGGACGAGCCCAGCGGCGGGAGATCAGGCAGTACGAGGTGTTCTACGTGCGGGGCCGTCCGGTGCGTCGCCTCGTCGCCCGCGACAACCGCGCGCTCGCCGGCCGAGACCGCGAGCGCGAGGATCGGCGGGTCGAGCAGCTGGTGGCGGCCATCCGGCAGGGCCGAGCCGTCACCGAGACACCGGGAGTGCGGCTCTCGCGGATCCTCGAGCGCTACGACTTCACCGCCCGCGGCGGGGAGGTGCGGGAGGGCCGATGCAGCCTCGTCTTCGACTTCGCGGCGCGCCCGGGAGACGCCGATCTCAAGCGGGACAACCTGCTGCAGAGGCTCTCCGGGCGACTCTGGGTGGACGAGGACGAGCACGCGGTGGCGCGGCTCGAGGCCCGCAACACGTCGGGGCTGCGCTTCGCCTTCGGGCTGGGCGCGTCCGTGTCGATGCTGTCCTTCGCCATGGCCTTCACACATATGGAGGACGGGGTGTGGCTGCCCCGACGGCTCGAGACCTACGCCGAGGGGCGGCGCATCCTCTTCCGGCGCTTTCGCTGGCGTCGGACGTCCACCTACTCCAACTACCGCCGCTTCGAGGTGGACGTGCAGGAAGCGATTCGCCCCTAGTACCCTGTCACCGAAGTCGTGTGCCTTCTCTGAAGCGTTGGGCGCTCGGCGGCCACCCCGTCTGCGGGCGCGCCAGCTTCGAAGCGCAGCTGCGTCCTCGTCGGGGGCCCCGGCCGCCTGCGCGCCTCCATGCCCATCTCATGAACACGACTTCGGTAACGTACCACCAGCCGCCAGCAGCATCTCGGTCTCGCGTTCGGCGACGGGGACGTGGTGACAGGCTCCGACAGCGCTGTCGCCGATTGGAGGAAGATCGACATTTCCGTCAGAATCGCGACATGTCGTCCCGTGCACCCGACCCGCAGCACCTCTCGGACCTGCTCGAGATCAGCCAGACCCTCGGCACCTCCCTGAACCTCCGCGCCGCGCTGCCCCGGGTCCTCGCCGTCCTCGAGGAGAATCACGGGGCCCTGTCGGGGATCATCGTGTTGAAGGACGACGAGGCCGGCGACCTTGCGGTCGAGGCGGCGAGCGGGGCGGGGGCCCCGACCACACGCACCCGTTACCGGATCGGGGAGGGCATCACCGGGCGGGTCGTGCAGAGCGGCCGGCCGGTGGTGGTGCCGCGAGTCAGCCGCGAGCCCCTGTTCCTCGACCGCACGAAGGTGTTCCAGCGTTCCGGACGGAACGAGCTCTCCTACATCTGCGTCCCGATCAAGGCCGAGCGCCGGACGGTCGGCGCCCTGGGGGCGGCCCTGCCCTACAGCCGTGATCGGGGATACGAGCAGGAGATGCAGTTCTTCGGTGTCGTGGCGTCGATCATCGGCCAGGCGGTGCGTGTCCACCATCTGGTTGAGGCGGAGAGGAAGCGGCTCCTCGACGAGAACCGGATGCTGAGGCGCGAGCTCACCGAGCGCTACGACATTCGGAACATCGTGGGTGGCAGCCGGGCCATGCAGCAGGTCTACGAGCAGGTAGCCCAGGCCGCCCCGTCGAGCACGACCGTGCTGCTGCGTGGGGAGTCCGGCACCGGCAAGGAGCTGGTGGCCCACGCCCTCCACTACTCCTCGCCACGGGCGAAGAAGCCGTTCGTCAAGGTCAGCTGCGCCGCCCTTCCGGAGACGCTCATCGAATCGGAGCTCTTCGGCTACGAGCCGGGTGCCTTCACCGACGCCCGGTCACAGAAGAAGGGTCGCTTCGAGCTCGCCCATAGGGGGACCCTCTTCCTGGACGAGGTGGGCGAGCTCTCGCCGGCGATCCAGATCAAGCTGCTCCGCGTGCTGCAGGAGAAGGAGATCGAGCGCCTCGGAAGCGTCGACTCCATCGAAATCGACGTGCGCGTGGTGGCGGCGACGAACAAGGACCTCGAGGAGGCCGTTCGGCGAGGCACGTTCCGGGAGGATCTCTACTACCGCCTCAACGTGTTCGGCATCTACCTGCCGCCCCTGCGGGAGCGCAAGACCGATATCCCCCTGCTCGCCGATCACTTCGTCGAGAAGTACGCCGCCGACCAGGGCAAGGACGTGCGCCGCATCGCCACGAGCGCCATCGACCTGTTGATGAGCTACCACTGGCCGGGCAACGTGCGCGAGCTGGAGAACTGCATCGAGCGCGCGGTGCTCGTGTGCGAGGGAGGGGCCATCCACGCCCATCATCTGCCCCCCAGCCTCCAGACCGCCGAGGTCTCGGGGACGCTCCCGCGGCAGTCGCTCAAGGACGCCCTCGCCGCCCACGAGCGGGACCTCGTCCTCGACGCGCTGAAGAGCGCCCGCGGCAACCGGGCTCGCGCCGCCCGGCTCCTGCACACCACGGAGCGCATCATCGGCTACGCGGTCCGCAAGCACGGGATCGACCCGAGTCGTTTTCGCTAGAGTCCCTGATCATTCATTGACCCCCCTCCCTAACCCTCCCCACGTAGGGGGAGGGAAAGGCTTGGAGTCAGGCCTTGGACACCCACATGTCCCCAGGGAAGGGACATGCGGGCGATTCTGGGCTTGATGGTCAGCCGCGATCGTGCATTGACCCCCCTCCCTAGCCCTCCCCACGTAGGGGGCTCGGGGGATGCGAGGTCACCGGCCTCGTCGATCGACGGCTCTTTCGGCCCGGGCCAGGGCAGACTCGCCAAAGAGACGTTCGACCAGGGCGAGGAACTTCAGGTCGAGCGTCTGGCGATCCCCGACTACGTGGGACATCTCCTCCAGATATCGCTCGACGAGCACCTCGAGGTCGAGACCGTGCTTGAGGTGGATCTCCCTTGCGGTCTCCAGGTCGTGCTCATATCCCCGGATCGTCTTCATGAGGACGAGATCGTGCTTCTCGGGCACGCGGAGCCGGAGCTTGCTGACGCCAGGCACCTCGAGGAGCTCGAGTCTCGTCTCGAAGTTGGAGGGGGCGCCAGCCACGCCCGCGTGCTCGACCGGCACTGGAAGCGCGCTCCGCCGGCGTGCTCGGTCGATTTCCTCCGCCAGAGCCTCAAAGGGGGCGTTCCAGGTGTCGATGTCCAAGGTGGTCCGAGTGGCCTGGTAGGCGAGGGCGGCCGCTGATCCACCGATCAGGATGACGTCCAGAGGATCCTCGATCTCGTCGTCGAGCGCCCGGAGGAAGCTCGTCAGCTCCTGGGCCGAGTACCGTTTCACGCGGCCCTCACATGCCGCCGAAAGCTGGCCTCGAAGCTGTCCATTCCCATGTTGAGCCGGTAGTGCCAGCGCCTGGCGGCGTCCGGCGTATTCAGCTCGGCCAGGCGCCGGGCATACGGCGATCGGGATCGGTGGAAGAAGTCCTTCGTCGAGCGGATCCGGCGATCCCGGAGGCGCTCGGCCAAGCGAAGAAGAGAGGGGTCTCCTCCCAACTCCGCGGCCAGGTCCACGAAGAGGCCCAGGGCCTGCTTCTCCGCCTGGCGCCGCGCCTCGATGACCAGGCGGTCGGGATCGAGGCGATCGCGAAGCTTCCAGACCAAGGCCGGGAGAATCCGGGCGACTGAAGGGTCCCGGTGGGAGAGCCGTGCCCCCGCGGCGAGCGCTCGCTCAGGGGACGGGGCCGGCCGGCGGGGGGCGTCGAGGAGCGCGCCGAGATCCACCAGCCATCCCCGCACTTCAGCGTCAGACCCATCGTCAGCCGCCGGCTCCGATGTCGGCATGGTGACCAGCTCCCTCAGGAGCCGAGCCCCCGAGTGCGCCGAGTTGGCCCGATACACCGGGGTGCCGCCCTGCGATGTCTGCCGCACCAGGTCTGCCCGCAGCATCGCCTGCAGCTCCCGGTGGGCACCGGAGAAGCTCAGTCCCGCCAGACGCGCCAGCTCCGAGACGGAGCCGGACTCCTCGTCACGCCAGAGCACCTCCAAGAGCCTTCGGCGTGTGCTCCCGGGCACTAGATATCTCAGCATGATCGATATCTTTATCGAAAAATAGAATAAATGTCAACCGTATGGCGACCGGTCCCCTTCCCACATCGGCGCGCGCCGCCGATCTGCGACTCTGTCCGCCTTCTGACTCCGGCCCGCCTCAGGTCTCTGCGGTGCCCACCAGCTCGGCGCGGCAGGCGGCGAGCTCCTTCTTCTTCGCCTCGCTCACCGTCGGGTAGGCCAGCTTCAGCCGGTCGAGGGCGTCGTGGATGGCCGCCGCCACCACGAGGCGCGTGAACCACTTCCGGTCGGCGGGCACGACGTACCACGGTGCGTGGGGGGCGGCGGTGGCGCGGATCATGTCCTGATAGGCCCGCTGGTAGGCGTTCCAATGCTCTCGCTCCCGAACATCGGCCTTCGAGAACTTCCAGTTCTTCTCGGGCCGGTCGAGCCGCTCGAGAAAGCGCTCCTTCTGCTCCTCCTTCGACACGTGCAGGAAGAACTTGAGGATCACGTAGCCCTGACGGGCCAGGTAGCGCTCGAAGGCGGCGATGTCCGCGAAGCGTTCCTCCCAGATCCCCCTGGTCACGACCCGCTTCGGCAGCTTCTGGCCTTCGAGGATCGCGCGGTGGACACGCACCACCAGAACCTCTTCGTAGTAGGAGCGGTTGAAGATCCCGATGCGCCCCCGCTCCGGGAGGGCCTTGGACGTCCGCCACATGAAGTCGTGGTCGAGCTCCTCCGAGGACGGAGCCTTGAAGGAGTAGACCTGACAGCCCTGGGGGTTGACACCGGACATCACGTGCTTGATCGCGCTGTCCTTCCCCGCCGCGTCCATGGCCTGGAAGACGAGGAGGACCCCCCACTCGTCCTGGGCGTAGAGCCGGTCCTGCAAGGCGGCGAGCTGCCGGATGCCTCGCTGGAGATACTCCCGTCCCTCCCGCTTCTTGAGACCGCCGGCGTCGCGCGGGTCGATCTGCTTCAACCGAAAGCCCTTCCCGTCGCTGACGCGATAGGGCTTGATGAGAGACTCGATCTTCTGTCTGCGACCGGCCATCGGGCGCCTCCTTCCCGCATTTCGCCGAGTCTACCCGACGTCTCCGGAGGCGGATATGCTCTGGGGCGACAGGACAGGAGGATCCATGGCCGAGAAACCCCGCTCTTTGTCCCGCCGGCAGCTGCTCCAGGCCGCCGCCGGCACCGCTGCCGGGGCCGGCCTGGCCGGCCACGCCCACGCCGGAGCCGACGGTTCCGCGGCTCCACCGCGTCCCGACACCAGCTCGTCGATGATCGGCGTTCCGTTCGAGCGCCACGCCGCCGTGCGCTTCGGCCTCATCGGATGCGGCGGGCGTGGCCAGAGCCTCCTTCGCGATCTCCTTGCCATCGACGGGGTGGAGGTCAAGGCCGTCTGCGACATCGTGCCCGAGAAGGTCGAGAAGGCGCAGGGCCTCGTGACCAAGGCCGGGCAGGCGAGGCCCGAGGGATACGCGAGAGGCGAGCGTGACTACGAGAACCTCTGCCGTCGCGAGGATCTCGATCTCGTCTACGTCGCCACTCCCTGGAACTGGCACGTGCGCATGGCGCGCGCGGTCATGGAGAGCGGGGCCCACGCCGGCGTGGAGGTCCCGGCGGCCACCACGATCGAGGGGTGCTGGCAGCTCGTCGACGCTTCCGAGCGTACGCAACGGCACTGCATCATGCTCGAAAACTGCTGCTACGGCTGGAGCGAGATGCTCGTCCTCAACATGATCCGCGCCGGGGAGCTGGGTGAGCTGACCCACGCCGAGTGCGCCTACATCCACGATCTGAGGTCGCTGCTCTTCGAGGACCGCGGCGAGGGGCTCTGGCGCCGCTTCGAGCATTGGCGGCGGAACGGAAATCTCTACCCCACCCACGGCCTGGGGCCGGTGGCCCGCTACTTCGACGTCAACCGCGGCGACCGCTTCGAGTACCTGGTCTCCATGAGCTCGCCGTCCCTCGGGCTTCAGGCCTACCGCGATCGCACACTCCCGCCCGGCGACCCCAAGCGAATGGAAACCTACGACTGCGGCGATATGAACACGAGCCTCATCAAGACCGCGAGAGGCCGCACCGTCGTCCTCCAGCACGACACCGTCTCCCCGCGCCCGTACAGCCGGATCAACCTCGTCTCGGGGACGAAGGGGACGATCCGGGGCTACCCTGACCGACTCTTCCTCGATGGGCAGCAGCCGCACGACGAGTGGCAGCCGATCGAGAAGGAGAAGAGGACGACGGGCGGGGTCGAGGACCGCTTCGAAGACCCGCTCTGGAAGAAGCTCGCCGAGACCGCGACGAAGAGCGGCCACGGGGGAATGGACTACATCATGAGCTGGCGGCTCGTCGAGTGCCTGCGGGAGGGCCTGATCCCGGACACGGACGTCTATGATGCCGCCTCGTGGAGCGCGCCCGGGCCATTGAGCGAGCAGTCGGTGGCGAATCGCTCGGCGTCGGTGCCGTTTCCCGATTTCACCCGCGGTCGCTGGAGCGAGACGCGGACGTAGGCTGACACGCGTCGAAGGGCAGCCTGACCTGATGGAGGTGAGAGAGCGAATGCCGAGCGGACGGGCGGCCGTCCGGCTCGCCGCGGTCGTGCTGGGACTGGCTGGAGCAATCGCCCTGGCTTGCGCCCACAGGGAGTCTCCACTGAACGTCGTGCTGGTCTCCGTGGACACCCTCCGGGCCGACCGGCTGGGCGCCTACGGGTACACCGCGCGCCCGACGAGCCCACGGATCGACGCGCTGGCCACGGAGGCGCTCCTCTTCGAGGTCCATGTGGCCGCCGCGCCCTGGACCACGCCGTCCCACATGAGCCTGCTGACCGGCCTCGTGCCCACTCGCCACGGCGTCACCGGCAGCGACCGCGGCTTGCGCGAGGCCCTCAAGGGCGAGAGGCCCATCGAACGCCTGCCCGAGGCCATCACCACCCTGGCCGAGGCCCTCGCCGCGCGGGGCTGGGCGACCGCCGCCTTCACCGGCGGTGCGACGCTCGACCCGCGGATCGGGTTCGATCAGGGGTTCGGGAAGTACGACACCTCGATGGTGAAGCTCGATCGGGCCAAGGTGGATCGCGTGCTCGGCTGGATCGACGCCCACGACGAAGGGCCCTTCTTCCTCTTCTGGCACACCTTCGAGGTCCACGCCCCCTACCTGGCCCCCGACTTCCTCGCCGACGTGCTTCCTCCGGAGCGAGCCCGGGCCCTCGGCGAGCGGCTCGAGGCCATCCCCGAGAGGAAGGGGTGGAAGGCGGTCCGGGCCGCAAAGAGGGTGATGCGCGCGTACGACGCCTACGATCCGGAGGTCACTCGCGCCCTCTACGACGGAGGAATCCGTTCTTTTGACCGCTGGCTGGGTCTCTTCGTCGATGGCCTCCGGGAGCGCGGGCTCTGGGACCGGACGCTGCTCGTCCTGACGAGCGACCACGGCGAGCAGCTCGGGGAGGAAGGACGACCCGCCCCCTTCGGCGACGGCTTCTACAACGTGCACGGCCACGCGCTTTACGAGGAGCTGATCCATGTCCCGTTGATCATCCGGATTCCGGGCGTCCCGGGAGCTCGGCGCATCGCCCCGGTCACGGCCAGCATCGACGTGATGCCGACGATCCTCGACGTGCTCGACGTGCCCGCACCCCCGGAGGCACAGGGCCGGTCGCTGCGACCTCTCTGGGAGAGGCCGGAAGACTGGACGCCGGAGGCCGCGCTCAGCGAATCCCTCTCCGAGGAGAAGGAGATGAAGAGCCTGCGCACCGAGCGCTACAAGTACCTCTTGACCATCGACGCCGCCAGCGTGGCCGAGAGGGGCCGCAGCTTCGTTCCCCCCGACGCCCGGCGGACCCTTTTCGACCTCCTCGAGGATCCGGACGAGCGGCGCGATCTTGTCGAAGGGGCGGGGGCGGACGATCGGACGGAACGGGTCGCGGCCCTGGACGCGGAGCTGCGAGGGCTGCTGGCGACGGTCGGCCGTCCCGAGAAGGGCCAGCTCTCGGCGGAAGCCCGGGACGGTCTCGAGGCCCTCGGCTACCTGCAGTAGCCGCGGTGCCCGAGGCGTGGCGATTCGTGCTGCGTCACCCAAGTCGTGTCCAGAGGACGGGCGTGGTGGCGCGCAGGCGGCCGGGGCCCCCGACGAGGACGCAGCTGTACTTCGAAGCTAATGCGCCCACAGGCGGGGTGGCCGCCGAGCGCCCAGAGCTCCAGAGAACGCACACGACCTCGGTGACAGGACACTAGAATCCCACCGTGGCCCCCCCGCTGCATCGCAACGTCAAGGCCCTCGGGTTCGTCAGCCTGCTGACCGACGCCAGCAGCGAGATGATCTACCCGCTGCTGCCCGCCTTCCTCACCGGGCCGCTCCACGCCGGCCCCGCGCTCCTGGGGGTGATCGAGGGTCTGGCCGAGACCGTGGCGGCGCTGGTGAAGGTCGTCTCCGGACGCGTCTCCGACCGCCTGCCGCGACGCAAGCCGCTGGTGGTCGCCGGGTACGGGCTCTCCTCGGTGGCCCGGCCCCTCCTGGCGCTGGCTGCCCTCCCGGTCCACGTGCTCGCGGTCCGGCTCGCCGACCGCCTCGGCAAGGGTGTCCGCAGCGCCCCACGCGACGCGCTCCTCGCCGAGGTCACGGCCGGCCACCAGCGCGGTCGGGCGTACGGCTTCCACCGGGCCATGGACCACGCGGGGGCGATGGTGGGTCCGTTGCTGGCCTCTCTCGTGCTGCTCTTCACCGACGAGCTGCGACTCGTCTTCGCGGCGGCGGCGGTCCCGGCCGCATGCGCAATGGCCACGCTCGTCTTCGGCGTCAGAGAGGACCGAAGCGCTCCTGCGGTCCAGCCCATTCGGGCTCGAGCCGGTACGACCGGTCCGCTCGGGAGCGCCTTCCGGCGCTACCTCGTCGTCCTCGCCGTCTTCACCCTCGGCAACTCGTCCGACGCCTTCCTCCTCCTGCGCGCCCAGGAGACGGGCATCCCGCTGGCCCTCATCCCGATGCTCTGGGCGTGGCACCACCTCGTCAAGGCGGGGGGCAGCACCTGGGGTGGGACGCTCTCCGACCGCGTGGGTCGGAGGCGGGCGATCCTCCTGGGTTGGGCCGTCTACGCGCTGTCCTACACCGGGTTTGCCTTCGCCGGGTCGCCGCTCGCGATCGTGGGCCTGTTCGCGTTCTACGGGGTCTTTCACGCGCTGACGGAGGGACCGGAGCGGGCCCTGGTGGCCGACCTCTCCGGACCCGAGTTGCGGGGTCGCGCCTTCGGCCTCTTCCACGCCGTCACCGGGGCCGCGCTCCTGCCGGCCAGCCTCCTCACCGGGTTTCTCTGGCAGGACTTCGGCGCCCCGGTCGCTCTGGGGACCGGGGCGGCGCTGGCCGGGGTGGCCGCCCTCGGCCTGCAATTCCTGGTGCCCGAGCCCGCGGCACGCGTTTGACGTGGGACGGCGCTCCAGTCCAAGCTTGGCCGGCCGTCCGCCACTGTCCCCCCAGGATCCCGAAGGAGGAGAGAACATGGCCACCGCTGCTCCTGCCCCGTCTGGCACGGTCGACTTCGGACGCTGCTTCACCTTCCTCACCGAGGATCCGGCCTGGCTGACGAAGATCCTGGTCGGCGGCCTCTTCGCGCTTCTGACCATGGTTCTCGTGGGCATCCCCTTCGTGGCAGGGTACTGGGCACGCACGTTGAAGAACGTGGCCGCCGGGAAGCCGCACCCCCTGCCGGAATGGGACGACCTCGGCGGGATCTTCGGCGACGGCCTGCGTCTCGTGGGCGTCTACCTGGTGTACGCCATCGGCCTCGCCCTGGTCCTGGGTCTCATCGGCGGCGTCCTGATGGTGCCCTTCATCGCCCTCGGCGCGTCGGGCGAGCTCGACGACGGCGCCAGCGGCCTCTTCGCCGCCCTCGGCGGCCTGGGCACGCTCGTTTTCTGGGCGATCATCATGGTCGTCTCGCTGGCCGCGATCGTCTACCTGCCCGCGGCCATGGCCCGGGCCGCGCTGCGCGACAGCTTCTCCGAGGGCTTTGCCTGGCGCGAGATCGTGGGCTTCATCCAGGCCAACCTCGGCAACTACGCGCTCGCGCTCGTCATCTATCTCGTCGCGAGCTTCCTGTCGCAGTTCGGGGTGATCCTCTGCTGCGTCGGGATCTTCCCGGCGGCGTTCTGGGCCTACGAGGTCCTCGCCTACGGTCTCGGGGAGACGGTGCGCCTGAACCCGACCTCGATCTAGTGTCCTGTCACCGAAGTCGTGTGCATTCTCGGGGGCGTTCGGCGCTCGGCGGCCACCCCGTCTGCGGGCGCGCCAGCTTCGAAGTGCAGCTGCGTCCTCGTCGGGGGCCCCGGCCGCCTGCGCGCCACCACGCCCAACCTATGAACACGACTTCGGTCGTGACGTACCACTAGGAGCCCCCGGTCTCACCGAGAAGCGAGGCGAGCGTGCGCTCGCCGGCGGCGGAGCGCGCGGCGTCCCGCATGCGGCCGAGGAAGGCCCAGCCCGGGCCGCCCCGCTCGCCCGGACCCACGCTGAGGCGCGCCCCGAGGTCCACGAGGCGCGCGAGCGGGATGCTCTCCGGCGGCTGGGCGAGGGTGAGGGCCACGTCCGACGTCCCTCGCTTCTGCACCTGGTGGACGAGACCCTCCGCCTCGAGCTTCCCGGCCAGCTCGGCCACCGCCTGCAAACGCAGCTGGAGCTCCTCGGCCAGCTCCTGGCGGCTCAGCGGTTGACCGTTCGCGAATCCGCGGGCGATCGCCGCCATCATCGGGACCAGCCACTGGGGGTCGGAGACGCTGAGGACCCCGCGCCGCTCGAGGGGCTCGAAGCGCCGACCCTTCATCGCCTGCAGGGTGAAGGCGAGCTCCATCCCGAAGAGCACGATCAGCCATGTCAGGTAGAGCCAGAAGAGGAAGAGCGGGATGAGCCCGAGCGCCCCGTAGAGCTTCATGTAGGGGAGGGCCTTGCTCACATAGAGGCCGAAGCCCCAGCGGGACAGCGCCCACAGCGTTGCTGCCACGAGCGCGCCCCAGGCCGCGGGGCGAAGGCGGACCGCGGTGTTCGGCGTGAGCCGGTAGGCGAGGAGCAGCACGACGAAGCCCGCGATCAGCGAACGAAATGGCTTCAGGACCCCCAGGAGAGGACCGATCAGGGGCACGCCCTGGGCAACGTCGTAGCCGGCCTGGGCCACGAAGAGCACCACGAAGAGGACCAGGGGCCCCAGCGTGACCAGGGCCCAGTAGACGACGATCCGCATCAGCCAGCCTCGGCCCTGCGGGGCCCGATAGATGCGGTTGGCGCAGTGCTCGAAGGAGACGAGAAGGCCGAGGGCTGCCCAGATGAGGAGGAGCAGGCCGATGCCCCCGATGGCCTCGAAGCTGAGGCTCGAGACCGAGCGCACGATCTCGAGCAGCTGACGGTCCAGCTCGGCCTTGAACGCCAGCGCCTCCGGGGACCCTCCGGGGACCTCGTACTCGAAGACGCCGTACACCACCTGCTGCAGCCTCAGGAACGCGGCCTCCATGTCGCCGAACATCCGGAAGGCGAGCATGCTGATCATCGTGAGCGGCACGAGGCTGAAGATCGTCCGGTAGGTCAGGGCGGCGGCCATCTGGCCCGCCTGGTCCTCTCCGAGCTCTCGGCTGCAGTGCCGGGCGAGATCGACCGAGAATCGCAGGTACCTCTGGGCGCGGTTCAGCTCCGCCACCGGGTGGCTGACGAGCCACTCGACGTACTCGCGCACCCGGCCCAGAACACCCATGGCGGGATTATGACCGATGGGGCCCACCCCTCGTGTGGGATCGGGCTAGAATCGGCTCGCCCCCGTGACCTTGCGCCCTCTCGTCCTCCTCAGTCCTTCGATGGCGGCGGTGGTCGAGCTGCCCCGTCGACTCGCCTCCTCCCGAGGGGCGCTCGCCGGCCTCTATCCGTTCAAGGTCCTCGACCTCGCCCGCGCGCTGGCCGAGCCGCTTCTCCTCGGACGGGGGCTGCGCGCGTGGGACAACGGCCACGACGCGCTGCTCGCCGCCCGGCTTCTCGCCGAGGGTGGCGCCGGCTTCGGGCTCCCCGCCGACCTGCCGCGGGGGCCGGTGGCGGCGACGCTCGCCCGGACGCTTCGGGCCCTGCGCCAGGGGCGCATTCCGCCGGAGCGCCTCGAGGCGTATGCCGAGAGGACAGCTCATCCTCCCGGGGACGCCGAGCGTCTGCGCGGCCTGGGCCGCCTCTACCGCCGCTTCCACGACTCGCTCGACGGGAAGACCGCCGACCCCGTCACGCTGCTGGCGGCGGCGGCGGAGGGCCTCGCACGAGGGGGCTGGATGTCCGAGGCCGAGGTGCTCGTGCTCGACGACCTCGAGCTCGATCCCGTGGAACGGGACTTCGTGGCCGCCCTCGCCCGAGCCCGACCCGTGCGCCTGCTCCGCCGTGAGCGGCCTCCAGGTCTGCGGCGCTCCTCGTTCCGCGCCTGGGCGGAGCGGCGCGGGATGACCGAGGTCGACGAGGGAGACACGCTGCTGGCCCCCCTCGCCCCCCCGCCTCCGCCGGAAGGCCTCGCGCGCCTCCGGCAGGGTCTGTTCGAGCCGCCAGCCGGGGCGCCGGTCGAGGACGACTCGGTCGCCCTCGTCTCCGCCCCCGGCGAGGCCGCGGAGGTGCGGGCCATCGTGCGCCGCCTGCTGGGCGAGGCCGCCCGAGGAGTCCCGTTCGAGGAGATCGGTGTGGTGCTCCCCCGGCCCCAGACCTATGCCCCCCTCTTCACCGATCTCCTCGAGCGGCTCGGCGTCCCGCACCGCCTGCACCCCTCGCTGCCTCTCCGATTCGGCCGGTGCGCACGCTCGCTTCTGCTCCTGTTTCGCTGTCGCGGCCTCGGGCGGGCAGCGGTCATGGAGTTCCTGACCTTCGCGCCGGTGCCCTTCGTCGAGCTCCTCGGTGAGGACGAGGACCCGCAGCCTCCACGATGGGACGCCATCAGCCGGGACACGGGGGTCGTCTCCGGGCTCGACCGCTGGATGATCGGCCTGCGCGCGTACGCGGAGGCCGAGCGCGAGGCCGGCGAGGCCGAGGGCGCGGAGCGGCGGGAGCGGCGCCAGCGCCAGGCCCGCGAGGCGGAGGCGCTCCTGCGCGTCGTCGAGCTGCTCTCCGCGATGCTGGACACGCTCTCGGGCTCCGAGTCGTGGCCGGTCTGGTCGCAGCGCCTGCGCACCGCGTGTGATCAGTGGATTGGCCCCGAACGCGACCGCCAGGCCGTGCTCGACGTGATCGACGATCTCGGCGGCCTCGGCGCGGTGTCCCCACGGGCGACGTGGGACGAGGTCGAGCAGGTTCTCGAGGCCCGCTTCGAGTGGGAGCGTCTTCCCCTCGAGCCCCCGGAGGGGGGTGCCGTTCACGTCGGGGCTCTCGACGCCATGGCCGGCCTGCCGTTCCGCCTCGTCGCGATCCCCGGCCTGGTGGAGGGCGGCTATCCCGGGGTTCTCCGACCGGATCCCTTTCTCCTCGATGCGGAGCGCGAGGCCCTTGCCCGCGCGACAGTGGCGCCGGAGCGACCGGCCGGCAACGCGGGCCCCGGACAGACGCGTGGGCCCCGCGCCGGAGCCGGGAGCCAGCTGAGCTTGTTCGACGACGTCGGCGAGCCCTCGGCGGGAGCGCAGCCGGGGGCGAGCGGCGCACCGGAGCCCGCTCGGAGCGCGACGGCCGAGGCCGAGCCGGACGACCCGTCGCCCCTCCCCACCACCCAGGACCGCCTCCTGGAGGCCCGACGCCTCTTCCAGCGCGCGGTCGCGCAGGCCACCGAGCGGCTCGTGCTGTCCTACCCCCGCGCCGATGCGCGCACCGGGCGCGAGCGGCTGCCGTCGCTGTTCTTCGCCGCCGCCGCCTCGACCCTGGCCGGCCGGCCTCTTGCCGGCGCCGATCTCGAGCGGATGGTCGTGGAGGACGATCCGGCGGTCCTCCCCCTCGAGGCGACCCTCGATGCCGGGGAGCGCGACCGGGCCCGGGTGCGGGCGGAGGACCGCGCCGCCGCCGAGGCGATTGCCGCCGGATCGAGCTTCTTCAAGCAGTCGCGTCTCGCCGCGCAGGCCCGCTGGTCGGGTCGGCTGACCCGCTACGACGGTCTCCTGAACGAGCTGCCGGACGACGCGGTGGAGAGAATCGACCCCCTCCGTCGGACGCGGGCGATGTCGGCGACCCGTCTGGCTGTCTACGCCCGCTGCGGCTTCCAGTACCTGCTCGAGCACGTGCTCCACCTCGAGGCGGCACTGGAGCCCGAGGAGCGCCGGCGCCTCGATCCCCTCGAGCGCGGAACCCTCTTCCACGACGTGGCCGAGCGCTTCTTGCGGGAGCGCCGTGACCGGAAAGAGCTTCCGGTGCAGGACACCCTGGAGAGCCGGACGCGAATCCTGGAGATGGCCGAGGAGGGTCTCGAGGAGCTGGTCCAGGGGAGTCCCCCGCGCTTCACGCTCCTGTGGGAGCGGGAGAAGCGCCGCTTCCGCGAGTCCGTTCTCACCTGGCTTCAGCGCGAGGCACGGACCGCAGGGCGGTCGACCCCCGCCCACTTCGAGGTGAGCTTCGGGCTCGGGCAGGGCCCGGACAGCGCGGAGCCCCACGACCCCGAGCCGATCGAGATCCCGCTGGGCGATGGGCGCACGCTGCGCGTCTCCGGCAAGATCGACCGCATCGACCGCCGGGAGGACGGCCTGGTGCTGCGCGACTACAAGACGGGCAAGGCGCCGAAGGACGATGGCGGCGTCTTCCGCGGGGGGCGTCAGCTCCAGATCCCCTTCTACGTCCTGGCCGCCGAGCGGCTCTATCCGCAGGAGCGGGTCGTGGAGGCCTTCCTCGACTACGTGGACGGGGGGCGCCAGGTGGCCTTCGATCCCGCCGCCGCCCGGGGCGAGCCGTTCCGCACCGTCTTGAGAAGCCTGGTGGACCTGATCGCGGGCGGGGTGTTCGTACAGGAGCCAGCCGCGTGCGACTGGTGTGACTTCAAGGTCGTCTGCGGACCGAAGGGCATCCTCCAGCGCCGGCAGCAGTACAAGCGGCGGGATGCCACGCTGCTCTCCTACCTGCGACTGAGAGATCTGGGATGAGCTTCCGGCCCGTCGACCAGGACGCCCGCGAGAGGGCCCGCTCCGACCACGGGACGAGCCTCGTGGTGGAGGCGGGCGCGGGAACGGGCAAGACGACCCTCCTCATCGACCGGATCGAGTCGCTCGTGCGCTCGGGGGCGGCGCGGCTCGACGAGATCGCGGCCGTCACCTTCACCGAGAACGCGGCCACGACCATGAAGCTGCGCCTACGCGAGCGCCTCGAGGCGGCCCGCGTCGGCGCCGGGCTGCCTCCCGAGGAGCGGGCGCGGGCGGCGGAGGCGCTCGAGGTCCTCGAGCGGGCCAACGTCTCGACGATCCACGCCCTGTGCGCGGCGATCCTCCAGGAGCGGCCAATCGAGTGCGGCGTCGTTCCCGGCTTCCGCATGGCCGACGAGGCCGAGGCCGACGTGCTCTTCGCCCGGGCCTGGGAGGAGTGGCTGGGCGAGCGCCTGACCCACGGAGACGACGTGCTCCTCGAGGCGCTGGACCGCGGTATCCCCCTCGAGGCGCCGAGTGTCTGGGGCGAGCGCACCTCGCTGCGCGGTCTGGCCCGGGTGCTCCTCGAGCAGCGCGATCTGACCCCGCTCGTCGCCGAGGACCCGTTCGATCCCGAGGCCGCAAAGGGGGAGCTGCTCGCGAAGGCCTCGCGGGCGAGGACGCTCGCTGCCGCCGCCCGGGAGGGCGACTTGCTCGCGGAGAGGCTGGAGGGCTTCGTGGCCCACGCCGAGGCCGCGCAGTTTCTCAAGGGGCCGGCGCTGGTCGAGCACCTCCTGAGCCCGCCCGACGTGCCGAAGAACTTCGGACACCGCCCTCGCTGGCCCAGCACCGAGACCCTCGAGGAAGCCCGGGGGATCGCGGCCTGGTCCCGTGAGTCGGCCCGGGAGTGGCGCGCCGCGGTCGGGGCGGACGTCCATGGCCGCCTCGTTCACGCCCTCGCCGGGGTGACGACGCTCTACGAGCGCGCCAAGGCCGAGAAGGGGGTCCTCGACTTCCTGGACCTGCTCCTGAAAGCGCGCGACGCGCTGCGCGACCGGCCGGCGGTGCGCGAGCATTTCCAGCGCCGCTTCCGCCACCTCATCATCGACGAATTCCAGGACACAGACCCCCTCCAGGTGCAGCTGGCGCGCCTTCTCGCCGGAGGACGGCCAGGGGCGCTGGTGGTGGTGGGCGATGCCAAGCAGTCGATCTACCGTTTCCGACGAGCCGAGGTGCGCCTCTTCCGCGAGCTGGCGGACGAAGCCCGCGACGGCGATCAACGGATCGTGCTTCATCTGAAGCAGAACTTTCGCTCGCGCCCCGCGATCCTTCGCTTCGTCAACCGCGTCTTCGGCGAGCTCATCGAGGCCTCCGAAGAGGCCGACCAGCCCGCCTACGAGCCGATCTCGCCTCCTCCAGGCCTTCCCGACGAGCCTTCGGTCGTGGCGCTGCGCTTTCCCGCCCCCCCCGCCGCCGCCGGAAACGACCTCCTGCACGCGGAGGCCGGGGCCCTCGCCACCTTCCTCGCCGAGGCGGCGCGCGGCGCGCACACCGTCCGCGACCCGGTGAGCGGGGCCTCGCGCCCGAGCCAGGCCGGCGACGTCCTGGTGCTGACACGACGGCTCACGAAGGTGAGCGTCCTCGAGGAGGCCTTCGAGGCGGCCGGGCTCCGCTTCGCGGTGGAGGGGGGCAAGTCGTTCTTCGATCGGCAGGAGGTGCACGAGACGCTCGCGGTCCTCCGGGCCATCGACGACCCGTCGGACCGTCTCTCTCTCGTGGCCGCGCTGCGGTCGTCGTTCTTCGGCGTGAGCGATCGGGACATCGTGGCCTACACGCTCTCGGGTGGGCCTCCCTCGATGGACGCGGTGGACGAGGACCGCCCGGGGGCCGCGGCGCTTGGTCCCGCACTCGCGCTGCTCGAGACCCTGCATCTGGAGCGCACTCACGTCAGCGTCCCCGCGCTTCTCGAGCGGCTCTACGACGAAACACGGGTGCTGGCCGCCCTCACCGGCACGCGGCGGGGCGAGGCCCAGGTGGCCAACCTCGAGAAGACGGCCACGCTCGCCCGCCAGGCGGGCGATCTCGGCGTGCTCACGTTGCGCGGCTTCGCCAACCTCCTCGCCGAGCGGGTCGAGAGCGCGAGGGAGGAGCCGGACCTTCCTTCGACTCGGCCCGGTGATCCCGAGACGGTGCGAGTGCTGTCCATCCACAAGGCGAAGGGTCTCGAGGCCCCGATCGTGGCCCTCTATGACACCGCCGACAAGGCCTGGTTCTCCGCGGACACCGTGCCGGTGTGGGAGGAGGGGCGCATCGCCATTGGGTTTCGGGAGGGCTGTCAGCCCGAGGGCTGGCCCACGCTCGTCCAGCGAGAGAAGAGGAAGGCCTGGGCGGAGACGCGGCGCCTCTTGTACGTCGCCTGCACTCGCGCGCGAGATCTTCTCGTGATCCCCCGCCCGCCGGTGGACGCGGCGGTGGGCGACTTCTGGAAGGAGCTCATCCAGCGCTTGCCCGCCGCCTCCGACGAGGACGTGCGGCTCGTCGACGCGGAGACGATCCCCATCCCCGAGCCCGCGGGGCGGGGCGCGGAGCTGTGGGCCCTCGCCGGCGCCGAGGGGGGCGACGCGGTGGCCGCTCGCTGGGAGAGGGACCGGCATGAGCAGATCGCCGCCGCCGCGCAGCGTCCGTTCGTCCCGGTCTCCGCGACGCGTCTCGCCGCCGCGAGCGCGCCGCCGGCCGCGGCCGCGCCTGGAGGCCGTGACGGCCGCGACTTCGGGAGCCTCGTGCACCGGCTCCTCGAATGGATCCCATTCGATGACGCAGGGAAGGATCTCGGCGAGCGGGTGCGGAACATGTCCTCCGCGCTCGCCCCGGCGTTTGGCCTCGACGCCGAGGCCGCCCGGGGAGCGGCGGAGCAGGTGGCACGAGCGCTCGGCCTGCCCGTGCTGGAGCGCGCCCGATCCGCCTCGCGGGTGTGGCGCGAGATGCGCCTGTGGTTCCCGGACGGCGAGCACCTCGTCGAGGGCAAGGTGGACCTCGTCTTCGAGGAGGACGGCCAGCTCGTGGTCGTGGACTACAAGAGCGACGCGATCACCGACGAGCAGGCCCTGGCCCAGGCCGCGCACCACGCGCCGCAGCTCCAGCTCTACGGCCGGGGTCTCGCCCAGGCCCTGGGCCAGCCCGTCCGCGAGCGCCTGGTGCTCTTCACCGCCCTCGGCCGCACGGTGCGGGTCTAGCCGCCCGCAACAGCGACGGTCTCCGCGAGATGCGGACGCAGATGCTCATCGGCCGCCCAGGGGAGCGCCCGGCCTCAGCGGCGCAGCGCGGTCAGGTCCGTAGCGAGCCGTGCGGCCGAAACAGCCCTGATCTCCTTTGTGAGGGGATAGGTTCGCTGTCCGGCATGTACGACATCCAGATGATCGAGCCGGAGCGTCTCGAGAGAGCTGCGCATGGAAGCGGTGACTCCCGGCGTGTCGGTGCGCTTGATCTCGAACCCGAGTCGACGTCTGCCGCTGACGACCAGCAGGTCCAGCTCCGCTCCGGCGTGGGTGGCCCAGAAGAAGCACTCCTCGGGACGCGCGCGGAGTGTCCGCCGTACCTGGGCCAGGGCGAACCCCTCCCAGCTCGCACCGAGCACCGGGTGACGCAGGACGTCCCTCGGCGTCGCGAGCCCGAGCAGAGCGTGGAGAATCCCGCTGTCACTGAGGTAGACCTTCGGAGAGCGCACCAGGCGCTTCCCCACGTTCTCGACCCACGGCCGCAGCTGCTCCACGACAAAGCCGCCGGAGAGCAGGTCCAGGTACTTCCGCACGGTCGTGTGTGACACCCCGAAGGAGCGCGCGAAGGCGGACGCGTTCCAGATCTGCCCGTGGTAGTGGGCGAGCATGGTCCAGAATCGCTCCAGGGTCGCCGCCGGCAACGCCCCTCCGAGGCGCGGCATGTCACGTTCGAGAAAGGTGCGGATGAAGTCGCGTCGCCACTCTTCGCTCGCGCGGTGGCTCGGGGCCAGATAGGAGAGGGGAAACCCTCCGCGGAACCACAGGCGGTCGAGCCGCCGGCCACCCACCTCCTGAATGTCGAGGCCGCCCAGTTCGTGGAACCCAACGCGTCCGGCCAGGGTCTCGGCGCCCTGGTGGAGCAGATCTGGCGTGGCGCTCCCGAGTACAAGGAAGCGGGCCGGTCGGCGCGGGCGATCGGCGAGCACTCGGAGAATGGGAAACAGTTGCGGTCGAGCCTGTATCTCGTCGAGCACCACGAGGCCTTCGAGGCCCTCGAGGGCCAGAGTGGGCTCGTCAAGCTGGTTCAGGTCACGCGGGTCCTCGAGATCGAAGATGGTCGTCGGGCCCCGCCAGCGGCGAGCCAAGGCCCTGGCCAGGGTGGTTTTGCCGACCTGCCGGGCGCCGAGCAGCGCCACGATGGGCCACTCGCGAAGCAGTCGCTCCAGCCGGGCCATGTGGGCGGCTCGCTCGACCAAGGGCATAGCTAGAAGATTGAAGCGAATCGCTTCAGATTTCAAGCCTACAATCGATCGCCACCGCGCCGGACGTGGCCCCTCTTGCCAACGGCGGACGAGCCGAAGATGAAACCCGGTTTTAAGTGACTGTGTCCGGGCGAGGTTGTCTGAACATGAACTTCGGTTTTAGGATGAGGGCCCGCTCTCGCTGGCGAGGCGGGCGAAGCCACCGAACTGCTGTCCGATGACGGTGTCGACGACGGGGGCCAGGGTCTCGAGCCCGTGGCCGGCGTCTCCGCTGACGCGGTAGGTCACCGTGGCCCGGGTTCCCGAGCCCGCGGCCTCCAGGGTGACGGTCAACACCGCCGAGACGGCCGACTCCTGGAGCGGTCCCAGCGCCCCCACGAAGCGGAGCAGTCGGCCGGGTTGCGCCATCACCACCCGGCCGTGTTCGGCGCTGCCCCCGTCCCAGGCTTCGCAGAAGCATCCTCCCGCGCGGGCATCGAGGGAGAGGTGAGCGGCATCTCCCGACCAGGTGTGATCGCTCGGCCACCAGAGGGCCGGCTGGATCAGGATCGCATAGGCCGCCTCCGGCGGCGCACTGACATCGAAGACGTGCTCCACCCGGAACCCATCCGGGCGGGAGAGCGTGAGCTCGCCGTGAGCGGGCAGCGCGACGAGACACAGGGCCGTGGCGACGAGAAGACGCATTTGAGACACCCTCCGCAGGCGGAATGCTTCCCTATTGTGTCCCGGGAACGGGTCGGCCATGCGGGGCCCACGAGCGATCCCTCGGGGGGCACGGGGCCATCGACGCGCGGTTCGTCCAAGGCCGGGGCGGGCGGGACCCGACGAGGATTCTGCTCCGCTTCGAAGCTGTCGGGCCCGCAGGCGGGTGGCCGCCCCGGACGCGCCTCGCCACGCGTCGTCGCAAGGCTCAAGCGAGATCCAGCCCGCGTGCTAGAGTCGGCGAGATGGACGTGCCCTTCTCGTGGTCGGCGTCGCGCCACGACACCTTCGCCTCCTGCCGCCGGCGCTACTACGGGGCGTATTCGAACCGGGCAGAGGGGTCAGCGCCGCAAGGCAGAGACCCAGCTCCAAGGGAACGGCTCAGGTGAGGTTGTCGAGCCTGTCCCGCCTCCGCCGGAGCGGGCGGCGTTGAGGCGCCGCTGGGCGAACCTGGTCCGGCGGGTGTACGAGACAGACCCGCTCGTGTGTCCCCGGTGTGGAGCCGAGATGCGAGTCGTCGGCTTCAT
>JAJDNV010000021.1 GCA_022340545.1 Acidobacteriota bacterium | reverse complement strand
CGACGGCGAGCGCGTCGAGTTCGCCCTCGACGCGGAAACGTTGATCGTAGGTCGGGAGGACGCGGCCATCGAGATCGACGAGCCCCTCGTGTCGCGGCAGCACGCACGGGTCGAGCGGCACCGCGAGGGCTGGAAGCTGGTGGACCTGGGCTCCACAAACCTCACCCGGGTCAACAACGAGGTCATCCGGGAGCGCTTTCTCGAGCACGGCGACGAGATCCGGTTCGCCCGTGCGACCTGTCGGTTCGTGCTTGCTGACACGCCCGGCTAGTTGCTCTCCTGGCCGGCGTCGGGCCGGGCGAGATGGAAGCCCTGGCCGAAGTCGACTCCGTGGGCCCGGAGCACCTGGGCCTCCTCCTCGATCTGGATCCCCTCGGCGATGACGTCGGCCCCGATCCCGTGCCCGAGGGCGATGATCGCCTTGACCATCGCGCGGTTGACGACGCTCACGTGGACGTCACGCACGAGCTCGATGTCGATCTTGAGGTAGCTCGGCTTGAGCTTGGCGATCTGATTGAGCCCGGAGTGGCCCGCACCCACGTCGTCGATCGCGAACGACATCCCGAGGTCGGTGAAGTAGGCCATCACCTCGCGGAACATCTCGTAGTGCTTGATGACCTCCTTCTCCGTGATCTCGATGACGATGCGGTGGGGCGCCACCTGGGCGCGATCCAGGAAGTCGATGAGGGCCTTGCCCCGGAACTGCGGGTCGCGCATCGTAGCGGGCAGCGTGTTGACGAAGATCTTCGCGTTCGACGGGATGCGTCCCGAGGACAGCAGCGCGCGGCGCCGGCAGAGCCGATCCAGCTCGACCTCCAGGCCGTTCTTTTGTGCTGCCCCGAAGAGCGTATCCGCCGAGTCGAGCCCCGACCCGCGAGGGCCGCGCGAGAGGGCCTCGAAGCCCAGGATCGTGCCCTCCTTCATCCGGAGGATCGGCTGGTACGCGGTCACGACCCGATCGCGCAGCAGGACATCCTGGAGCCGCTCGAGCACCAGCAGCTCCTCGGCCCGGCGCTGGTGGGAGGCCTGGGCGAGGGCCTCCTCGAGGGCACGCTCGACGATGCGGCCGGTGTGCAGGAGCGGGTTGTAGATGGCGAGGCCGTGACCCACCTCGAGCCGGAGGTCCTTCTTGATGTATGGAAAGGCCGCCTTCTCGAGGTTGGGGACGAGCGAGGACATGAGCCGGGCCCGGGCCGCGCGCAGGTCGGCCACGGACAGGGGAACGTTGCGGCGGCGCTTTCGGTCGAGGAAGAAGAGGAACCGGAGCCCCCGGGGCCGGTCGAGGCACAGGATGTCGCCCCCCCGGTAGTCCTTCCCTCGTGCGGTCTCGATGATCGAGAAGACCCGCTGCCGGACCTCCTCGTAGGCCTTCAGGCCGTAGTCGTCCTCGATCTTGCCGAGAGGGGAGGCGTCCAGGACGAGGACGCCGAGATTGCCGCGCTCCGTCAGCTCGCGATCGAGGTCGGGCAGCTTGTCGTGGTAGGGGGCAATGGGCTCGGGCATGGACCCTCGACGGGGCACGTGCATGATAGCCCGGTGCGGAAAGGCGGTCCACACAGCCCGAGCGCGGGCCGCCCCGGCCCGTGGGCGACCTCGACAACCTGCTAGAATCCTCGCGGAGGTGGGTCTCTGCCGATCCTGGGACGGATACTCCGCGACCGCGGGGTCATCAGCGAGGGACAGCTTCAGGAGGCCATCCAGCACCAGGTGCTGTACGGTGGGCGTCTCGGCACGAGCCTCTACGAGCTCGGCTTCATCACCGAAGAGCGCCTGTCGGAGGCGCTGGCCCGCGCCCACGGCGTTCCCGCCGCGGATACCCATGACTTCGAGGCCGACGCCGCGTCGCTCGTCCCCAGGAAGCTGGTCGCCCGCTTCAAGATGATCCCCTGGCGTCTGCGGGGCCAAACGCTCTTCGTCGGGATGGTGGACCCCTCCGATCACGCCGCGGTGGCCCACATCGGCTACACGCTTGGCTACATCGTTCGTCCGCTCGTGGTGCCGGAGTTCCGGATGGTGCAGATGCTCCACGACCACTTTGGGATCGACGAGCGCTGGCGCTACACCGACACCCGCAGCCCCGAGGCGACGCCCATGCCCATCCCCCGGGTGAAAGACCCGGCGGAGGCCGCCGCGGCGATCGACGTCGCGACGACCCGCGACGAGGTCGTCTCGGCAGTGCTGGTCCTTGGCCGCTGCTACTTCAAGCGCGTCGTCTTCTTCATCGTGCGCGAGCCCTGGATCATCGGATGGGACGGGGCCGGCGAAGGCATGGACCGCACCCGCGCCGCTGCCCTTCGCATCCCCCTCGACCTGCCCTCGGTCTTTCAGGGCGTGACGCGCGACCGGACGGTGTTCGTGGGGCGGCTCGGCGCCGAGGAGACCAACCGCCAGTTCCTCGAGGCCATCGGCAAGAAGGCCGGGACGACGGCCGCCGTGCTCCCGGTCGCGCTTCGCGGACGCGTGGTGAACCTGATCTGGGGTGACAGCGGCGCCCGGGGCGCCGCCCGGGGCGGCCTGGGCCAGCTCCTGGCCCACATGCAGAAGATCCCCCGGGCCTATCTGCGTATCATCCGTGCCCGAGTGGCCGAGGCGAAGAGGGAGGCCGAGGTGCAGGCCGGCCTCCGGAAGAGGGAAGGGGAGAAGAAGGAGGCATGATCGAGCGAACGAGAGAGATCCGCCGCCGCCGGCATCGCCGCAAGAAGGCCCGCAAGGCGCGCCGCAAAGCCGCGGCGGAGGCCCCGGCGAAGACGGGCAAGAGCGCCTGACCTCGCTCCCGCCGGCTGGCGATCTCGCTCCAGATCAGAAGATCCGGGCGAGCACGAAGAGGACCAGGACGAGAGCGACCGTCACCACCGACGCCACGAGGAGCCAGGCCGAGAGTCGGCGCCGGGCGGTCTCGTCCCAGGGCACCCGGACGCGCCGGCCCGTCTCCGGCCTTCCGGCCACACGGACCTCGAAGACCGGCTCGGGGCCGCTCGTCTCCACCGGACGGCTGCTCAGCCTGGCGCCGCAGGATCCGCACTGCTGCAGGAGACGGTCGGGCCGGCCGTCGATCGGGGCGCCGCAACCCGGGCACGCGAAGCTCACCGGCGCAGTATAGCCATGCAGTGGCCGGGCTTCCTCGCCGCGCTCGAGCATCGGGGGTTCCGTCTCCTGTGGGCCGGGGCCTTCCTCTCGAGCATCGGCACCTGGGTCCAGGACGTCGCGCTGTCGTGGCTCATCCACACCCAGACCGGCGACCCTCTCTACCTCGGTCTCCGCCGGTTCGCCCAGGACATGCCGCTCCTCGCGCTCATGCTGGTCGGGGGGGCCTTCGCGGACCGGGTGGATCGGCGGATGATCCTCCTGGTCTCCCAGATCCTCCAGATGTCGCTGGCCGCGCTCCTGGCCTTCCTCTACTTCACGGGTCATCTCGGGATCGTCGCCATCCTCGTCATTGCCTTCCTGGCCGGGCTCACGCAGTCGCAGTCGGCCCCGACCTACCAGGCCGTACTCCCGACTCTGGTCTCGCGGGATCGGATCGCCAACGCGGTGGCCCTCAACTCGCTCCAGTTCAATCTCTCGCGGGCGATCGGGCCCGTCATCGCCGGCATTCTGCTCGCCAAGGTGGGCACCGGGGTCTGCTTCCTCACCAACACGGGCTCCTTTACCCTGGTCATCCTGGTCCTCCTGTCGATCCGGTTCTCCTCGCCCTCGAAGGCCACGGGCAGCTTCGCGCAGACCCTCCGCGAGGGGATCCACCACGTGGCGCGCACGCCGATCCTCAAGACACTCACGCTGCTCGTGGCGGCGGCGAGCTTCCTGGGCTTTCCCCTCATGACCTTTCTCCCGACCTTCGCCGGCGACGTCCTCAAGACCGGGGCCTCCGGCTACAGCCTGCTGCTCACCAGCCTCGGCGTCGGCGCGATCATCGGGGCGGTCACCACCGCCCAGCGGGGGAGCGCGGCGGGCCGCGGGCGCCTCACCCTCGTCTACCTCGCGGTCTTTGGGGTCGTGACGATGGGCGCCGTCCTCTCCCGGTGGCAGTGGGTCTCGATGGTCTTCCTCGTCGGCTCCGGCTACACCCTCACCACCGCCCTCTCGACCATCAGCTCGCTCGTCCAGGAGCACACCCCCGACGAGCTTCGCGGGCGCGTCATGTCCATCTTCGGCCTCGCCTTCCGCGGTGGCCTGCCCATCGGAAGCCTCATCGCCGGCGTTCTCGTCCGCCGCGCCGGCGTCCCCGCGGTCATGGCCGTCTCCTCCGCCCTGCTTCTGGTCGTGGCGGTGTGGCTCCTCCTGCGCCATCGGGACCTGCGCGCTCTGTGAGCGTGTGATCCGAACGCTTGACCGGCCTTCTCGGCGCGGCGTAAGCTGCCGGATCGTGGCGCTCCTGAACCGATGGCCGCGGCGGCGGAACCCGGCGACCGAAAACCGGCGCGTCTCTGAGGGCCGGCTGGTGAAGAGCTACGAGGCGGGGCAGTACATCGGCTGCCCGGTTTGTGGGCGCCTCCTGAAGATCGAGTGGGCGGTGCGGAGCCTCGTGTGCTCGTGCGGAGCACGGGTCCCCGTCTCTCCGTCCGATGGCGACGGGTCCTGACCACGTCCCGTCGCGTCCCCCTCGACGCCGCGATCGTCCCCGGCCTCCTCCTTCTCGTCGCGCGGGACCTGGCCCTGTTCGATGCCCCGAGGGTGCTGGCCTGGCGTCTCTTCCACGACCCTCGCCTCTCGAGCCCCCCCGCGTGGCTCGCCCCGTTCCTTCCCAGCCCCTCCGGGGCCATCGACCGCGACCCCATCGCGTTGCTCCTGGCCGGGCTCGCCACCGTGCTCGCGCTCGCCTACGCGGCGCTCGGCGTCTTCGGCGCGCGGCCGGCGTTGCGCGCGCGGGTGATCGCCCTCGCCGCCCTCCTCCTGATCGTGCTGCCCACCGCGGCCTTCATCGGCCTTGGCGCGGCCACCGATCGGCCCTACGGGCAGGACGGCGGCGTCGTGCAGCTCCCCCTTGCCCTCGACGTGATCCTCGCCGGAGAGAGCCCCTACGCCGCCGACTACTCCGGGACGATCCTGGCGAAGCAGGCCCGGGCCTCGACCTTCTGGGACGACTACGGGGGCAACCCCATCCTCCACCACCACGCGTACCTGCCCGGGACGCACCTCCTGATGATGCCGTTCTACCTGGCGAGCCGGCAGCTCTTTGGGTTCTTCGATCCACGCTTCGTCACGCTCCTCTTCTACGCCCTGGTGGTCGCTTTGGCCGCGCGTCTCCCGCAGAGCGACGAGTCCCGGCTGGCGGCCGCCGGCCTCGCTGCCCTCAACCCGCTCGTCTACTGGCACCAGATCTTCGGGGCGAACGACCTCGTCTTCGTGGCGATCCTCCTGGCCGCGGTGCTCGCCGCCCGGAACGAGCGGCTGGTCCTCGCTGGTGCTCTCGTGGGCCTGGCCTGCTCCATCAAGCAGCTCGCGTGGCCGTACGCCCCCTTCCTTCTGGTGGCGTTGTCCGGAGCACGCGGCTGGCGGGATCTGCTCTCTTCCGTGCCTTGGCGGCGCCTCGGGAAGCCGCTCGCGGCGGCGGTGGTCGTCTTCGTCGTGGTCGTGCTGCCCCTGGCCGCGGTTGACTTCGAGGCTTTCTGGGGCGACATCGTCGCCTACAACGTGGGTCTCCCCGGCGACAACTACCCCCTCGGGGGCACCCCGGGTCTTGGCTTCGCCAACTACCTCATCTACTTCGGCCAGGTGGAGAGCCTGAGCGACCACGTCTCCTTCTCGGCGTTCTACGCGTTCCTGATCCCACTGGGGCTGCTGCTGGTGCACCGCCAGATGCGGTGGGGCGGGACCGAGACGGCTCTCGTCACCGGGAGCGTGGCCCTTGTGGCTGCGGTCTACCTCTCCCGTGTCGTCCACCCGAACTACCTCATCCCCGCCGCGGTTCTTCTCCCGGTGGGCGTCCTCGCGCGCCGGCTCCGAGCGGACCTCGCCCTCGTGCCCCTCCTGCTCTTCGCGATGGCGGTGGAGATCGCCGAAGGCGGGATCTTCCGGACGACCTGGGACCAGGCGGTCGCCGCGGAACTCCCCGTGCGGCTCGGCGGGCTCGCCGCGGCGCTCGCCCCGCGGGCGGGGCCGACGCTCACGCAGGACGCGCTGGGCCTGCTCTTCAGCGCCACCGCCGCCGGCCTGGCAATCGCGTACCTGACGGCAGGGGTGACCGGCGCCGGTCGCCGGGCGCGCCTGACGGTCATCGCGGTCGCCGGGGTCCTCGTCGTGGCCGTGCCGCTGCTCGTCGTCGTCCGCGTCAGCGACCGAACCGGCCTGTTCCGAGCCCAGGACCCGGGGGTGGTGCAGTCCGCGGGAGACGCGAAGCGGCTTGTCTCGGGGCGCAGCCCCTACACACCGCCCCCGGAGGATACTCCGCGCGGTCGCGAGGCCTACTCCACCAGCTTCACGCTGGAGCCCCCGGTCGAGATCCGACCGGATCGACCCAACATGCCTCCAGGCCCGTCCCTCCTCGCCGCGCTCGGGCGGGTCGCGGGACGACTCGACATCCGCCTGTCGGCGCTGGCCGCGCTCGCCTTGCTCGCCTTCCTCGTCGCCGGCTCGGGGGAAGGGGAGACGAGGACGGCGACCCTCGCGCTCGTGCTCCTCCTCCCGCCCCTGGCGCTTGGGACAGTCCTCGGTTCCTCCATGGCCCTGCCGCTGGTCGCCCTCTTCGGGGCCTGGCTCCTGGCCCGCCGGGGCCCGCCGTGGGCGGCCGGCCTGCTGGCGGGCCTGGCCGTGGGCCTGGATCACCGAGCGCTGCTCCTGGCGCCGCTGCTCCTCCTGTCCCTCGCGGACCGCCCTCGTGCGTGGAAGACGGCGGCGGGAACGGCGACCGCAGGCTACGCCGTGCTCGTCCTGCCGGTGGCGCTCCTGGATCCGCGCCCATTCGCCGGGCGTCTGTTCCAGATCCCGGCCCCGGGCCCGGGCCTGGGAGTCTTCAACTTCTTCACCTACTACGGTCTCGAAGGCTCGGCGACCGTACGCTTCCTGGCGGCTCTGGCGCCGTTGGCCGCGCTTCTCGTCACCGCCGCACTCCTCCGCCGACGCGAGCCCGCCCTCGCCCTCGCCGGCCTGGCCGCGCTGGCCTGGGTTGCTCTGGCCCCGAGCGTCTCTCCGGATACGGTGGGGATACCGATTGTGCTGCTCGGCCTCGCGGTGTGTCTCCCCGAAGACTCCTCTCAGTCATTCCGAGGAGCCCATGCGGGGACGGGCGACGGGGAATCCGCCGGTAGCTGAACACCACGGGCGGCGCGCTTCCAGCAAGACTATCCGCGCGTGGCCCAGCCCCGCGCGCGACGTGGATGGCTTGAATGACATCAACCCGGCCCTCAAGCCATGAGATGGTGCCGGAGGCGGGACTCGAACCCGCACGGATCGCTCCACACGCCCCTCAAGCGTGCGTGTCTGCCAATTCCACCACTCCGGCACAGGGGGCGGGGACCGGCCGAACGATCCATGCTATGACCGGTCCGATCACCTGTCAACGCCGGGACGCCGGCCTCATCGCAGTAGGGTGAATGCTACTCTCTCTGTCCAGAGAATCCTGATCGGAACCCCGTGACGCAGGAGGTGTCGCCTTGAGGATCGCCGAGTCGAGTCTCTCGTTTGGGGGGGTCGCGGCCCTGAGCGCCGTGGTGCTGCTCACGGCCGGGTTGGCGCGGGCCGAGGAGACGAGGGACTGGCAGCCCGCGGCGCCGATGCCCGAGACGTTCGACTGGATCCAGCTGACGTCAGACGAGTGGCTCAAGGGCAAGCTCATCGCCATGTACGAGGACTCTCTCGACTTCGACAGCGACGAGCTGGACGATCTGACCTTCGATTTCGGGGACGTCCGGCAGGTCCTCTCCGCCGGAACGATGCAGGTGGGCCTCGTTGGCGGAGACGTGGCCATTGGGAAGCTTCGGATCGACGGGGACAAGGTGGTCGTCATCGGGGAGCAGACCGTGGAGTTCGAGCGGTCCCAGGTGCTGACCATCACCTCCGGCGAGCCGAAGGAGAGCAACTACTGGTCGGGCAAGGTCGGCGCCGGGGCCAACTTCCGGCGGGGCAACACCGAGCAGCTCGAGAGCAACGCCCGCGTGACCCTCAAGCGCCGGACCGTGACGAACCGGACCGAGCTCGACTACCTGGGCAACTACAACGTCACCGAGGAGACGACGATCACCGACAACCAGCGCGCGAGCCTGGACTGGGACCGCTTCGTCTCGCATCGGTTCTTCCTCTCGCCGGTCCTGACCGAGTATTTCCGCGATCCCTTCCAGAACATCGCCCACCGGGCGACGATCGGCGTCGGCGCCGGCTACCAGATCATCGACACATCGAAGGTGGACTGGCAGGTGACGACCGGCGTGGCCTATCAGAAGACCCGCTTCGATGACGTGGCGGAAGGTGATCCCGAGTCGGCGAGCACGCCCACCCTTCTCGTGGCCACGGTCTACGATCACGAGCTGAGCGGCTCCGTCGACTTCAACCTGGGATACCGGCTCTTCCTCGTCAACGAGGAGTCCGGCCAGTACACCCATCATCTCGTGACCGGCTTCGAGTTCGACCTGATCGGTTCCCTCGACTTCGACATCACCCTCGTGTGGGACCGGATCGAGAAGCCGCGGTCGTCGTCGGACGGAGCGATCCCCCTGAAGGACGACTACCGGCTCAACTTCGCCCTGAGCTTCGATTTCTGAGAGCTCCGGGGGCGGGCTCGTCCCATCAAGGCCAGCAGCCGGTCGGGCCGATCGGTGAGGATGGCCTGCACCCCCATGATCCCGTGCCATGCGGAGTTCACGCGGGCTGTGGCACGATGAAAAGATGCGGCGGACGACGCTCCTGACGGCGGTCTGCATCCTCGCCCTCCTCGCCCCCGGCTGCCGCGAGGGCGTGCGGAGGCTGGGTGCCGGCCCGGGGGGCCCGGCGGCCGCCGACGACTTCACCGTCGCGATCGCTACGCGCTTCGGTCCCATCGAGCGCGGCCCACGTTTCAACGCCGCCCGTCCGAAGCTCGCCCGCTCGGCCCTCGTGCCCTCGCGTGTGTTCGACGAGGCGGACCTCTGGACGGCCCGGGAGGGCGAGTGGAGGCAGCTCGACTACTTCGGCCGGCGCGAGGGAGAGGCGTACCGCCTCGAGGTCCAGCCCTCGGCCCCACCACCGAGGGCTCCCGGAGACTACCGGGGACGCCTGCGCCTGCACCGCATCGAGGACGGCCGCTTCGAGTGGTTGATGCGCCAGGAGCTGGCGGTGGGGTCCGTGCGACCCGAGGACGTCGCGGAGGCCCTCACCGCATTCCTCCGCAGCGTGGAGGGCGTCTCGGCCGCCGAGGCCCGGGCTCGGGCGGCCCGGCTGTTTCCCCGGGCCGCCGCCGCCTTCTCACGGCTCTACGACCTCGAGACACTCGAGCTCGGACCGGAGGACGGCGGTGTGACCCCGGTCCGCCTCGGGATCCGCCTGAAGCCCGACGGGATCAGGGCGACGGCGCCCCGCTACGCCGCCTTCCTCGAGAAGGTCGCGGCGCCGATGCGGGCACGGGCCACGGCGAGCGACACGTCGGGCACGCCATGGTGGCGTCTGGAGGTCGGGGAGCTTCTGTGGACGTTCCGCTTCCGCGTCCGTGACGGGGACCTCGTTCCGCTCGAAGGCCCGGCCAGCCGGCGTCTTCCGGACCAGCTGCGGGTTGCCGTCGACTTCTCGACGAAGGCCGGTCCCTTCACCGTCGGGGTCCGCCGGCTCGTGGCCGACGTGACCCTGACCCGGACGCCGCGGGAGAAGGGATACACCGCCCGCTTTCGCGAGCAACCCGAGTGGCGGCTTCCGATCCTCCTGAAGCCGTTCCTCCGCGGCTCGCTCAGCTACCCCTTCGAGGGGCCTGGCTCGTCATCGTCCTTTGCCGTGCGAGAGACCGCCGATGGCCCCACCCGTCTGATCCGGGACTACGGGATCCGTGTCCGTGAGAGCTGGATCGTGAAGTGGATTGGCGGCCTCGGCCACTCGGCGGTGAACGACTTTCGCAAGGGCGCGGAATCGGAGTCGGACCGCTACAGCCGCGAGTGTCTCTACGCCCTGCGCGACGACGTGGTGAGCCTGCTCAGCGAGCCCGGCCTCTAGCCCGAGACCCTTCGGTCGCCGCGAGCGGGCGCCGCGGGGCGGGCTTCAGTCCGGCCCCCCCGTGCCCGCCAGGCGCCTCTGGATCGAGGCGAGCTCGCTGTCGATGTGGTTCTGGAGAATGACGAACGACTCGTCGGCCTCCAGACGCTCGGCGACCAGGTCCGTGAAGGCCCGCTCCCGGACCTCGACCAGCTGCTCGCGCCGGGCGAGCAGGTCGTCCGCGCTGGCGGTGGCCAGGTTGGGTGCGCCCTTCACCACCTCGATGTAGTAGCGGTCCACGCGGTTCTTCCGGCGGCGACGAGCCCACTGCCGCAGGGCGAGCGAGGCCGACCAGACGCCGACGATCATGGTGAAGCCGAGGCTCAGCGGCTCGGCGTACTCGACGATGAACGGTGGCCGTGAACGCTCGTAGTAGGCGGTGGCCCCAGGATGATACGGCAGGCGCGTCGCCTCCGGCACGTAGCTCTCGCGGAGGCGGTCGGCAAACAGGAACTCGTTCGCCGGATCGTCGAGACGACTCCGTTTCGCGAGGAGAGTTGCGATCAACCGATAGACGAAACCGTCGTCCAGGTCACTGGTTCCGACCAGCTGGGCCCACACGCCCACCGTCCGGACCGGTGCGGCGGGAAGCCGCGCGTAGGTGCCCCGGGGAATGGTGGTGGCGTGGAGCTGCGGAAAGACGAGCGCCAGGGCGTCGGCTTCCCCTCCGATCTCCCGGGCCTCGCCCAACGAGAGGAACCGCGCGCCGTCCTCGCTGGCCAGCTTCGCGACCATCCGGGAGGGAACCGCCGTGAGCAGAAACACCGCATCGAGGCGACCCTCTCGCAGCGCATCGAGGGCCTCGGCCGGCTCGAGGGCCAGATCCTCGGCCGGGGTCACCTCGAAGTGGGCGAGGACGCGCTGCGCAACCTGCCGCGTCCCACTTGTCGCTCCGCCCAGCGAGACGCGGCGGCCGTCGAGGTCACCGATCCGGGAGACGCTGCCGGCGGTTTCGGGAGCCACGAGTATGTGCATCGCCTCGTCGAAGAGGGTGCCGATCAGCCGGACGGAGTCGACGGGCCGAGAGTCGCTCTGGACGATCGCGAGGTCAGCCACGCCGGACGCCAGCAGCTCCATGTTCTCGCCGCTGCCCTCGGTCGCCAGGACGTCCACCCGGGCGGCCAGGCGTTCGGCCTCGAGGAGGCGTCCGAGTGCCTGGCCCAGGGCGTAGTAGGTTCCGCTTTCCGGCCCCGTGGCGAGGACCAGGACCTGGCGCTCCCCGCCCTGGCGGAGGGACCGCCAGAGGGAGAACCCGCCGATCAGCACCAGCAGGGACACTCCCGCGGCCAGGAGCGCCGTCACGGGGAGGGACGAGCCGACGTCTCGGGCGCGTGCGTTGCCGTCCGGCATGGGGACCTCCTCGAAGCCGGCTCAGCCTAGCATGCCGCCCGCGGCTCGCCCGCGCGAGTGTCCGTATCCTCGTGCTACGATGATCCTTTCGAGCATGAGAAGAATCCTGCGCCGTCACATCCCCGCGATTCTGCTGGCTGCCGCCGGCCTGTTCGCCGCGCTGCCGGCTGAGCCCAGCGATCTCATCGACCTGTCGTCCCCCCCGGAGCCGCCCCCGATCTTCAAGGAGTATCGGTACCGGATGTCCGCGGCCATCCGCCCGCTGCTCTTCTGGATTGGCGACGGCGACGTGGGTGGCGCCCGCATCGTGTGGCGGCGGGGCGAGGACGGCCGCCGGGGCTACGAGTTCCTCCTCGGCTCCGACCCCGACCGGGCCCCCCGGAGGATCAACCGCTGGGGCTTCGTTCGGGAAGAGCTGAATGGACGCCGGGCCACCCAGATCGGTCTGATGCGCAAGACCGACGAGGAGTCGGTCGAGGAAGCCCGGGCGAAGGTGGGCTACGAAGGCGAGTACGTCTTCAAGGTGATCCAGACCGAGGTCGCCGGCAGCGAGGCGCGGGCCGAGAACACCGTCTGGCTGGTGCGAGACGACTACACGTACTACGACCTCGGCGAGGTGCTGAGCCTGGTGACGAAGCCGCCACCGAGCCCCCCCAGCGTCAACGAGGCGTCGCTGCCCCCCGGGACGCACCCGGGTTTCCTCTTCGCGGTTGCCGACATCGTCGACCGGGCCGTGACGGCGGCCACGCGGGATCCCCGGGAGCTCCTCGGGAAGACCACCACCCGCTTCAACTTCAACGCCGTGGCCTACGAGCTGCGGGTGCGAAAGACGAAGTGGGAAGAGTCGAAGGAATACGGCGGCCGCCGGTACGAGAACCTCGTCCGGATCGACCTCGAAAGCTACAACCCCACCCTGGACACCACCGAGCGCTTCACCCTGGTGTGCGGCACCGAGGGCGAATGGAGGGGCGTCCCGGTCTACGTGAAGTACCAGCCCAAGTGGTGGTTCAAGGCCGAGGGCGTCATCGACGACTCCCAGGTCTTCGAGCGACCGGCCTCGGCGAGCACCCAGCCCGAAGGGCCGACGGCTCGTCCGAACTGATCGCCCCGGGGTCGGCGCCCCCGCTCAGGTCTCGAGCGGCCGAGCGTTCATCTCCTCGATGTAGGGCCGGTAGCTGGGGCCGCAGTTGATCGTGCAGAAGGGGTAGAAGCCGTCCGGCGTCGAATAGGTGATCACGCAGCGGCGGACCCGCTCGGTGTCGTAGTTGTAGCGGTCCATGAAGTGCATCCCGGCGGCCATGAGCGTCCGGTAGGTCTTCTTCCCCTCGGCGCTGCGGCCGTACTTCTTGAGCGTCATGCTCCGCAGGGCCCGCATGAAGCCGAGGGGCGTGATCCGCAGGTCGCGCGCGCGCCACTGGTAGCTCTTGAAGAAGACCCATAGGAGCTTCACCATGTCCCACCGCGTCGGGCGTGCCTCGGGTCCCCTGGCTTCGATCGCGGCGGTGAGCTCGTTCATCCCCCCGAACACCTTCATCATGTCGAACATCCGGGGGATCGGGATGAGCTCCTGGTCCGGGGTGATGAAGAAGTACGTCCCCAGCCCGCACTCGCTGTGGCAGCTCGTGCGGATCTTGGGCTTGCCGTCGAGCTTCTCGAGGAAGCGCGAGATCGGAGTCACGAGGTTGGCCGGGTACATGTCGCGCTCGACGTCGGCCCCGCTGGCCTTCGCGATGTCCCCCGCGAGGTCACCGAGGGTGTAACGCTTCTTCTCGAGCTCGCGCCGGGCGATGCGGCCGGTGAAGGAGACCGGCTGGTAGGCGATGGCGTTGATCACGTCCGAGTTCTCGACCGCGAAGTCGAGGATGGGCTTCACCTGGTCGTCGTTGACACCCTTCACTATGGTGGGCACGAGGCAGATGCGGATGTCGTTCTGACGGCAGTTCTCGACCGCTCTCTTCTTCACGTCCATCAGCGGTTTTCCGCGGAGCTTCTTGTACAGCTCGTCCTTCACCCCGTCGAACTGCAGGTACATGGTGTGAAGCCCCGCCTCCGCTGCCTTCCTTGCGAACTCGGGGTCCGCCATCAGGATCCCGTTGCTGGCGATCTGGACGTGGGTGAAGCCCATCTCGTTGGCCTTGCGCACGATGCGGAAGAAGTCGGGGTGCATCGTCGGCTCCCCGCCCGTGAACTGGACGGCCGTCACCCCCACCGGCTTCGACTCGCGGAGCGCGGTCAGCATCTCGACGACCATCTCGTAGGTGGGCTCGGAGACGTAGCCGGCCTGGTTGGCGCTGGCGAAGCAGACCGGGCAGGTCAGGTTGCAGCGGTTCGAGAGATCGATCTGCGACAGGCAGGGCGTGGAGTGATGCTGGTTGCAGAACCCGCAGTCCGTCGGGCAGGCCCCTCCATCCTTCACCTGCGGGTTCTCGACGCCGCGCTCGTCCTGGAAGCACCGCTGGGAGAGCAGCGCGTGCAGCCTTGCGTTGGAGTTGACCTTGTCGCGGAAATACCCGTGCTCCGGGCAGGTCTTCTCCATCCACACGGCCTCGTCCTCGATGAAGGAGCGGCCGAGGATGAGGGCCGAGCACTCGGGGCAGAGGGTCTCGACGGTCTTGGGCCACTCGCCGAGGATCGGCCGGATCGGGAAGCCGCGGCGCGTCTCCCTCGGCTGGCGCGGGTGGGCGCTCGGCGGGGTGTATCGGGTGAAGAGGACGTCGTGCTGGCGTTCGCGCCAGCGGCCGCAGCGCGGGCACTCGAGCTCCAGGTAGATGGCGTCCTCGGCCGGCTCGTGCAGGAGCTTCCCGGGGGCGTTCTCCCGGCAGCGGGCGCAGTGCCACTCACCCGCCCAGGGCAGCCCAGCGAGCCCCTTCTGGACGGGAGCGTACCGGCGAAGCGAGACCTTGTACTCCTCGAGTCGGGTCTCGGCGGTGGTGGAGCGGACCGCCTCTCGGGCGATCTCATTGATCGGGCGGACCATCCTGCCCGAGTGTTGCTTGGCGGGAGCCTCGGGCTCCAAAGAGGCAGTGGTGCCTCGGCGAATGTCCTCCATTGGGGTCCTCCGGGTTGTCGTTCCGCGCTTCGGGTGCTCACTCCCGGCTCGGCGGTGACGCAAATGCTGGGGCGAGAGCGAGATGCGGCTGGCAGCCGCTCCCGACGCGCGTCGGAAAGTCTAGCATACCAGCCGTTTGCCGGATTCCGTGATTTCGGCCCCAGGCTCACCGCGGCGTGCCCGGAGGCCTTGTCCCCCTGCGCCCGGACGCTCCGACCCCCGGGCGCGCGGCCCCGCTCCGTCTGGCACCAGGTGACAGGCCGCGCTGCTTCAGGGACACTGGGTCTCGTCCAGACATCTCCGTCGGGGAAGGGAGGGGCCGGAAGCTCGGGCGCCTGGTGCGCAAGGTGATGTAGAGGAGGGACGGAAACGCTCGGCCGGTCACGCTGAGCGCACCGTGGGAGGCCGTGGACAAGGAGAAGCAGCCGAGAACGACCAGGCGCCGACGCCTGCGGTGGATCGCCGTGCTGGTCGCGCTCTTCGGGGGGCTCTGGTACCTGGTCACGGACGCCTACCGCGAAGAGGAGAAGGAGCTGCGCACCCAGCTCCGGGAGGCCGTCAAGGAGAGGTTTCCCGACGAGTCCGCGGCGTTCTCTCGATCGTTCGGGCTCTTTCGCTTCGAGCCGGATCGAGCAGCCAGCAACGAGGGACCAGCCGAGCGGGGGACCGTCGTCCTGGTTCACGGCCTCGACGATCCGGGCAAGGTGTGGCGCAGCCTCGCCCCGGAGCTGCGCGACGGTGGCCTCGAGGTGTGGTTGTTTCAGTACCCGAACGACCAGCCGATCGTCGAGTCCGCCACCTTCTTCTTCGCGGAGCTGAAGGGGCTCAAGCAGGGCGGCGTCGACCGCATCTCCATCGTGGGCCACAGCATGGGCGGGCTGGTCTCCCGGGAGATGCTGACCCGCCCCGAGATCGCATACAGAGCGTCGGCTCGAGACGGAGTCGTCCCCGAGGTGGCCACGCTGATCATGGTGGGGACGCCGAACCACGGGTCGCCCGTGGCCCGGTTCCGGGCGCTGGCGGAGGTACGCGACCAGGTGGCCCGATTGACGAAGGGGGAGGGGAGCTGGCTGGGAGGGATCCTCGACGGGGCCGGCGAAGCGAAGATCGACCTGCTGCCCGGGAGTCGCTTCCTGACCGAGCTCAACCGCCGGCCGCATCCGGAGGGCCTGGAGATGCTGACCCTCGCCGGGGTGACCAGCCCCTGGAGCGAGGACGAGATCGAGCGCTGGATCGAGGGGCGGCGGCGGGAGGCATCCGACGACCAGAGGGCCCAGCTCGACGCACTGGGTGCCAGCCTCGGGTCGCTGACCCGCGGACTGGGGGACGGTCTGGTCAGCGTCGAATCCACACGGCTCGAGGGGGTCGAGCACCAGACCGTCGAAGGCACACACCTGACCATGATTCGAAACCTCACGAAGGACAGCCCCCGTGTCCCTCCGGCGGTCCCGATCATCGTCGATCGACTGACGGCACCTGAGCGGTAGTTGCCGGAGGTCGGTTGGGCGAGCCCGCCGGGCCTGATAGACTGCCCGTTCGCCCCGGCCGGCCCGGGGCCCTCATGCGAAAGGAGACCTGTTCGATGTTCACGATGAAACGCTCCGTTCTTCTGTTTGTGGCGGTCCTGCTGACGGCGGGCCTCGTCTCTGGCCGCGCCCAGGCGGCCGACGCACCCGTCCTGGAGCGCATCGTCCAGAGTGGCGAGCTTCGAGTTGGACTCTCGGGCGACCAGCCCCCCTACAACGCGACGGACCGCGATGGTCACCTCATCGGCCTGGAGGTCGATCTGGCCAACCTGCTGGCCGGTGCGCTCAGGGTCGAGGCGAAGTTCGTCACCCGCCCGTTCCCCCGGCTGCTCGACGCCCTGGAGGCCGGCGAGGTCGACATCGTCATGTCGGGTATGGCCATCACCGCGCCACGGAGCCTGAAGGCGACGTTCGCCGGACCCTACATGCTCTCCGGAAAGTCGATCCTGACCACCTCGAAGACCCTGGCCGCCGTTCGGAGCGCGGGAGAGATCAACCGCGCCAACCTCAAGCTGGCCGCGCTCGGCAACTCGACCAGCGAGGAGTTCATCAAGAAGGTGCTTCCCGAAGCCACGCTCGTCGCGGTGGACAACTACACCACCGCCGTCAACAAGGTCCTCGCCGACGAGGTCGACGCCATGGTGGCCGACATGCCCATCTGCGTGATCACCGCCATGCGCCACCCCGGCAAGGGACTCGCCACCCTTGCTGAGCCGCTGACCATCGAGCCGGTGGGCATCGCGGTGCCGGCGAGCGACCCTCAGCTCCAGAACCTGATCGACAACTACGTCGATGCCTTCGAGGCCACCGGTGTGCTGGACGGGGTGCGGGCGAAGTGGCTGGAGGACGACGCCTGGCTCGCCGCGCTTCCGTAGGTGGCTTCTGAGCCGCTCGCGGTCGGCGGGCCGCCGGGTGGCCCGCCGACCCCGGGGCCGGTTCCGTGCGAACCCCAGGGCAGAAGAATATGATGCAGGGCGCCATGAGACCTGCTCCCCGGTCGTTCTCCCTTCTCCTCCTCGCTCTCGGCGTTCTCCTCGCCGCAGGGGTCTCTGCGACCGCGGACTCGCTCCAGGAGAGCGCCTCCTCCGAGAGCCGAAAGGCCTCCGAGACCCCGGTGCCCGCCGCGGGCAGTCCGAGCCCGGTGGATGAGCGGTCGCCGGCCGACCGAACCCCCGACGAGCTCACGGACGTGGAGCGCCTCCTGCGCATGCAGCAGGCGGTGTCGGCCGACGAGGAGAAGCTCGCGCGCCTGCGCGACGACATGACCCGCCGGCAGGAGTTCCTCGATCTTCTCACCAGCCAGATGGCCACGTTCCAGCAGACCCATGACGAGTTGGAGGGCCGGCTCGCCGAGCTGGACCCCGACTCCGAGGAGGCCGCGGGGCTGCAGGACGACATCGAGCGACTCGAGCAGCAGTACGGGCGCTTCAACCGCCACGCGGGCCTGACCTTCGAAGCCGAGGGCGTGCTGCGCCGTCAGATCTCGAGCCTCGAGGAGAAGATCGACTTGGATCGTCGCGCTCTCGCCATGATCCGTCCCGAGGCCTACGGCGTCGAGCAGCCATTCGAGCCTGCGCCCGCGCGGAGTCCCCAAGCACCTCCGGCCGAGTCGACGACTCCGGCGGCCGGGCTGTCTCCCATCCCTGGAGTGCCCCTCCCGGCCCCCAGTGCCCCCTCCCGATCTGCGGAGGCCGTCCTCGGTACCGACACTCCTGAGCAGATTGCAGCCCGCCAGAGGCTCGAGAGGAAGCGCGAGGTTGCGCGGCGCGCCGAGATGGGCGTCGTGACCTTCGTCGAGCGCAAGGAGGCCGTCGAGGTGCAGATCGGTCTCGAGGAGGAGCTTCTCCGGGTGGACGGGGAGACCCTGGAGAACCTCAGGGGTTACGTCGCCGAGCGCCAGAAGCGCTACGACGAGCGGGCACGGGCGGGAGCCCCGGCGGCGGACCTCGCCGAGCGCCGGGCTCAGCTGGAGCGGCTGAATGCCGAGATCGCCCGTGTCGAAGGCGAGGTGGCGCGACGCCGGATCGAGCTGGATTCCCTCAGGGAGCGACTCACCTACGCCACCGACGAGCTCAACCGCGTGACCGACATCGCCGAGGAGCGGCGGGAGGAGGCCGAGTCGGCCCAGCAATGGCTGGTCTGGATCGAGAGCCCCCTCTACCCGGCCAACATGACCCGCTGGGCCGTGGAGCGCGGCCCCCGCGTCCTCGCCGTGCTGCTTCTCGCCGGACTGCTGCTCCTCTTCATCCGCTTCTCCCTGCGTCGGATCGCTCGGGCCGTGGTGACCAAGAGCCGCAAGGCTCGCGCCAGTGCCGTGAACCGGGCCGACACCCTCGCCCTCAGCTTCCAGAGCCTGGCCACCACCCTGATCCTGGCCGCGTGCGTCCTGCTGGTGCTCCAGGAGGCGGGGCTGGACGTCAAGACCGTTCTCGGCGGCGCGGCCATCCTCGGTGTCGCCGTCGCCTTCGGCGCCCAGAACCTGATGCGGGACTACTTCACGGGCTTCATGATGCTCCTGGAGGACCAGTACGAGCTGGGGGACCTGGTCACCATCGGGAGCATCACAGGCACCGTCGAGCGCGTCAACATGCGGGTCACCATGCTCCGGGACCTCGAAGGCCGGGTCCACTTCATCCCCAACGGCCAGATCGGCTCGCTGACCAACCGCACCTACGACTGGGCTCGAGCCCTCGTCGAGATCCCCGTGAGTCCCACGGAGGACGTGGATCGGGTGATGAGCCTGCTGATGGAGGTGGCGAACGGACTCAAGGCCGACCCCGTGTGGGCCGACGAGATCGTCGACGAGCCCCAGATGCTCGGCGTCGACAAGTTCACGGAATCCGGGGTCGTCGTCAAGCTCATGCTGAAAACCCAGCCCGAACGGATGTTTCCGGTCCGACGGGAGCTGCTTCGCCGCGTGAAGAAGGCCTTCGACGCGGCGGGCATCGAGCCGGGCTTCCCGCAGCGCGTCGTGCGCCAGCGTCCGACAACCGAGGGCTGAGGCCGGGACCGGAAGATTCCGAGTCCGACGCCCCGTCGGCGGACTCGGAATGACTAGGGCACCGCGAACTCGACGGTGCCGCTCTGGGCGTAGCCGACGCGGATGGCGGTGGCGCTGACGGTGCTTCCCGAGGCGGCCTCGAACGGGCCGGTGTAGAGGAGCCAGTGGTCGGGCCCGTAGCCGCGGCCGTCGACCTGGTAGGCGATGGCCGCCCCCTCGGTGGGGCACTCCATCTCGACCCGGCCGTCCGTCCACGAGACGGCGGGGACGGCCGTCTTCGGCTGCACACCCCCCGGCCACATCGACTCGACGAGGTCCTTCTCGGGACGGAGCGGATCGTCGCCGATCCGATTCATCCACTCCTCGAGGGCCCCCCTCATCCGCGCGATCTCTCCCGCGTAGGCAGGATCGCGTGCGAGATCGTGCACCTCGTACGGGTCGACCACGGTGTCGTAGAGCTCTTCCTTCTCCCGCGGCTGGCGGAACCACCGGGCCTGGATCGGGTCCAGGGCCCCCTCGTCACGCAGTCGAAGCAGCTCCTGCATGATGCCCATCTGCCTGCGGTACTGGACGTCGAGGTAGCCCGACACCTCTGGCTTGAAGTTCCGGATGTACTTGAAGCGCTTGTCCCGCACCGCGCGGGTCGCGTCGTACTGTGCGTCCAGCCGGTCCCGGGCCGCGTAGATGTACTCGCGCGGCGGGGCCTTCTGCTCACCCCAGAACGGCCGGCCCTGCATGTACTCGGGCACCTTCACCCCGGCCAGCGAGAGAATGGTCGCGGGGATGTCGACGAAGCTCGCGAGCTCGTCGTCCACCGTTCCCGCGTGGGCCCCCCCGGGGAGGCGCATGATGAACGGAACGTGGAGTCCCGAGTCGAGGACCAGCCTCTTCTGGCGGGGCAGCGGACCGCCGTGGTCGGAGTACCAGATGACGATGGTGTCCTCGGCGAGCCCTGCCGCCTCGAGCTCGTCCAGGAGCTCACCCACCTCCCGGTCCATCACCGCGACGTTGCTGTAGACGCGGGCGACGTCGCGGCGCGCCTTGGGCGTGTCCGGGTGGTAGGGGGCGAGGAGCACGCGCTCCGGCGGGACGACCACCGGGTCGTTCGCCCGTACCCAGACCTGCGACTCGTGGGTGGTCATGGTGTTGAATATGGAGAAGAACGGCATGCCCTCGGGTCGGTTCTTCCAGTGGGCGTCGGGGCCGTTCTCGTCCCAGGCGGTGATCGGGGACTTGAACTGGTAGTCGGTCTTCGAGTTGTTCGTCGTGTAGTACCCGGCGGCGCGGAGGATCTCGGTGTACGGGCGCACCTGCGGCGGGGGCACAACCTCGTAGGGCAGGATTCCCGGGACCCCCTCGTGACTCACCCTCATGTTGTTGGCGCCAATTCCCGAGGGATACATCCCGGTGATGAGGGCGGCCCGGCTGGGGGCGCAGACGCCGGAGACGGAGAACATCCGGGTGAAGCGAACGCCCTCGCGAGCCAGGCGATCGAGGACGGGGGTGAGGGCCACCGTGTCCCCGTAGCTCCCAAGACGGGGGCTGATGTCCTCGCAGGTGATGCAGAGGATGTTGGGACGCCGCGCTCGGCCCCGTGCCGCCGGGGGAGGCGGAGCGGTTGGTGCGCCTTCGTCGAGCAGGACCCGGCTCGCTCGTCGGTCGCGTGCCCCTTCGGGTGATGTGTCGTCCTTCACGCACCGTACCGAGAAGGCATTCTCCTTCAGGTAGAAGTCGTCGAGGACCATCTTGCGGTAGCGCTCGGGGGCCGGGCGCCAGAAGCGGTCCAGCTGCACCGAGGCGGCCCGCTCCGCGTTCACCCCGGTCGACGTCCAGAACAGGGCCCACTGGCCCTGGCGCCCGAAGGAGCCGCGGAAACCGGAGCCGCCGGGCAGGGCGGTGAAGCCGACCGAGTCGGTGCCGTCGTAGGGCGGCTCGTGATCCTCTCGGGCCTTGAGCTTCTCACCGGCGGTAGCGGGCCCGAGGTGGTCGGCGAGCGTCTGCCACTCCGAGCGCGACGGCACGTGCCAGCCGGCGGGGCACACGCCCCGTGCGCCCGACTCGCTCGACCCCTGCATCGCCTCGTTCCAGGTGTAGAGGCCCCCGTAGACGCGGCAGTTCTCCGCGTCGTTGGCGTAGCAGGACTTCTCGACCGCCCCCTCGTCGCGCGGCACCGCATCGGGGACCTCCCGGCCAAGGTCGAGATTGCGGCCCAGCCAGCACTGGTCCCCGATCGAAACCGTCGGATACGTCTGGCCGTCGCGGCCGTCGACCAGCGGGTCGCCACAGGTGGATGCCCGGGCGCGGCCCGGGGAGGCAACGACGGCGGCGGTCAGAAGCAGCAGGGACATCAGGGGTCGGGTCATCGGGGCACCTCCCGGTCGCTGATCAGATCACGCGTAGGCCCCTGTGTCCATTGACCCTGCGGTGCACGCTGCACCCTCCCAAGGGCATGGGTCGTTCTCATCATTGATGGTGGGTCAACTGGGCGGTATGGTGCCTCCCAAATCCCGGAGGGAGCCGATGGACGATCCCTATGCTGTCGACCGGCGTGGTTTCCTCAAGACCGGTGCCACCGCCGCTGCCGCCACCGCCGTGGCCTGCGGGGTTCCGGAGGGCCGCTGGCGCGCGCTCACCAACGAGGAAGCGAGGACCCTGGCCGCAGCGTGCGATCAGATCGTGCCCCCCGACGACTCCCCGGGGGCGGCCGAGGCCGGGGTGGTCGTCTTCATCGACCGCCAGCTCGCCACCCGCGAAAAGGACCAGCTCGAAACCTGGCAGCGAGGCGTGCGGGCCATCGAGGCCACCGCGCAGGTGCGCCAGGGGATGTCCTTCGCCGAGCTCACCTTCGAGGAGCAGACCGCGCTTCTGGAGGACATCGAGGCCGGGCGGGTTCCCGCCGGGGCATGGGAGGGGCTCGATCCCCGGGCCTTCTTTGGCCGGCTCGTCCGGTACACGATGATGGGCTACTACGGAGACCCCCGCCACGGCGGCAACCGCGAGCACGTGAGCTGGCGGATGCTGGGTGTCTCCCCTGTCCCCATCCGGGGCCGCCTGCACGAGGTCCCCGTGGCCACCCCCGCCGTCCGGAAGACGGAGGTGGAGTAGCCATGGGGCTGGCGAAGGTCAACGCCGTCGTGGTCGGCTCGGGTGCGGGAGGCGGCGTCGTCGCCTGCCAGCTCGCCGAGGCCGGTCTCAGCGTCGTGCTCTTCGAACGGGGGCGCTGGCACTCGGTCTCCGACGAGCGGAAGGACGACCTCGTCAACCAGCGCAACGCCTCTCTTGGTCTCGCCTACGGGCCGGATGAGAAGAAGAACCCGCGTGTCTTCGTCGATCTCGAGGGGCAGGAGCACGTCATCTCCCCCGACGACCACCGGTACAACGCCAACGCCGCCTGCGTGGGCGGGGGCACCGCGTGCTATGGCGCACAGGCCTGGCGCTTCATGCCCCAGGACTTCCAGATGCGATCACTGTACGGGGAGATCGAAGGGAGCACGCTCGAGGACTGGCCGATCACGTACGATGATCTGGAGCCGTACTACGAGAAGGCCGAGTACGAGATCGGCGTCTCCGGTGACGTCGCACCGAACATCTTTCAGGGTGCGCGGAAGAAGCCCCTCCCGATGCCGCCCATGGAGCCGAAGTCGAGGGAGTACGAGATCCTCAAGCCGGCGGCGCTCAGGCTGGGCCTCCACCCCTTCGACCTGCCGCTGCTCATCAACTCGGTTCCCTACAGGGGTCGCTCCGCCTGCATGCGGATCCGCTGGTGCGTCGGTTTCGGGTGCGAGACCGACGCCAAGAACGGGACCCAGAACACGGTGATCCCCCGGGCCCTGGCCACCCGCAACTGTCTTCTCCGCACGGACTGCGTGGTCAAAGAGGTGCTGGTCAACGACCAGGGCCGGGCCACCGGGGTCGCCTTCTTCGACGAGCACGATCAGCTCCAGGAGCAGCCCGCCGATCTCGTGGTGGTCTCCTGCGGCGCCACGGAGTCGGCGCGCCTGTTGCTGATGTCGAAGAGCCGGCTCTTCCCCGAGGGGATCGGCAACCGCCACGACTGGGTGGGCCGCAATCTCCAGGGCCACACCTACACGGGGGCCACCGGGTACTTTCCCGAGGACGTCGACTGCTACGACGACATCGGCCCCGGCGCCTGTCTCGCCGCCTGCGACTACAACCACGGCAACGAGGCCCTGGCCGGCGGCGGGATGTTGGCCAACGAGTTCATCCGCCTGCCCATCCAGTTCGTCAACGACCTCCCCCGGGACACACCGCGATGGGGGAGTGCTCACAAGGATGCGATGCGACGCTACTATCGACACAACATCGCCGTCCGTGGCCCCACCCAGGAGATGCCGGTCTGGGACGCCCGGGTGCGGCTCGATCCGG
>JAJDNV010000020.1 GCA_022340545.1 Acidobacteriota bacterium | reverse complement strand
TTGCGGCTCAAGGGCCCCTGAAGCGCCCCGGCCGCAGAGCAGCAGGTGAACGAGTGCTAGCATGCGCCCCTCGGGCACCCAGATGACGGGCGGAGACATCATTGCGGACGTCCTTGGGCGGCACGGGGTGCGCCTTCTCTTCACCCTCTGCGGGGGGCACATCTCGCCCATCCTGGTCGCGGCGAAGGCCCGGGGCATCCGGGTCGTGGACACCCGGCACGAGGCCACCGCGGTCTTCGCGGCGGACGCCGTCGCCCGCCTGACCGGCGTCCCCGGGATCGCCGCGGTCACCGCCGGTCCCGGGGTCACGAACACCATCACCGCCCTCAAGAACGCACAGATGGCCCAGTCGCCTCTCGTTCTCCTCGGGGGAGCAACGGCCACGCTCCTCCGCGGCCGGGGGGCGCTCCAGGACATCGACCAGATGGCGCTCGTGCGGCCTCACGTCAAGCGGGCCACCCGGGTGAAGCGCGTACGTGACCTCCGGCCGGCGCTCGAGCGCGCTTTTCGGCTCTGCCGCGAGGGCGTTCCCGGCCCCGTCTTCGTCGAGTGCCCGGTCGACCTCCTCTACCCGGAGAAGGTCGTCCGTGCGTGGTACGGCGCGAAGACCAGCCAACGTCCCCGCGGCCTCGGAGAGCGTGCCCTCCAGTGGTACGTCGGTCGCCACCTCAGTCGGCTGTTTGCGGGAGTCGACGGCACGCGGGGGGCTGACCCGGCTCCGGTGGAGCCTCCGGTCCCCGACGAGGGCCGCGTGCGTCGCGCCGTCTCTCTGCTCCGGCAGGCCGAGCGCCCGGTCCTCCTGGTCGGCAGCCAGGCCCTGCGGGGCGCGACCGAAGCCCCGGCCCTCGCGGAGGCCGTGTGTGCACTCGGCCTGCCGGTGTACCTCTCCGGCATGGCCCGGGGCCTCCTGGGAGCGAGCCACCCGCTTCAAATGAGACACCGGCGAAAGGAGGCGCTCCGCGAGGCCGACCTGGTGATCCTCGCCGGCGTGCCCTGTGACTTTCGTCTCGACTACGGCCGGCACATCAACCGACGGGCCCGGCTGGTCTCGGCGAACCGCGGCCGCGAGGAGATCACAAAGAACCGCCGTCCGAGCCTCGCCGTGCCCGGCGCCCCGGACCTCTTTCTGCGAGCCCTGACCCGGAGCCTGGAGGGCCCGCCCAAGCGCCGGCGAGGCTGGCACGAGGCGCTGCGGGCGCGCGACGACGAGCGCGAGGAGTCCATCCGGGCCCAGGCCGGGGAGACGACGCCCGGCGGCCTCAACCCCCTCGGCGTCTGTCTCGCGGTGGAGTCTGCCCTCTCTGACGACAGCGTGGTGGTGGCCGACGGCGGCGACTTTGTGTCGACCGCGTCGTACATCCTGCGCCCCCGCGGACCGCTCTCATGGCTCGACCCCGGGGCGTTCGGGACGCTCGGGGTCGGGGCGGGCTTCGCCCTGGCCGCGAAGCTCGTCCGCCCCGAGGCCGAGGTCTGGATCGTCTACGGCGACGGATCCGTGGGCTACAGCCTCGCCGAGGCCGACACCTTCGCCCGTCATGGACTTGGCGTGATCGCCGTGATCGGCAACGACGCCGGCTGGACCCAGATCGCCCGCGACCAGGTCGAGATCCTGAAGGACGACGTGGCCACGGTTCTCGGGGCGATCGCGTACGAGCGCGCGGCGGAGGGACTCGGTGCCCACGGCCTTCGCGTCGAGGATCCCGCGCGCCTCGGGGCCACCTTCGAGGAGGCTCGCCGGATCGCGCGGCGGGGCCAGCCCGTCTTCGTCAACGCCCACCTTGGCCGGACCGACTTCCGCAAAGGCTCCCTCTCGATCTGATGGAGGATCAGGTGCCATGACCCAGCCACCGAACAAGAGGATGGGACGTCTGGATCGTCGGGACTTCGTGCGGATCGCCGGCCTCGGGTCTGCCGGCCTCGTCGGGGCGGCCTCGGCGGACGGCTCGCGGCCCGGCGCCGAAGCGGAGGACACGGCAGTCCTCGGGGACCCGACCTGGCCCAGCCTCCGGCACTACCCCCAGGAACGCCTGGCGCGGATCGCCCTGCCGGTGGGGGGAATCGGCACCGGAACGGTCTCCCTGGGAGGGCGTGGTGACCTGCGCGACTGGGAGGTCATGAACCGACCGGCCAAGGGCTTTGTGCCGACCGGAGGCGGCGCCGCCCCGTTCTTCGCCCTCCATGCACGGCCCGCCGGCGGCGACGCGGTCTGCCGTGTACTCGAGGGACCGATCCCGCCCGAGGAATACGAGGGCAGCCACGGTGCGCCCACCCCGCTGGCCGGCCTGCCCCGGTTCCGCCGATGCTCCTTCGCCACCGCCTACCCCTTCGGGCGGGTGATGCTCCGGGACGGCGACGTGCCCCTCGAGGTCGACCTCAAGGTCTTCAACCCCCTGGTTCCCGCGGACCCGGACGTGAGCGGGATCCCGATCGCGGTGCTCTCGTATGAGCTGCACAACCCCGGCTCCCGTGCGGTGTCGGCCTCGGTCTGCGGGTCGCTCCCGAACTTCATCGGTATCGACGGGTTCGAGACGCGGAGGGACTGGAAGGGTGACCCCGTCCCCACCGGTGCGTCGAAGAACCGGAACGTCTTCCGAAACACCCCTGGTTGCCGGGGCATCTTCCTTCATACGGAAGGCGTCGACACGAGGTCGGCAGCCTGGGGCACGATGGCCCTCGCCACCCCCGCCTCCGAAGGAGTCACCTTCCGCACCTCCTGGGCGAAGCCGGAGTGGGGGTTTCCGGTCCTGGATTTCTGGGACGACTTCAGCGCCGACGGACACCTCGAGGAGCGCGAGCAGCCGGCGGGGATCGACACCCCCGCCGCCTCCCTCGCAGTAGCGATCGAGGTCGCTCCGGGGGAGACGTGCGCGATCATCTTTGTCCTGGCCTGGCACTTCCCGAACCGCTACACGTGGACACCGAGCGAGGACCCTGCGAAGACGGAAGGCGACCTCATCGGCAACCACTACGCGACCCGCTACCGCGACGCCTGGGATGTTGCGGCGAAGACGATCCCCCGCCTTTCCGAGCTCCAGGATCGCACGGCGCTGTTTGTCTCCACGCTGTGCGGGTCCAGCCTCCCCGAGCCAATCAAGGAGGCCGCCCTCTTCAACGTGAGCACGCTCCGCACCCAGACCTGCTTCCGCACCCCGGACGGCCGCTTCTTCGGGTACGAGGGAAGCGGTATCCGCAAGGGGTGCTGTCACGGCTCCTGCACCCACGTGTGGAACTACGAGCAGACGACGCCGTTTCTCTTTGGCTCGCTGGCCCTCTCGATGCGCGAGGTGGAGTTCGCCTTCGCCACTGCCGAGAACGGGCTCATGAGCTTCCGCGTCGCGCTCCCCCTGGACCGCAGCAAGGACTTCGGCAAGGCCGCCGCCGACGGCCAGATGGGTTGCCTCCTCAAGATGCACCGTGACTGGCAGCTCTCCGGCGACGACGCCCTCCTGCGGCGCCTGTGGCCCCACATCCGCAAGGCGGTGGAGTTCTGCTGGATCGACGGCGGCTGGGACGCCGACCGGGACGGCGTGATGGAAGGCGCTCAACACAACACGATGGACGTCGAGTACTACGGCCCCAACCCCGAGGTGGCGTTCTGGTACCTCGGGGCCCTGCGTGCGGCGGAGGAGATGGCGCGCCAGGTGGGGGACGGGGAGTTCGAGACGGTCTGCCGGCGTCTGTTCGAAAGCGGCCGCGCGTGGATCGACGCCCACCTCTTCAACGGCGAGTACTACGAGCAGAAGATTCGGGCCCCGAAGGACGCATCCGAGATTGCCCCGAGCCTTCTCGTGGGGATGGGGGCGGACGACCCCACCCGGCCCGACTACCAGCTCGGCCGTGGATGCCTGGTCGACCAGCTGGTGGGGCAGCTGGCGGCCCACGTGTGCGGCCTCGGGTACCTGGCCGATCCCTCTCACGTCCGCCGTAGCCTGGAGAGCGTCTGGAAATACAACGAGCGGAGCGACCTGAGCCGTCACTTCAACCCGCTGCGTGCCTTCGCGCTCGGCCGCGAGTCCGCCCTGCTGATGACCACCTACCCCGCGGATCGACCCCGTAATCCCTTCCCCTACTTTGCCGAGGCGTGGACCGGCCTCGAGTACACCGCGGCCGCGGGGATGCTCTACGAGGGGATGGAGGGCGAGGGCCAGGAGTGCATCCGGCGGGTTCGGGCGCGCTACGACGGGTTCCAGCGGAACCCGTACGACGAGGCGGAGTGCGGCCACCACTACGCCCGGGCCATGGCCAGCTGGGCCACGGTCCTGGCCTGGACCGGCTTCCGATACTCCGCGGTCAGCAGGAGCCTCACCCTCGCGCCGCGCTCCGGCCGCTTCTTCTGGTCGAGCGGCTACGGCTGGGGAGACTACCGGGTCGACGGCGAGCGGGATGCGCGGGAGGTGTCACTGCAGGTCCATGGTGGCCGGATCGAGATCGCACGCCTGGTCCTGACCGGTTTCGGGCACCATGCCCTCGCCGTGCCCCGTCGACTGGAGGGGGGTGACGCCCTCACGGTGACGGTCGACCGTGACCCGCACGCCTCTTGACGTCGGCTCCTCGCGTCGTTCCCCGGCAGGGTCAGGGCGCGATCGGTGGCGCCAGGGACCGGGGGGCCGCTTCGTACGGCGATCGCGTGGGGGACGATGAGGAGGAGCGTGTCGGTCCCTGCTCGCGCGCCGAGTTCCCGTTGCCGTCCGCTGCGACGGGAGCGAGGGCCTGCCTGATGGTGCGAGCAGGACCCGAGGCGAGGAGCTTCCGGTGCAGCCGCCGACCCTCGGCCTCGAAGACCGTCCTCTCCGCCCGGGCCGCGGCGGCCAGAGCCCGGCGGCGCTGCGTGGAGGCCCGCCGGGCCTGCCGGTCGAGCCAGACGCCGAGCACGTGGACGTCGTGGAGGGCGCCGATCGCGTCCTGGAGCTTCTTCCAAACCGTGCTCGCTCCCGACTTCCGACCCCGCACCACGTCGTCCACCTCGGCGGTGTAGCGCAGGCGCCGGACCCGGACCCTCAGCGCATGGAGGGTTTCGGGATCATAGCGATTGCCCACCGCGGCGAGCCCCTCGAGGAGCACCGCTCCCTGCCGCTCCCGCACGTCCCGGGTCCGCTGGAGGATCGCCGCCGAGTCGGCGGTGCCCCGGGCCCGGATCCGCCGGAGATCGTCGCGAAGGCGGTCGATGTCCAGGTCGAGGATGCCGTCGGCGAGGTGGCTTCGGCTGCGGGCCCGCGCCACCCTCAGGCGCCGCAGGAGCTCCCGCTGCTCGGCCGAGGCCGTGTCGAGCCCGGCCAGCCGCCGTTCGAAGAGCGCCACCAGCACGTCGAGATCGCGCCCCGTGCCCGCGGCCCGCGTGAGCTCACCCAGGATGCGCCGGGCACGCTTGACGCGGCGGCCGCGGGCCTTGCGGGCCAGGAGGGGGAGGGCGACCCGGAGACGCCGGCTCGCCACCCGCACCTGATGGACCGGCTCCTCTTCGCCGGCCAGGGCCCCGGGAAACTCGCGAAACAGACGGCGCACCCGCTCCCTGAAGAGCGCGGCCGCGCGGTCGTCTGCGGAGCTGGCTGAGGGCATTGGGGGTCCCGCTGAGGGCGGAGAGGATACCACGCCGCCGTGACAGGCGATCGCCGCGATGGGGATAGAATGGAAATTCGTCCGTGTTCCCGCCCAAAATGGCCCCAATCACGCCACCCTCGCCCGCTCCCCGGAATCGCCCTGGTGCGGGCGGGCCCACGGAGGGCCCTGAGGCACCGGCCCCGCGGGACGAGCCGGACGGGGCCTCCCGCCCGATGGCGGTCCTGGACGTCGGGGCGAGCGCGCTGCGGCTTCTGGTGGCCGAGATCCTCCCCGGGGAGCGCCCGCGGGTGATCGAGGAGGCCTCGCGCGCGGTCGCCCTCGGCAAGGATGCCTTCACCGCCGGCCGTCTGGGGGCGCCGGCGATCGAGGCGGCGCTGCGGGCCCTCGAGGGCTTCCGGCGGATCATGGACTCCTACGGGGTCGTCCGGTACCGGGCGGTGGCCACGAGCGCGGTGCGCGAGGCGGTCAACCGCGACACCTTCCTCGACCGGGTTCGACTGCGCACCGGGATCGACGTGGAGATCATCGACGGTTCGGAGGAGAACCGACTCACCTACATGGCGGTCCGCGAGGCCCTCCGCGAGGGCCAGACCCTCACCGCCGCGGACTCCCTCCTGGTGGAGGTGGGCGGCGGCAGCGCGGACCTGTCTTTTCTCCGCAAGGGCGAGCCGATCTACTCCGGGACCTACGCCCTCGGGGCCATTCGAATGCGGCAGAGCCTCGCCTCGTGGCACGGGAGCCACGAGCAGCGGGTGCGACTCTTCCGCCGTCATGTACAGAACATCGTCGAGGACATCCGGCGGGAGATACCGCTTCGGGAGGCCCGCCAGTTCATCGCCCTCGGTGGCGATGCGCGCTTCACCGCGGACGAGACGGTGGGCGAGGCCGCCGGGGAGGCGGTGCGCGCGATCGATCGCGAGCGTTTCCTGGAGTTCTGCGAGGAGACGGTGGCGCTCGACGACGATCAGCTCGTGGAGCGTCATCGGCTGCCACCGGTGAGGGTGGAGACGCTCGCCCCGGCCCTCCTCGTGTATCGGGAGCTGCTCCACGAGACGCAGGCGACGCAGGTTCAGGTCCCGGAGGCCACGCTCCGGGCGGGTCTTCTCCTCGACATGGTTCGCACCGAGCAAGGACACGGCATCGAGGATCTCTCGCGGCAGGTCCTGGGATCGGCGGCGGCCCTCGGCGAGAAGTACCGCTATGATGCGGCCCACGCCGGCAACGTCGCGTTCCTGGCCACGCGGCTCTTCGACGAGCTCCGTTCCGAGCACGGGCTCGGTGAGCGGTCCCGCCTGCTCCTCGAGGTGGCGGCGCTCCTGCACGACATCGGGGCCTTCGTCAGCCTGCGCGGCCACCACAAGCACACCCAGTACATCCTCTCGGTAGCCGAGATCTTCGGGCTCAGCGGGGACGACATGGCGGTGATCTCCAACGTGGCCCGCTACCACCGCCGGAGCACGCCCATCAAGTCGCACCTCGCCTACATGGCCCTCGACAGCGAGGCGCGCGTGGTCGTGAACAAGCTGGCCGCGATCCTTCGGGTCGCCAATGCCCTCGACGCCGACCACCTGCAGAAGATCCGCGACGCACGGGTGCTCCGCGAGGACGACCACTGGGTACTGGAGGTCGACGGCGCCGGCGACCTCACCATCGAGCGCCTGGCCGCGCTCGCCCGCGCCGATCTGCTCACCGAGGTCTTCGGCCGCCGAGTCGCCTTCCGCGAGGCGGGAGGACGATCGTGAAGAAGAGATCGCGCCGACGCCAGCCCGAGCTCTTCCTCAACCGCGAGCTAAGCTGGCTCGAGTTCAACCGGCGGGTGCTCGAGGAGGCCCAGGACCCCTCGAACCCGCTCCTCGAGCGGCTCAAGTTCTCGGGGATCGTGGCCAGCAACCTGGACGAGTTCTTCATGGTTCGCGTGGCGGCCCTCAAGAATGCGGTGGCCGAAGGCGACATCGCCCCCGACCTCGCCGGGCTCAGCCCGGCCCAGCAGCTGAAGGCCATCTCGGAGCGCGCGCACGTGATGGTCGACGAGCTGTATGCGGTGCTGCACGACGAGATCCTGACCCCGCTGGCTGGTCGGGGCCTGCGACTCGCGCCGCCGTCCGCCCTCGCGCCTCCGGTTCGCGCCGCGTTCGGCCGGTACTACCGTGACGACGTGATGCCGGCGCTGACGCCGCTGGCCATCGACGCCTCCCGGCCCTTCCCGATGCTGGCCGGCCTGAGCCTCAACCTGGCCGTCTTCCTGGAGCCGCCGGAGGGAGAGGAGGAGGCCCGGCTGGCGGTGGTCCAGGTGCCCGGGCGGCTGCCCCGGCTGGTGCGGCCGCCGGGTGTCGAGGGCATGGTCTACCTGCTCCTCGAAGACGTGATCCGCTCCGAGCTCGGGACCCTCTTCCCGGGCCAGGAAATCCGGGACGTGGCCGCCTTCCGGGTGGCTCGCGACTCCGAGCTGGACCTCGACGACGAGGGCGGCCCGGACTTCCTGCAGGTCATCGAGGAGGAGCTCAAGAACCGCCGGCGCAGCGGGATCGTCCGGCTCGAGGTGGAGGAGTCGGTGTCCGCGGAGCTGCTCGAGCTTCTGACCACCCGTCTCGACGTCGGCCCCGACGATGTCTACAAGGTGCGGGGTCCGGTCGACATTCGCCCCCTGCTGCGGCTGGTGGACCTGCCGCCGCTCGAAGACCTTCGGGATCCCCCCCTCAAGCCCCAGCCCACGGTGACGGTGGCGGGCGAGGCGCTCTTCACCCTCCTCGACGAGCGAGACGTCGCGCTTCACCTCCCCTACGACGCCTTCGATCCCGTCGTGGCCTTCGTCTCCTCCGCGGCGGAAGACCCGGACGTGCTGGCGATCAAGCAGACGCTGTACCGCACGAGCGGCGACTCGCCCGTCGTGCGGGCCCTCGCGCGGGCGGCGGAGAACGGCAAGCAGGTGACGGTGCTCGTGGAGCTTCTGGCCCGATTCGACGAGCAGTCGAACATCCGCTGGGCGCGGGCGCTCGAGGAGTCGGGCTGCCACGTCATCTACGGGATCCGGGGCTACAAGACCCACTCCAAGATCTGCCTCGTCGTCCGCCGGGGTCGCCGAGGCATTCAGCGGTACGTTCACCTCGGCACCGGGAACTACAACGAAGGCACGGCGCGTCTGTACACCGACTTCGGCCTCATGACCTCCGATGCGGAGATCGGCGCGGACGCGTCGTCGTTCTTCAACGCGTTGACCGGCTACTCCGACCCCCCGAAGATGAAGAAGCTGGTGATGGCCCCCACCTTGCTGCGGGACCGGACCCTGAGGCTCATCGACCGCGAGCGGCAGCGGGCCGAGGAAGGCCAGCCCGCGGAGATCCGGGCGAAGATGAACTCGCTCGTGGACGAGGAGATCATCCGGGCTCTCTACGACGCGGCTGCCGCCGGCGTGAGGATCCAGCTCAACGTCCGCGGGATCTGCTGCCTGCGCCCCGGGGTCCGGGGGGTAAGCGACACGATCGAGGTCGTGTCGATCGTCGACCGCTTCCTCGAGCACTCGCGCATCTTCCACTTCCGGAACGGCGGTGACGAGGAGGTCTACCTCTCCAGCGCGGACTGGATGCCTCGCAATCTCGACCGGCGGATCGAGCTGCTGTTTCCGGTGGAGTCGCCGGAGGGCCGGCTGAAGGTGCTCCGCGCCCTCGACGCCGCCTTCCGCGACAACGTCAAGGCCCGTGTCCTGCAGAAGGACGGAAGCTACCGTCGTCGCCGGCCCCGGAGGGGCGAGGAGGCGTACCGCTCCCAGATCGAGCTGCACCGGGAGGCCAAGGGAGCGGCCGAACGGGCCCGCGTGGCGACCACCATGGCCCTCGAGCCTCTCGCCTCGCCCGAGGGCTGAGAAGACCTCTCCGGCTCGAGCTTCGAGAGGGAAACACGTGGACCGCACCGGGAATCGAGCGGGCGCCGGGCCACCGGGGACACGGCGCCTCGACCGGCGAGAGCTGCTCGCTGGTCTCACCGGCGCCGGGGCCGAGCGGGGAGGCCACTGGATCCGCGTCCACCGGCCGGCCATGGCCTGCCGTTTCGAGGTGACCCTCGGATCGGAGGACGCCCGCTTCGTCCCGGCGGCGCGTGCGGCCCTCGACGAGGTCGATGCTCTCGAGAGGGCGCTCACCGTTTTCCGTGACTCGAGCGAGCTCGCGCGGGTGAACCGCCACGCCGCCGCGAGGCCCGTCGGCGTCTCGGCTGGACTGTGGGACCTCCTGGGTCTTTGCCGGGACCTCCACGCCGCGACCGGCGGGGCGTTCGATCCCACGAGCACGCCCCTGAGCCGCGAGTGGGGGTTCCTCACCCGCGAGGGTCGGGTTCCCTCGGCGGAGCAGATCG
>JAJDNV010000395.1 GCA_022340545.1 Acidobacteriota bacterium | reverse complement strand
GTCCGGGCGGTGAGCATGATGACGGGGGTCCGGATGCCGGCGCGCCGGAGCTCGCGGCAGACCGCGAAGCCGTCCCGTCCCGGCAGCATGAGGTCGAGAAGGATGAGATCCCAGCCGAGCTCCCGACCTTGGCGGAGGGCGGACTCGCCGTCGCCGGCCATCTGCACCTCGAAGCCGTGACGCTCGAGGTCGTCCTTCAACCCGAGCGCGATGTCGGGTTCGTCCTCGACGACGAGGATGCGCGGCATGCCTCAACCTCCTGCGGGCAGAAGGATCGTGAACGTGGCGCCCGCGCCCAGCTCGCTGTCGACCGTCACCCGGCCCCCGTGGGCCTCCACGATGTGACGGACCATGGCGAGGCCGATGCCCGTGCCCTTCACGTCGCCCTCTCGGGCGGCGCTCCCCCGCGCGAACTTCCGGAACACCTGCTTGCGCTCGGCGGCGGGGATGCCGGGGCCCTGATCCTGCACACGGAGGGCGACCTCCCGACCCGGAACGACCTCGACGCGCACGGTGCGGCTCGAGCCCGAGTACTTGACGGCGTTGTCGATCAGGTTCCAGAGGGCCTGGGAGAGCGCCTCGCGGTCGGCGCTGACCGTGGCTCCGGCAGGCGCGTCGCACTCGATGGTGAAGTCCCGCTGCGCGCCCTCCTGCCGGAACTCTTCCACGACCGTGCGGGCGAGCTCGGCGGCGTCGAGAGGCTCCAGGCGATACGGACGAGCCCCGGCCTCCATCCGGCCGAAGTCCAGAAGGGACTCCACGAGACGCGAGAGCCGGCCGGTGGCCCGCGCCTGAGCCCCGTAGTAGCGGCGTCGCGTCTCCGCAGACAGGTCGTCGTTCTCGACGAGCATCTCCGTGAACTGTCTCAGTGAGGTCAGCGGGGTGCGGAACTCGTGGGAGACTGCGGACACGAAGTCGGACTGGAGCCGGGCCACGGCCAGCTCGCGGGACACGGCCCGTCCCATGAGAAAGCTCCCGGCGACAACGAGCAGGGCCAGGGCGGCGAGACCGACCATCATGAGCCGCCGGCGCTGGGCGAACTGACCCCGCTCCGCCTCGATGTCCGCGTTGGCGACCGCCACGGTCCAGGGCAGGCCGGTCGTGGCGGCGATGCGCACGGACTCCGGCGAACCGCCCCGGGAACGGTGGCCGTGAACGGGGTTTCCTCTGGCGTCCACGAGCGCGATGCGAACGCCGAGCTGCTCGGCGGCGCTGATCACCGGCTCGAGCCACTCCGCTCGCTGATAGCTCGGGCCCGCAGCGAAGGCGGTCAGATGCTCGTTGGAGGCGTGCCAGGCGACCGTCGTCGACGTCCCCTCGTGAACCAGGGAGCGGCGACCGGCGGACCCGGGCTCGACGGTGTCGTTTGAACGCCAACTCCGCCAGAGCCAGTCCACCGCCGCCGCGAGTGCCTCGCCCTCGCTGGTTTCGGCCGGGTCGGTTTCGAACCAGCGGCGGACCTCCCCTGCGTAGTAGCGATACGTGTCGCGTTCGAGTCGCCAGCGGCCCGCCTTCAGATCCTCGTGCAGGGCCCGTGCTTCCGTGGCGAGTGGCTCACGACGGCCCATCTCTTCCAGGAGGGCGCAGCGGGCGCGCCGCGCCACGAGATCGGCGGGCACACCGGCGAGAGCGGCGTCGCCGACGTCGGCGAGATCGGCGTAGACGCGCAACGCCGCCTCGGGGCGGCCAGCCTTGCGGAGGTTTCGCGCCAGGCGGAGCTCCGCCCCGGCCCTCACCACCGGGTCCGGGGAGGCGGAGAGGGACCGAAGGACCTCGACGGCCCGGCCGAAGTCCCGGTCCTGGAACTCGGACGTCGTGGCGGCGCGGTACAGACGCGCGTCCGCCTCGGGCGGGGGTGGCGCCACGGGGTAGTACGGCAACCCCGCCTGCGGAATCACCTCGACCGTGCCGGCGTCAGCCACGACCAGGACGAGGCCGTTCCGGCCGGGGTGCGGGGCCGTCCCGGGACGGCTCAGCAGGCTCCGCTCGTCGGCGGAGAGCACCCGATCCAGCGCGGCGACGACACGGTCGGCGGCGCTCTCACGTTTCTCGAGGAGCCGCTGGGCCTCGAGCTCCCGGTCCTGTCTGAGCAGGCGCGTCCCCAGCCAGACGAGCGCAATGACCGAGACCGCCGCGATGACCACGAACGCGGCCGTCGGATTCCGCGGGAGCCGTGCCCAGCGGGCAAGGCGAGACAAGACGATCCTCCGCCCCTACGTTAGCACCGCGGGGTTCGGGAGGTGATCCAGTTTCCGTCAAGAGGACAGGGCGACGGAAACGGGGGTGTCGTGTGGGCTCGACACGGACACGCTTACGCGCATGCTAGGCTCGAGCCGGTGTCGACAGATCCACACCGCTGTTCTTGCCCCTCGGAGCCACCGGGCAGCTCGTGCGGACCCCGGGTCGGGGGCAACATCCACCCGCCCCCGGCGCGCAGCGTGAGAACCATCGCGGTTGCCCTTGTGCTCGCGATTGCGCTCGGCGCGGGTGAGGTGCGCGCCGACACCGTTCAGGATACGGGAGACCTCGGCGCCGTCCTTCTTCCGGCAGGCGCGGCGTGCGGTGCCCTCGTCGCGAGCGACGGAAAGGGTCTCGGCCAGCTGACCAAGGCCTTCGGGACGGCCATGGCGGTCGTGTATGTCCTCAAGGTCGCGACGGACCGGACCCGGCCCGATGGCGGGCACCGGTCCTTTCCGAGCGGCCACGCGGCGAGCGCCTTCACGGGGGCCGCGTTCCTCCAGACGCGGTACGGCTGGAAGTTCGGCGCTCCTGCCTACCTCCTGGCCGGCTACGTGGGCTACAGCCGGGTGGAGTCCAAGCACCACCACGCGAGCGACGTCGTGGCCGGAGCGGCCATCGGCATCGCGGCGAACCTCGTCTTCACGCGTCCCCGCGAGCACGTGTCTGTTACATTGGACGCGGGTCGAGCTCATGCCGCAGCCTTCGTCACGGTCGTGTGGTGAGCGGAGATCTTGCTCACGGGGCGCGATGGTCGGTGCGCTCCTCGCCACACTGGTCGCTCTGAGCGGGGGGGCGATCGCCGCCGACGAAGCGCCCCGCCCGACGCCCGCGGATCCGGACGGTGCCGTCCTGGATGAGGCTCCTCTCTCCCGCGACCTGCCATCGAGCCGCAATGTCTGGTCCTTCCTCGAGACCGCGGAGCCCATGACCATCCTCGATCGCATCGATGGGGCCGGGCTCCACCTCGGTGACCCCGGGCGATTCTCGATGCACGGGGCCTCCTGGACCCAGAACGCCTTCCTGCTCGACGGCGTCGACCTCACCGATCCGCTCGTCGGGGGCGGACCGCTCCTGCTCCCGGACATCGACGTCTTCGAGCCCGTTGAGCTTGCCTCCCGGCCTGCACCCGTCGAGTACGGCGCGCCGGGGGTGACGATGACCCTCACGCCGCGCGAGCCCGGCCGCTCGTGGCACGCCACGGTGCAAGGCTACGGTCTGGGCGCGGGCCTGCAGCGCGGAGGGTCATCCCGACCGGTCCCCTTCATCGCACGCTTCGGGTCCCTGACCGACGCGAGCGTCGTCGCGAGCGGACCGATCGCCGGTGAGCGGCTTCGTCTCCTCCTGTCGGGCCATTTCGCCCGCGGCCGCCGGTTGGAGCGAGCCGATCCCGCGCCCCTCGAGTCCCGCCTCGCCTCCGGGGCCGCCGGTCTGGTCTTCCAGCCGCACGACCGCGACACGCTCCGCCTTCTCGTCACGGCTCAGGCGGTGGAGCGTCCGTTGGCGGCCCGGGCTCGGTACCTTGGCGACCCGGCGAAGGAGCGCGCCGACGCCTTCGGCGGCGCGCTGCGGTGGACGCGCTCCGGGCAGGGGGCGACCGCGACCGGCTTCGCCGGATTCTGGAGCGGTCGCTTCGAGCCGACGATCGACGACCACGAGGCCTCACGGCCCATCGAGCGCCTCCTCGATGGTCCCGTGCCGACGCTCGTCTTCCCGGCGCGGAGCCGACGCTCGACCTGGACGGTCGGGGGGTCCCTGGCGATGCACCCGTCCCCGCTCGACGGGGTGTCGCACGCACCGCGCCTGGGCGTCGCGGTGAGGCGCGCCTGGGCCCGGGAGCAGCCGGGTCCGGCGGACCCGATCCCCGAGACGGTCGATCGACTGTCCGCCCGCCTGTGGGAGTACGAGTGGGGTGGTTCGGACTCCCGCCGCCACCTGCTCGATCTCGCCGCCTGGGCAGCCGACCGTCTGACGTGGGGCGACCGACTGTCCGTCGAGGCCGGAGTCCGCCTCGAGAGGACGACGGGCGCTGCGACCGGCGCGGGCCCGGGCGTCTCGTGGACGTCGCTTCTCCCACGGCTCTCGGCCCGATGGCGACTCACCGAAGCTGGTCGCCTGACCGCCTTCGCCGGCTGGGGCGAGTACCGCCACCGTCTCCTCCTCGAACACCTGGCCTTCGGCGACCCGAATGGTTCCTGGGCCTCGGTCTACGGCTGGACCGACGCGAACGGCGATGGCCTCTACGAGCCGGCCGAGCGCGGGACGCTCATTGCACGAGTGGGGCCCGGCGCGGCCGAAGGCTCGCTCACGAGTCTCGACCCGGGGCTGCGGCCGCCACGGACCCGCGAGGTCGTGGGGGGGATCGAGGCCACCATCGGCGGAGGCGTCGTCGTCCGCCTCGTTGGCGTCGACCGGCGGGAGCGGGACCTTCTCGAATCGGTGAACGTCGGCGTGCCACCTTCCGAGTACACGGTTCGCTACCTGCCCGACCCCGGCGGCGACATCGTCGGACCACAGGACGACCAGCTCCTCCCTGTCTTCGATCGACGAGAGGAGAGCTTCGCCCTCGATCGCTACCTCCTCACCAACCCCCCCGGGCACACGGGTCTGCACCAGTCGGTCGAGCTCCGGGTCGAGAAGCCGCTCGGGCGGCGTCTGGCGTTCCTGGCCGGGGCCACCACGTCCCGCACCGAGATTCGGGGCGGGAACCGGGGCTTTCGCGTGGTGGAGAACGACCAGGGCGTCACCGGCGAGCTCTTCGACAACCCGAACGCGGACACCTACTCGCGGGGCCGCGGCTACTTCGACCGCGCCTTCACGATCAAGCTGGCCGCCGCCTGGCGCCCGCCCGGCGACTGGCGGCTCGGCCTCGTGGCGCGCTACCAGGACGGTCAGCCCTTCAGCCGTCTGGTCATCGTGCCCGACCTCGCGCAGGGGCCAGAGGCGATTCCCGCGACCACACGGGGCCAGCACCTCGGTCGCATCCGCGGCACGGATCCCGAGGGGCGTCCACTCACCGCCGAGGGCCACCGCTTCACCTTCACGCTCACCGTGGACGCTCGGATCGAAAAGGGCCTCGCTGTCGGCCCGGCCCGGCTCGGCCTGGTGGCCGAGGTCTTCAACCTCCTCGACACCGGCAACGAGGTTGAAGAGGATCCGGTCTGGGGCCCGAGCTTCCGCGTCGCCACCGCCATCCAACCGCCGCGGGTTCTGCGGCTCGGGGCACGCCTCGACTTCTGAGACGCTCGCTCAGCCCACCGACCTCTCCCCGGCGCCGACGGGTCAGTGGTCCGGCTCGTCCTCGCCGGGCGGCGTCGCTTCGCCCTCCTGCTTCTCCCAGTCCGGGCGCATCTCGTCTTCGATCCCCTGATCGATGAGCCGCCGCTGGAGCGCGTCGAATCCCTGGCGGTCGGGCGCGTCCTCGTCGCGGAACACCTCGAGGACCTCCTCGAGCCGATCGAGACGATGGGCGAGCTGGCGGATGACGTCGATGCCGATCGTGGCCTGCCCCTCCACCGCGCTTGCGAAGGCCTCCTCCCCGCCGTAGTCCCCGAGGGCCTCGACCAGGCGGGCGCTGAGGCTGTCCGCCGCCTCCACGAGCTCGGACTGCAGGATCGACTCCGTGACGAAATTGAGCGCGTCCTGGATGTCTTCCTCTGACCAGTCCTTCCGGAACTCCTCCCAGGCCTCGGGCGAGAGCACGAAGCCCTCCGGACCCTCGTCCACCGCCGCCGCCACCTCGCCGCAGAGATCCACGATGCGTCCCATCACTCGCTCTCCTTCGGAAGCGCCTCCGCCAACTCGACGCGCGGGGGACGGTCAGACAAGGGCCTGGGCCTCCACCGCCACGAGGGCCTCCTCGTCGAGGAGGCCAGTGACCTCGACCACCGTCAACGCGGGGCGGTGACCCTTCAGCCGTCGGTTCCAGGCCTCGGCGATCGCCTTGTGACGGTGACGGTATTGCTGCAGGTCGGTGAGGTAGACCCTCAGGTGGGTCACCGAGTCCGGCTTCCCGCCCGCCGCCCAGACCACGTCCAGCACGTTCTCGAGGGCCTGGGCGTACTGCTCGGCGAGGTCGCCCGAGACCATCCTGCCCTCGCGGCTGCGCCCCGTCTGCGCCGACACGAACAGGAGGTCGCCCCAGCCCTTCACCCCGTGCGCGTGGGCACGACCGCGCGGGATCGACTCCGAATCGACGGCGGCGAGACGCGTCACGGACCAAGTCTCAAGCCCCCGACCGACCACGTCAAGGGGATCAGCGGGCCGGGGAGAGGACGTGAGCCGGATCACCGGGGGAGGCCATGTTGACGTCCTTTGACGTCTCGTGGCATCGGCCCGAGGGGGATCCGCGTTATTACTTGTGTGGGTCGAGTGCCGACGACCCCGCGGGAGGAGGAAACCCATGAGGAGCCCGATGAGACGCCGTGGCGAGGCGACGGCTCTCGGGCTGGCGCTGGCCGCCCTCCTGGCCGTCCCGGCCGTCGCCGACACCGACGCCGAGACGCTGCGGCGAATTGAAGGGCGCTTCGCGAAGGCCGGCCTCGAACAGAACACGAACATCGCGATTACGGTCGAGGACGGGGTAGTGCGACTGAAGGGGATCGCCCTGACCCTCCCGGACGCCCGAGAGGCGGAGCGGGTCGCGCGCAAGGTAGCGAAGAACGTCATCAACGAGATCCGGGTGGTCCCGGAGCAGGCGCGCAGCGACCGGGCGATCCTGAAGGACGCCGAGAAGACGTTGTCCACGTACGCCCGGTACGGCGTCTTCGATGCGGTGGGGCTGTCCGTGGACTCGGGAGTCGTGCGGATCGAGGGCTTCGTCCTCGACATCGTCCGCCGGCGCGAGATCGAGGACCGTGTGGCCCGCGTCGCCGGCGTCCGCGACGTCCACAACGACCTGCGGCTGCAGGGCATGTCTCAGCACGACGAGCGTCTTCGGCTCCAGCTCCACGCGCGTATCTACGGCGACCCGATGTTCGCGCGGTTCGCCGGCTGGCCCGAGCCTCCCGTGCGCATCTTCGTCGACGGGGGTCGCGCCACCCTCGCGGGAACGGTGAACAGCGAGCTCGAGCGGACGGTGCTCGGACAGATCGCGAACCAGGGCCTGGCCTTCAGCGTGCGGAACATGGTGCAGGTCGAAGGCGCCGTCCCCGAGGAGGACCGGCCGAAGAACGAGGGCTGAGCCGACACCTCACCTCGTCCTTTTCTCGTCGGCCTCTGCCTCGCGTTTCGCCGAGAGCCCGTGCTAGCCTGTCGTCCGAGAGCACCAGTGGCGGGAGCGACGACTGAGAACGGGCAGGCCGGCGGGCCGGCGCCTCCGGGCGGGAGAGGGTCGCCGTGGGCTCGGGCGTGAGCGGCGAACGGCGCCGGCGGGCCTGGGCCGGACTGATGGCCGGGGCGATAGCCGGCTTCATCGCCCTGGACCTCGACCTGCCCTCGCTCGTCTCCTTCTGGGAGGACCGGTCCTTCCTGGTCCCGGCCGCGGCCTTCGTCGGGGCGGCGGTGTGGCCCACGCCGCTGCGCCGCCTGGCCATGACTGGCGTGGCCCTGCTCGCCGGCCTCTGGCTGGCCGTGGCCTTCACCCCCCTCACGTCGTGGATGCGAGAGGGTCTGGTGCGAGAGGACCCGGTTCAGGCCGCGGACGCCGTGTTCGTCTTCGCCTCGCGCATCCAGGAGGACGGAGATCCCACCACCGCCGCGATGAGCCGGCTGCTCCGCGGCCTCGAGCTCGTCGAAGAGGGCCGGTCCTCGCACCTCGTGGTCTCCGAGATTCCCCCTCCATCCGGACGATACACGCCTCTCGCCAGGGCCTGGGTCGAGCGATTCGTCCCGAGCGCCGAGGTCCTGACGGTGGGTCCAATCAGGAACACCCACGACGAGGCCCGGGCGGTGGCGCGCCTCTTCGGCGAGCGAGGTTGGACGCGCGTCCTGGCCGTGACCTCCCCGACCCACACCCGGCGCGCCGCCGCCTGCCTCGAGGCCCAGGGCCTCGAGGTCGTCGCCGTTCCCTCGGTCGAGACGCGCTACGATCTGGAGCGGCTCGAACGCCCGGGCGACCGCCGCGAGAGCTTCAGCAACCTCGCCCACGAGCGGCTGGGCCTGTTCGTGTACCGCCACCGGGGCTGGATCGACTGACACGAAGAAGGCCGCCGAGACTCGGTCGCCCGGCGGCCCCGTCGGAGTCGGAGACCCGCTCTACTTGCCGGAGAAGTTGGCCTTCAAGGCTGTCTTGCCCCACGTCATCTCGAACGAGCCCTTCTCGCCCTCGCCCGTCAGCTTGATCGTGAGGGTCTCGGTCTCTTCGTCCACCTTTGCGGGTGTCAGCGGGACATCCGCGACCTTGGCGCGATCGGCCTGGTTGAGCACGTTCAGGTGCCAGGTGTCGGCGTCCACCTTGGTGGCGGTGAGGATGTAGGTCCCCTTGGGCACCGTCGTGTCGCCGAAGGCGAGGTCGGCCTCCGTCGTGAGCGTGGTGGCGGCGTCGGCGCCGAGACGCCAGGGCGTGCCGACCCGGGCCTGGGCCAGCATGTCGCGGCCCTTCAGGCTCGGCCGGCCGTACTCGATCGACACGGCCTTGCCGGCCACCTTGGCCTCGGCCTCGCCGCGGGGGTTGCCTTGCGGGAACGCGGTGGCGGCCAGACCGACGAGGGTGGCCACGAACACGAAACGCTTCAACATCAGGATTCTCCTCCGATTGCTTGGGTAGACTCCGATCTTAGGCCCCGCGGAGACGAAGCTGCAACTACTCGTTTTCGAAGGGGTGGGGGGGGCGCGAGTCGTCTGTCTCCGCGCGCTTGCGGGCCTCCTCGAACTTCTTGTCCAGGATCTCGGCGGAGTGCTTCGTCTGTCTCACGGACCGGGCGAACTTCTCGTCCAGGACGCTCTTGTTCGACTGCACCCTGGTGACCAGGTCGTCGAAGTTCTTGGGCTTGCGCTTCTTGCGGTCGGCCCAGACGACCGAGCCGGTCTCCGGATCGATCTTGAGGAGCGCCTCGCAGCACGGGCAGACGATGTCCAGGGCCTCGGGCATGTGGGCATTCTAGTCCCGATCCCCGGCGCCGGTCTCGTTCGCGTCAACCCCGCGACGGGGTGGCCCGCCGGGCTCCGACTCGCGGTGCCGTGCCTCGTGGCTCGCCCGTCACCTCGCTTGAACATGAAAACGCTTTTCATTATGATGAAAGGATGGAGGGTAGCGTCGCCGCGGGATCGAACGCGATCTCGCCCCCGATGACCCGCTGCGAGTGCGCCGAGCTCTCGTTCGACGAGATCGCCCGGCGCATGCGGGAGGAGGGCCTCAGCCTCGAGGAGATCTCCGAGCGCACCGGCTGCGGCCGCACCTGCACCGCCTGCCTGCCCGATCTCCGCTCCCACCTCCGCAAACGCTGAGCCGGCTTTTTCGTCGGATCGAGGTTAAGATCGCCTTTTCAAGGCGCCGGACGTCCGCCGGTCCCGAGGGAGGAGCCATGAAGGGCAACGAAGAGGTCATCCAGGTCCTGCAGGACGTGCTTTGCGCGGAGCTCACCGCCATCAATCAGTACTTCATCCACGCGCGCATGTGCGACAACTGGGGCTATATGAGCCTCGCGGCGTACATCAAGAAGGAGTCCATCGAGGAGATGGGGCACGCCATGAACGTGATCGACCGGATCCTCTACTTCGACGGCACCCCCAACATGCAGAAGTACATGAAGATCAACGTCGGCCACGACGTGCCCGAGCAGTTCCACCACGACCTCGATCTCGAGTACCAGGCCGTGGCACGCCTGAACAAGGGCGTCGAGCTCGCCCGCGCCCAGGGCGACAACGGCACCCGGGCCCTTCTCGAGGAGATCCTCACGGACGAAGAGGAGCACATCGACTGGCTCGAGGCGCAGCTCCACATGATCAAGGAGATGGGCGCCGAGAACTACCTCGCGCAGAAGATCGAAGGCGACTAGACGACCCTGCACCGTTGGCTTCGCCCTGACCGCCGCGCCTGTCGCGGCGGTCGCTTTTTCGGAGGAGCCGGCTGGGC